>JANXRC010000037.1 GCA_025353195.1 Rhodocyclaceae bacterium
CTCGGTCGGTTCCGTCTCGCCCTACGTCGGCCTGTTCGGCACGGTGTGGGGCATCATGCACGCCTTCCGCGGCCTGGCCAACATGAGTACGGCAACACTGTCCGCCGTCGCACCGGGCATTGCCGAGGCACTGGTCGCCACCGCCATCGGCCTCTTCGCCGCGATTCCGGCGGTGATCGCCTACAACCGCTTCGCCCACGACGTGGATCGCGTCGCGGTGCGCTTCGAGAGCTTCATGGAGGAGTTCTCCAACATCCTGCAGCGGCAAACGCGATGAAGGTTTACAAATTCGCGGCGAACAGCGGCGCAAATATCGTCACCCCCTTTCCAGGAAAGGGGGCCGGGGGGATTGCTCACCAAATGGTCATGAGTTTGCGTTTTTTCATGGGTGAAACTCCATGAGAAAACGCAAACTCATGAACGAGATCAACGTCGTGCCGTATATCGACGTCATGCTGGTGCTGCTGGTCATCTTCATGGTCACCGCGCCGATGATCCAGACCGGCAGCGTCGATCTGCCGACCGTCGGCAAGAGCAGCCAGCCCCCGGTAGCTCCGCTGGAAGTCATCATCAAGGCCGATGCTTCCCTGGCGTTGCGCGACCGCGCCAAGGGCAGCCCCGAGCAGGTCGTGACACGCGCCGATCTCGCTGCCCGGATCAAGGAGGCGCAGGCAGCCAACCCTCAGCAGGCGGTGCTGATCGCCGGCGACCGCAGCGTGAAATACGAAGTAGTGCTGGGCATCATGGACGAGTTGCAGCGCCAGCAGGTGGCCAAGATCGGTCTTCTGGTGCAGCCGGTGGCGACCAGGTAAGTGATTCTGGAATCGCCGATCCTGCCGCGCGCCAACAAGCCCGGCAAACGCATTTCCATCGCACTGGCCATCGCGGTGCATCTGCTGCTCGCCGCCTTCCTGTTCTATGGCGTGCGCTGGCAGACCAAAGCGACGGACGTGGTCGAGGTCGAACTGGTGCGCGCCGATCCGGTGCCCGCCGCTGCCAACCCGGCCGCCGCACCGCCAGCGCCGACTGTTCAGCCGCCCCCTCCGGCGCCGAAGCCCGAACCCAAGCCGGCACCGCCCAAGCCGGACATCGCGATCAAGGACAAGGAAAAGCCCAAGCCGCCGCCCCCGAAGCCGGAGCCGAAGCCGCGGGTCCATTCCGTCCAGGAATGGCTCAAACGCGACACCGAGCAACTGACGCAGCGCAAGCAGGCCGACAGCTTCGTGCAGAACCAGGCTTCCGCGGCACGCAACAAGGCCATGACTGACTACCTTGGCCGCATCCGCGGCAAGATTCGCGGCAACATCACAGGAGTGCCGCCGGACGTCAAGGGCAATCCGGAAGCGGTGTTCGAGGTTACGCAATTGCCCAGCGGTGAAATCCTCACCGTGCGGCTGAAGCATTCATCCGGCCACGCCGCACTGGACGCTACCATCGAGCGCGCCATTCTCAAGTCCAACCCGCTGCCCAAGCCGCCGGCGGCCGACCTGTTCGAGCGCGAGCTGGTATTGCGCTACCGGCCGCTGGACGACTGACCCCGGCCTGCTGCAGAGCGTCGCCGGCCGAGGCGCTATAATTCCCGTCATGAGATTCCATCGTCTTGTTCTTGCCTGCGCCGCCGGCCTAGCGCTTGTTTCTTTCGCCGCCCAGGCGCAACTCACGGTCGAAATCACCGGCGCCGGCGCCAACCGCCTGCCCGTGGCGATTGCCGACTTCACCGGCGAACGCATGGTCGCCCAGGCGCTGGCCTCGGTGGTACGGGCCGATCTTGAGCGCAGCGGCCTGTTCCGTCTGGTCGATGCCGGCGGCGCACTGGCCGACAGCGCCACGCCGGGC
>JANXRC010000050.1 GCA_025353195.1 Rhodocyclaceae bacterium
CCATCCCTATGCTTGCTGCACAAACAGCAATAATTCGTTGCCACTGCTTCATGTTAACTCCTCGAAATTACACATTTGGGTGCTTTCTTAAGTGAATCTTAAATCTGCGATAGGGCGCGAAGATGCGCCTCGAGACGCCGCGGGTCAACCCCCGATTTCGCCCCTTTGTAACTGCAGCTTACAAATGCTTACATCACTTCCGTGCCGGAGCTGGGTTGGGCATTACCGTTACATGGGTAGGGTCGGCGGCGACCGTTTCCCGCGTTAATCCAGAAACTTTTCTAATTGCATGTTAAGTATGGAATAATTGCCCGACCGAAGCGGGACAAGGAAGAAATTTCGTTGACAAAAGAAGTGCGTGGCGAGAACTTGAGTAAAAAAGTTCAGCTTTTGTACTGGCCATTGATGTAAATTTTTGAAAGTTGTTGCGACACAACAGGGCCGACCGCCAAGATCGCGCGGCGCGATGCCGAATGAGGAGTTTTATTGGAACAGGTACCACAACTATTGCTGGTGGACGGAGATCCCGTGCTATGCAGGACCTTGTCCGAATATCTTCAAGGCCATGGTTTCGGCGTTACGGTCAAATACGATGGCGAGACCGGGTTGCACCACGCGATGGAAGATGCATACGATCTTGTCATTCTGGATGTGCTGCTGCCGGAGTTGAGCGGCATTGAAGTGCTGCGGCGCATCCGCCAGCAGGGAGAACTGCCGGTAGTGATGCTGGCCGCCAGCAGCGACGACGTCGAACGCATTGTCGGCCTTGAACTGGGCGCCGACGATTATCTGTCCAAGTCCTGCAACCTGCGCGAGTTGGTGGCACGCCTGCACTCCATCCTGCGCCGTACCCGGCGACAAATGGCTATCGAGCAAAGGTCCGGCAACGATATGACCGGGCTCCGTCTATTCCCGGCAGAACGCAAGGCTACGTGGCGCGGCAAGCCGCTGCAGCTGACCAGCACTGAATTCAATCTGCTGGAGGCCCTGTTCAACTACTCTGGCCGCGCGGTCAGCAAGGCGGAACTTGCCCTCGGCGTACTCGGTCGCGAGATGGGACAATACGACCGCAGCCTCGACATGCACATCAGCAATCTGAGGAAAAAGCTGGGCCGGCTTGTCGATGGCCGCTCCCCCATTCAAACTGTCACTGGCGCCGGTTATCAGTTGATCAACAAGTAAGTAGCCAATCATTTGTCATGGAGCTGGGCCAAACAATTTTTGCAGGATTGGTCGCCAGCGCCGTTTTGACCGGCGCGCCGCAATAGCGCAGCAAGATTCCGCGGCCCGCACTTGAACCCGGCCGGCATAGGCGCCGCAAAGACAAGACTGAAGTGGTGCATGAGGTGGCGGCGCATTTGGCCGAGCACGGGACGTACGCGGTGGACGCATGCGTCGCGGGCCTGTGACAAGGCTGCCGCTTAGACGCCAACTACCAAATCCACGATCGAACTGCAGCGCCGACTTCAAACCGTTGGCGCGAGCGGGACCCTGCCTGGTGGAGGCCGGCAGGCACGCCCTAAACTGCCAACGCCAACCGGGCAAGGCCGATCGGTTAGTTCTGGCGCACATAAAAAACATCCCCCGCTCACGCTTCGTATCTTATTGATTAAGTACAGCATTGTTAAAACCCACTTATGGGGGTGCCTAAAGGAAATGTACTTGGAATGCCTGGCGGGGCGGACATGCGGCCCCCGCATACCCTGTCTTACATCACATATCTTGTTGATAATAAATTGAATTGTTATCAAGTTCAGGAACCGGCACGAGGATTGCATAGGAAAGGGCGGGTGCAAAGAAATAAGAGGTGGGCAAAATGATTGAGAAAGCCACAGTCCTGGTCGTAGATGATGAAGAAGTCGTTCGGCGCAGTTATGTCAGGACCTTATCAGGACAACACTGCAGCGTGGCCGCGGTATGGAATGGCAAGGATGCGTTGCAGGTGATGGGCCAACATCCGTTCGATATCGTGTTGCTGGATCTGCGTATGCCGGGCATGGACGGGATGACCGTTCTCAAGACCATCAAGGAAAAATGGCCGGCGAGTGAAGTGATCGTCATTACCGGATATCCGGGGGTTGAGTCGGCCAAGAAAGCGGTGTCGCTGGGCGCCTATGACTACCTCGCCAAGCCGGTTGGCCCCGACGAAGTCATCAATGCGGCGAACGGTGCCATGTTGCATAAAAAGTGGGCGCTGCGTTGCGACCAACAAGTCCAGCGGGGCATCCGGTAGAGACCGAAACAGCAAGGAATCTAGTTAGGGCTGGTGGCCGGCAAATTGGCAGAGCGAGCCCGATTCATTAAGGAGAAATATCATGAGCGCATTACAACATAAAGTGCTGGTCGTAGATGACGACCCCGTGGTTGGCAAGAGTTTCAACCGTGTTCTGTCACAGAAGGGCTATGTGGTAGTCACCGCCGAAAATGCCCAGGAAGCTCTGAGCAAGGTGCAAGAGGGTGAGTACGACGTCGTCTTTACCGATATCAAGATGCCGGGTATGAGCGGCATCGAGCTGGCCGAGCGGCTGAAGGTCGAGCGCCCCTGGACGCCGGTGGTCATCGTCACCGGATATGGCTCCACGGCGAATCAGGAACGAGCCAAGGCGGCAGGTGTTTCGTCCTTTCTGGAAAAACCCCTGTCTCCGGAAATGATTGAAGGCAGCATGATGAAAGCGCTGCTCGACGCAGTACCGGCCGTCCTTCCAGGTCTCGTTGAAGCGGTGCATCCCGAACCCGCTGCAGAGGACAGCCACCTGAAGAAGGTCGCCCTGTTTGTGGCAGCCCCCTTCATTGGCTTGCTCTATGCGGTCCTGCTCCCCTTCGTCGGACTGGGCATGCTGGCATACCTGGGCATCAAGGCGATCAAGAACAACGCGACAGCCACCAAGGTCGCTTCGCTCATCGCCGCCCCCTTCATCGGCCTGGCCTTCGTAGTCACGCTTCCCTTCGTCGGAACCGCATTGCTGGCTTGGCTTGGAGTGCGGGCGCTGATCGAAAGGGCGCAAGCGGAATGATGCAAACAGCAACATCACGCACGTCGCAGTGAATGCGCCTTGCTAGAATGACCATAACACCATCAGGGCCTGCCGTATTGCCTGATGGTGTTTGGTCGGTCTAATTCCTGCGGGTTGCAGAATCGTAGCGAATGCCACCGCGGCTTGAGGCAGGGTGCACCGTTTAAGGGAAACTCCGATGAAAAGTTCCTGGATATTGGACCAACTGATTCCTCCATCATCGCAGAGGAGCCTGATGCTTCTGGCGATGGTCGCGCTTTTGCTGTCCGTCCCGGGGATCGCCGCTCGCGCCGAGGATGGCGACCTGTCCAAAGAGACCAAGGCGTGCCTTAAATGTCACGACAAGGCGGGTCTGGAAAAAAAGCTCGAGAACCAGGAGACGCTTTCCTTGCACGTCTCGACCAAAGCTTTCGTGGAGTCGATGCATAACAAGAACGATTGCGAGGACTGCCACTCGAATATTGACTCGAAGCGCCATGGCAAGACAAAGGCAGTCATCAAGAGCAAGCGCGAGTATTCCCTAAGCATGCAGGGAAGTTGCCGCGAGTGTCACAAAAAGAATTTCGCGAAATACGAAGACAGTCTTCATGCAGCGCTGGTCAAGGAAGGCAGCAAGGAGGGCAGAAAGGACGCCCCGCTGTGCGCGGATTGCCACAATCCGCATACCTTGGGTTCCGTCAAGATCATTCAGCCGATTGCGGCGACTCCCTGCGCGAAGTGCCATGAGGACATCTTCAAGGCCTATTCCAGGGATGTGCATGGCCTGGAGCGAATTGCCAAGGGCAAAGCCGCTCCCATTTGCGCCGATTGTCACAAGACCCACGACGTCAAGGCCGCTTCGTTCGGTGATGGCATAAGGGATAGCTGCCTTGCATGCCATAAGGATGTGGTCAGCGCGCACCAGGGCTGGTTGCCGAATGCGGCTTTGCACTTCGAGGCAATCTCGTGCCCGGTCTGTCACGCTCCTGCCGCTACGCGCCGGGTAAACCTCAGGCTCTACGACAGCGTGGCGAAACGTCAAGTTTCGGAAAAGACCGGTGTGCCGCTGTTCGACAAACGGACCGACGCTGCCGACCTCAAGAATGTGGGCCTCGATGAAAGAGCACTCCTGAGTCTGCTCAAGGAATTCAACCAGGACGGCGGTCAGGGAAATACGGTCTTGCGCGGTCGCTTGGAGGTACGTTCCGGTGTCGAAGCACACCAGCTTAGCGAAAAATCCAAGGCGATCAAGGACTGCGACACATGCCACAAGCAGGGTGCAGAGCCGTTTCAAAGCGTAACGCTGACAATCGCCAGCCCGGATGGAAGACCGTTGCGCCACGGCATCCAAAAGGACGTATTGAATTCCCTGCAGGCAACGGAGTCAGTGCGCGGGTTCTATGCCATCGGCAGCACCCGGATCAAATTGCTGGATTACGCGTTGGTCCTGGTTTTTTTGGCCGGGGTCGGCGGGCCGCTTGTGCACATGACAATTAAGTGGCAATTCAGAAAAGTTCGGGCAAAGGTTGAGGCCGAGAGGGTCGCTGAACTTGCTCTGGCGAACAGTCAAGCAGTACCCGGTGATCGTCGAACTGATGACGATGCGTCAAAATAGCAGGAGATAGCCATGCACAAGCTCTATATCAATCCGCTGCCGGTCAGGATCTGGCACTGGACCAATGCCTTGGGTTTTGTCTTGTTGATCGCTACCGGCCTGCAAATCAGGTACCTCGACCTGATCCACCTGGTTTCGTTCAGGACAGCGGTAGTGGCTCACAACTGGATCGGGTTTGTACTGATCGCCAATTTCTTCCTGTGGCTGGGCTTTTATCTATTCACCGACAAGATCAAGGTCTATCACCCTGAGCTAAGCCCGACGAAATACTTTCGCGCGAGCTTCCGCCAGATGCAGTACTACGGCTACGGCATTTTCAGGGGCGACCCCAATCCGCATCATGTAAGCGTCTATCACAAGTTCAATGCCTTGCAGAGCATGACCTACCAGATCATCATGATGCTGGTGGTGCCCGTGCAGTTTTTCACGGGCGTCCTGTTGTGGGATGTCACGCGCTTTGCGGCCATGGTGGAGATGTTCGGCGGAGTACGCGTCGTGGATACCGTGCACGTGCTGTTCTTCATCTTCTTCACGGGATTCATCTTCATACATCCCTACCTCGCCAGCCTCAGCCATACTCCTTGGGCACACTTCAAGGCAATGATAACGGGGTATGAGGAAGTCGAAGACGAGCCGGAACAAGGCGCCGCGTCTCGGTAAACGGCTGGCGGCGAGGCGTTGTACGCCTCGCCACGCCGCATCCGGTCAGGTGGATTCCGATTCGTCGGAATCGTATTCGGTATCCCGCACCCGGATGTTGTACTTCTTCATCAGCGCCTGAAAATTGGAGCGTTGCATGCCGGTTTCTTCAGCGCTTCGGGTGACGTTCGAGTCGTTTCTCTTCAGTGTCTCCTGGATGAACAGCTTCTCGACTTCTTCAACCGATTTCTCTCTGGCGATCTTCTTGATGCGCTTGAGATCCTCACCGGTTCTTGGTACTTCGAGATCCATGCGCGGCGAGATATTGATGATGCTCGCCAAGTGGGCTTGGCGGATGATATTGTCAGAGGAGAGAATCGCAGCCCGATGCATGGTGTTTTCAAGTTCCCGAACGTTGCCTGGCCAGTCATGGTGCATCAGCAGACTCATCGCTCCGGCCGAAATTCCGGACAACGGCTTTTCCAGTTCATTGCAAAAAATCTTGAGGAAATGGAATGCCAGCGCCGGGATGTCGTCGCGGCGCTCCCTCAGTGCTGGAGAGTGGATGGGGAAAACATTGATGCGGTAATACAAATCCTCGCGGAAAGCGCCTTGGGCGACCAACGCCTTGAGATCCTTGTTGCTCGCGGTAACGAGCCTGACATTGGTTTTCTGGGTGCTGGTACTTCCGACTGCCCTGAATTCGCGTTCCTGGATGACACGGAGCAGCTTGGCCTGGGTTGATAGCGGGACATTTCCAAATTCATCGAGGAACAATGTGCCATTGTTTGCGATTTCGAACATGCCGCGCTTATTGGCGACTGCACCGGTAAATGATCCCTTGACGTGACCGAACAGTTCGCTTTCCAGCAGATGCTCGCTCAGCGTATTGCAGTCAACGGTGACAAACGGCTGGTCCTTGCGCAGACTGTTGTAATGGATGGCGCGCGCAATCATTTCCTTGCCGGTACCACTCTCCCCCGTAATCAGGACCGTACTGTTAGTTGGAGCGCACTTCGCGATCAGGCGGTAGACGCTTTGCATCGGCGGGCTGGAGCCAATGATGTTCTCGAAGCTGTATTTTGAGTTGACCTCGCTCTTTAGATTGCGGTTTTCCTGGAGCAAGCGTCGCCTCTCCAGCGCACGATCCACCACATGCTTGAGTTCATCGGGATCGAAGGGTTTGGACAGATAGTCAAAAGCACCCAGTTTCATTGCCTTTACGGCCGTCTGGATCTGGGACAGCCCCGTCACCATGATGACGTCGACGTCAGGATGCCGCTCCTTCACCTGCTGCAACACCTCCAGACCGTCAATCCCGGGCATCATGATGTCGAGAATCATGATGTCGTAATCGGTCTCGTCGACCTTCCTCAAGGCCTCCGAGCCGTCCTGCACGGAGTCAACCACATAACTGCTATCGCTGAGTATGCGCAGACAACTCCGGATGACAATTTCCTCGTCGTCAACGATCAGTATCCTTGCACTCATTGGGCACTCTCACCTGCATTGCGTTCGGTTTCACCAAATGGGGACGTTATCGGCAGCAGGATCTTGAAAGTGCTTCCCTGGCCTACGACACTCTCGACATCGATCCTTCCGCCATGGGCCTTGACGATGCCATAACTGACGGACAGACCCAATCCTGTCCCTTTCCCGACCTCTTTCGAGGTAAAGAACGGGTCGAAAATCCGCTGCAAGTTGGCCTCCGGAATGCCACAACCCGTGTCCTTGACGATTACTTCAATCATCGGCACAGGTTCGACGCCGGGTTTGGCAGGGGCTTTGGCAAGGTAAGGACGGCTTTCCACAATAATGTTTCCCTGAGCCTCGATCGCTTGCTGGGCATTGACGAGAATGTTCAAAATGACTTGCTTGATCAGGTCGGCGTCACCCCACACCGGCGGCAGTTCAGGATCGAGGTGAGTTGTGATCTCGATCTGCCGCAGGGATGCCGGGCGATCGGTAAACCGCACCGTGTCTTCAATGACTTGATTAAGGTTGAACCACCCCTTTGTCGGAACCTTCTCCCGCGCGAAATCGAGAAGGCGCTTGATGATGCTGGCGCACCGCCTGGTTTCGCGGATGACCAGGTCCAGATCCTCGGCATCTTCGCTGCCATCCGGCATTTTCTTGCGCAACAGGGAGGTAAAGGTTAGCACGCCGGTCAGCGGATTATTCAATTCATGGGCTATGCCGGCGGCCAGCACTCCGACCGAGGCCAGTTTTTCCCCCTGCGCAACCTCTGCCTCGGCGACCAGAAGTTCCTGGGTTCTTTCCTCGACCTTCAATTCCAGGGTTTGTACCAGTTCCTGCAACTCCAACCGGGATTCGCGTAGCGCCTTGGTCATATCATTGAAAGAACCAGCGACGTGGCCGAACTCATCATCATTGCGCACTGGAATATCGAGGTCGAGGTTTCCGGTAGCCACCTTTTCGGCACCGGACTTCAGGTCTTTCAGGGGAAGGTAGATCAAGCGCTGCAGCAGAACGCCGATGCTGATGGAGAAAAGGAGAATGAACCCAACGGAAATGCTGATCACGTGAACGGCATGTGTCTTCATTGCCTGATCCATCTCGTCGAGGGAATAGGCAAGATCCACTATGCCAAGCACCGACTGGCGTACCGGATGTTCATGGCACGAGGCCGATGAACACGACCGCTCATTGCGTATCGCGCGCATGGTGCCGAGAACCCTATGCCCGTTTGAGGCCTCAAGAATCTTCCATCTCTTCTCGTCGGGAACCTGCTGCAGGGGTTTGCTGGTTTGGTGGCAATTGACACAGGGTTCCTCGTGTTGCTGAACCGAGTATCCGATTTCCTCCGAGTGGTTTGAATGAATGATCGTGCCATCCGCACTGATCACCCTGACCCGTTCTATGCCCTTCTGTTTCCCGATGTCCTCAATGATTTTTTCAGCGATATCGCGCTTGTTTACCAGCATCGTATAGCGCGTGCTCGCGACAATCACGTCGGCAAGCTGCGTGACATGCTGGGAAACCACATTCTGCATGTCTTCCTGCCGGTGCTTGAGGATAAGCAGCGTGAACAGAATCATCGCTACAGATAAAGCAATGAACAGATACAGGCTGACTCTGACCCTGAGAGTTAATGGACGCATCTATCAGGTCACGCGAGAAGCATCGAAATACTCAGGAAAGCTGTTGGCGCCGGCGTCTCGACAACCGGCTGTGACACGGATGCTGCAAAGCGCTGAAGGGAGCAGTGAATCACGTCGACACTCATAGGAACACGATGGTTGCGCCACCGCTGAAGGAGTGCTCCTGATCTAACCCTGGGTCGTCTATTGCGTGAGGGTCCATGCAAGCCCCCCGAGCTGGTTCGGATCGTTGGTATCGGGATCTTGTGTTCTTGTTGGACGCCGTTCTTCGAGCTTCACTCTGGGACCTGTGGCGATGTGTTTGAGCAGCAGCACTGCGCCGTCGGGCTTCCCATTCAATGCTGCGGCAATCTTCTTCCAGAAAGCGACCTTCTTGGTCTTGTCGTTGGCGTAACACGTGAACCAGTCATGCTTCTTGGCCTGCACCCGGGCGGTATCGGCCATCAACTTGCTACCGTGCCCGACCGGTTCCTGCAGGCCGCACTATTTCCACCATGGCAATGGCTTGTGCATGGCCGTAACGGCTACATGTGCAATAACGGGCTCATCACGCCGCCAATGATGGTCCAGGCGGTATAAATGACAATGACGGCAGGGACCGCGGCAAATGAGAGTTTGATGAGGCCCCAGATCATCGAGCCGAACCTCATGTCCAGATCAGAGACCTCAACCGGCAACGAATTGACGGGGTCGAGGGGTATCGCTCCGCAATGAGGGCAACTGGCCGCTGAATCGCTCACCTTGGCCTGGCATTCGTAACAGTCAATTAGCACAATAATTCCTTTCGGTTCAATCATCCAGCATCGGTCAGACGAAGACACGGGGCACGTATTGCCAGCCCCGGTTCCCGCAGTCTTCCCGCAAATTCACTTCTTCGCCGCATCAGCCGCGTTGGCGGCGTTTAGTTCTTGCGGCCCGGGACCATCAGGTTCCTTGTGGGAGATGGCGAAATGGCAGTCGATGCAGGTCAGCCCCTCGTTGCGAGCCTTCTCGTGCCTCGCCTTCGCCTTGTCGGTTTGCTTGTCCGGATCCATCTTGGTCGTCGTGTGGCAATGACGGCATTCGCGCGAGTCGTTGGCTTTCATATACACCCACACGCGCTTCGCCAGCTCGAAGCGTTTCGCCTCGAATTTCTCCTTGGTATCGATCGAATGCGTGACGAAATGCCCCCAAATGTCCGAGAACAGCCCCAGCTTGGCAATGTAATTGGGTATGTAACCGTGGGGAACGTGACAGTCATTGCAGGTGGCGCGCACGCCGCTTCGATTGGTGTCGTGGATGCTGCCCTTGTACTCGGCCGCAACGGTGCTGGTCATCTCGTGACACGAATTCGAGCAGAAGTTCTCCGAGTTGGCGTACACCATGAATGCGGCGCCGGAGGCGAAGAAGATCAGGCCTACGACCAGACCCACGCCAAGGACAACAAGCGATCCGGGGCCCGAAACCCAACTGCGGACTTTATCAAGAACTTTGGACATCTGGCCCTTCTCCTCTAATACGCTCAACGCCGATGGAACTGCGTGGAAACCGCCGCAATAGCGCGTGCATTAAAAAATTGCCCCTTTGGATATCAGGCTCTTGTCCACTTCCAACTCCTGGGGACCAACGCCACCTTCGGGTTCGGTGTGGGCAATGGCGAAGTGGCAGTCGATGCAGGTCAGCCTCTCCTTCTTGGCCTTGGCATGACGCGCCTGGGCCTTTTCCGACTGCCTTTCGGGATCCATTTTGGCAGCGGTGTGACAACCGCGACATTCGCGCGAGTCGTTCTCTTTCATGTAAATCCATACCCGTTCGGCCAGTTCCTGGCGTTTGGACAGGAATTTTTCGCGACTATCGATCGAGTGCGAAATGAAGTGCCCCCAGAGGTCATGGACCGCACCCATCTTGCGGATATACAGAGGTATCGGCGCATGTGGAATATGGCAATCGGGACAGACGGCGCGCACCCCGGTGCGGTTCTTGTCGTGGACCGTGCCCTTGTACTCCATGGCCACGTTGGTGGTCATTTCGTGGCAGGTAGTGGAGCAAAACTCCTCCGTGCTGGTGTACACGATCGTCGTGGCGGTCAGGATGAGAACCACTACGCTGAGGCCGAATCCGGCCAAAAGCACGATGATGGCCTTCTTCCCCTTACTCCACTTGCGCACGCTTGCAAGAACTCTACGAGGCAGCATTTGCCCTTCCTCCACAAAAAACACGTATCAGCGCACTTATCTGCTTACACCCATGCGCCAAAAAATTGCAGCCGGGCCCGTACTCATTCAGGAGTACGGGAATCCCGGAAATTTTTGTCAAACCCTCAAACTATTACAGCGACAAAATCCATTGCACAGCATTCTTGATCTCGGCGGGGTCCTTGCTCTTGATCGCCTTGTGCTTTTCCTTCTTGCCGTCGATCTCGACCATCGGCTCCAGCGTGATGTGCTTGGTCAGCTTGTCTTCAGCATCTGCCTTGCCCTTGTATTTCTTCGCCACTTCCTTGTAGGGTGTGCCGTCCTTCTTCTTGTCGATGGCGTGGCACTTGAAGCAGTCGCTCTTTTTCAACAGCGCCTGCGCGGCATCGGCATCCACTTCCGCGTAGGCAAACGAAGCCGTCATCAGGCCGCAGGCCACGGTCAAGCTCGCAAGAATCTTCATTCAGGTACTCCTCTAAAAAAATATTTTAAGTAATCGTGCTGTTCAGGCACATTTAAAACCAGTGCACGCAAAGTCCAGCCGCGCAAACTACGCCAAGCATCCTACATCAACTCAACCTCCAGCGTACGCAACAAAAATGGCCGGGCAAGGCCCGGCCATTTACTCAGTGGAACTCTCCGACGAAGCCGATGATCACCAGGATCAGGATCACCAGCCCGATCCCGAGCAGAGTCAGGCCCAATACTTTGGAGCCCAGCGTCATCGGCGCCGAGGGAGCATCTTCCAGGTACTTGTCGAGTTCACCTGAATCCACCAGCCGCTGATATTGAGCCGGGTGTTCGCGACGGAACTCTTCCAGCGGCTGGGTGCCGGTGAACATCACGATGTCCGGCGGCGGCAGCTTGTCGGGCCGGAAGTGGTTGTTGAAGAAGTGCACCGTGAAGAGGAATACGGCCGCCAGGAATGCTTCCTCGCCGTGGATCACGGTAGCGACGTTGAACACCCAACCCGGCAGGAACGTCGCCGTGACGTGCGGAATGGCCAGGCTCAATCCGCTGCCGCCAATGATGGCGACACCCCAGAACACCGCCCAGTAGTCGAACTTCTCGTAGTAGGTCCAGCGATCAAAGCGCGGTCGCGGCCCCATGTCGAGGAACCACTTGAACATGCCGATCATGTCCTCGAGGTCCTTCCAGTTCGGAATCAGGGAATCGGGTCCGAACCAGCGGAAGGTCTTGCTGCGCAGCAGATCCTGCACCACATAGATCAGGTGGATGACGAAGATGACGACGAACAGCGCCGCGGCCACCCGGTGGACGATGTTGATCGCTTTCGCGCCACCGAGGAACTCGGCGAGCAGCGGCGCCCAGGTCGTCTCGGCAAACAGCGCCGTCATGCCGGTCAGCACCAGTGTCATGGTCGCCATGGCGAAGATCAGGTGGGCGATGCGCCAGCCCAGCGCGAAGCGGCGGAAGTACTTCTCGTCCGGCGGCAGCTCGCCGACGCGTATGTGCGGGAAGGCTTCGCGCTCCTTGCGATGCTTCAATTCGCGGAAATACCACAGCCCGGAATGCAGCCAGAAGAAGGTGAATACGCCGATCAGCAAGGCGATCATGAACTTCGAGGTGAGCCACATCTGTGGATACTTGGCGAAGTCGTGCGTATTGGCATGCGGACTGAAGGTGGTGAAGCCGGCCGTGGCGTCGAACATGCCGGGCTTCTTGTCGTTGTGGCACTGCTTGCAGGTCTTCAGCCGATTCTTGGGATTGACTTTCGAGTTGGGATCATCGGCCTTCTGGATGCCATGGCTGCCGTGGCAGTCGAAACACTTGGCGGTAGTGGCATAGCCCAGGGAATTGACCTGGCCATGATAGGTGTCGCGGTAGGTTTTCAGGTTGTCTTCATGGCACCCGCCGCACTTTTCCGTAAGGGCCAGCTTTACCGGACCGGCCGAGGTGTTGCCGATGCCGTGCGAGGTATGGCAGTCGATGCACACCGCCGCCTTCAGATTGTTCTTCTCGTTGAGCGCCTTGCCATGCACCGAGCCGTTGTATTCCTCCAGTTCGTCGCTATGACATTTCTCGCCGCAGACGTTGGGTACTGTCCGGCGCCATTCGTCAGCCCGCTTGGACGTGCCGCGCGGCGGCACATTGAAGACGTGCACATCGTGGCAGTTGTCGCAGGTGGCATTGACGTGTGTCTTGTCTTCCTTGTTCGGCCGGGCATGGAAAGAGTTCTTGTAGGCCTCGATGTTCTGCACCACGATTCCCAGTCGGGATTTTTCCTGGGTCAGCTTGTCTTTCTTGGCGGCTTCCCACAAGTCGAGGTGACATTGAACGCACGCCGGCTTTTGTGCCGAGTCCTTCTTGTGCGGGCTTACCGCGTCGGTGATGTCCTTGTGGCAGGAGACGCACTGCAGAGAGGAATGCACGCTCTTGCCGTACTTGTCACCTGAAATTTCATGCAATGGCACTTTTGCGCCATCGGCGCCGGTTGCCTCCAATTTGCCCTTCTTGCCATCGTGGCAGCTCTGGCAAACAGCGTTGTCGAGCTTGTTCGAAACAGGTGCCGCATCCTTGGCGTCGGCCGCCGCGGCCGAGCCGCTGATCCAGGTTACGGCCAGGCAGACCGTTGCTGCCACAACCCAGGCTGTAAACTTGTTGGTGCGCATTGTGTTGATTTCCCGATGGCTCATGATTTTCAGATGCTGACTAGGTCTGTCCGGCTCGCAGACACCTGCACAAATGCCGGCTTAGAACAAAACACTGCCGGGGCCCGGTGACCAGGCCTCGGCAGTGTGTGGTGCTGGATCAGCGCGACAGAATCCACTGAGCCAGGTTCTTCAACTCCTTCGGGTCCTTGGTATCGATGATCTTGTGCTCTTCTTCGGTGCCGTCATCGAGCTTGACCTTGGGGCCGGTGGTGAAATTCTTGATGGCCTTCTCTTCGCCATCGGCCTTGCCCTTGTACTTCTCCGCAATCTTCTTCAGGGACGGGCCCTTCTTGTTCTTGTCGATGGCGTGGCACTTGAAGCAGTCATTCTTCTTGGCGAGCGCCTGGGCGGCGGCTTCATCGACCGCTGCATGCACCGGAGCGAGTCCGGCCAGGGCGAAGAACAACGATCCAGTCAGCAAAAGAGTGGTTTTGATTTTCATCTTCGGGCTCCGATAAGAGTTGTACAAAAGTTTGGCCACGTAGCTTGCTACGAAAAAGCTTCTCGATCTTGATTCACGTCAATAAGCGCGCAAAGATTTTCATCAATCGTACTTATCCGTTCATTGTCCTACGTTGGCGACAATTTGGGGCATCCGCAGGCTATGGATACGTCCAGCCGCACCGCTGACAACTCAGCCCGGCCCTTCATCTGCCGCCAAACCGGTGAAAATGCATAAGCCGGAGAGGGCCGAGAGCCTTGCCTGGACACCATTGCGGTGTCCGTTCGACGATCCGGTGATCAGGCCGGCTGCGGTTTGACCGCACGGTGGAAGCCGATCATGCCGTAGAACACCGTATCCACGGTCACCTCGACATAGCCCAGTTCGCGCAGCACGATCGACAGCTCTTCGGCGGTATAGAACAGGTCCAGCGCGTCGATGAAATACTGCTTGAACCTGGTCGCTGCGGGACTGCTGCCAACGATCAGGCTGGTGAAATTGAGACAGGTCTTGAGGTAGGCGTAATACAAGTTCTTCACGATCGCGTTGCGCGGACGCAGCATGTCGGAATGGTGAAAGTGGCCGCCGGGCTTCAGCACGCGCAGGATCTCGGTGAACACTTCGCGCACCCGCAGGTGGCGCGAGGCGAACTGCAGCGTGACGACGTCGAAATGATTATCGGGGAAGGGCAACTTGTGCACGTCGCCGATCGTGCTCTTGATCTGGAAGCCCAGCGCGGCGGCATTCTGCGCGCCCACCGTCTGCATCTCGGCGCTGCGATCCATGGCATGCACGTCCAGCGTCGGTTCGCGCTTGAGCAGCGCAATCCCGATCGCGTTGGTCCCGGCGCAGACGTCGAGCACCTTTTGCTGCCGCTTGATGTCCACGGAGCGCATGAAGCGCTTGAGAAAGGTGCTCCACAGACCCAGCGCCGCGATTTCGTTGGCACGGTCGTAATAGCGGGCGATGTCCGCAAACGCATCGTTCAGCTCGTTGGCCCAGACATCGTTGAAGCGTTCTTCGCGTACCGCCTCGCGCGAGGCTAGTGAAGGTGGTGCCATTGTTGTTTCTCCTGCGGTGAGAGTAAGTCGCTTCGGACTGACGGGGCAAAGTTAGCGCCTGCGGCAGCAAACTGTCAAGTTGGGGTTTGCCGCCAGTAGTGTCCGGTTAAAACGCGAATAGATTCAGTTGGTTGTTGATGTTGTGCTGTTCGGAAATGTAGTCGCTGCCCGCAAAGGCTTGCTGGATGGGCATCTTCTCGAACAGGGTGAGCGAGAATATCTGTAGCAAAGTGTAGAGCGAGGCGTCGAGGTTGAGACGCTTCTTGACGATAGCGACGAGGACATAGACCGATACGGCGATCCAGATTTGCGACTTCACCGCATTCTCGGACGTGCCGAAGAACTTCTTGATACGCAGATGCTGCTTGATCCACTTGAAGAACAGTTCGACCTGCCAGCGCGCCTTGTAGAGCGCGCAGATGGTGGCTGCCGGCAGCGCGAAGTTGTTGGTCAGGAATACCAGCGTCTTGCCAGTCTCGGGATCCTTGAACCGGATGCGCCGCAGATGCGCCGGGTAGTCCCGGCGGGTGTAGTAGCCGTTGAGCGCGATGGTCTGATCGCAGATGATGCCCGTGCTGCGGTCGGTGGGCGCCGAATAGACGCGCCGGGCATTCATGTTCGATTTGGCGCGGGTGACAAAGAACGCGCTGGCCTGATGCATGGCATGCAGGCGCTCGAAGTCCAGATAGCCACGATCCATGACATAGATCGCACCGGCTTCCGGCACCAGAATATCGAGCACATTGACGTCGTGCTGCTTGCCGTCGGAGATGTCGATGAAGCTGGGGATGTTGCCGCGCAAATCGAGCAGCGTATGCATCTTGACGGCTGCCTTGGTGGTGCGAAACGGCGCCCACGGAAACACCGACAAGCACAGATCGATGGTCGTCGAATCCAGCGCGTAGGCGGTGTTCTCCAACTCGAAGCCAAGTGCTTCGCCGACGTAGAGCTTGCGGGCCTGCGCAATCAGGCGCTGAGCGAACTCGGCGTGAATACGCCAGTCCCGAAGTTCGTTGGCATCGGCCAGCGTCGAGCGCTTGATCTCCTGCCGGAATCCCATGTGATAGAGCTTGGCCGACTGCGCCGAGAGACAGACCTCGATGTCGCGCAGACTCTCGCGGTAGGTCAGTTGCGCGAAGGCCATGATGCGGAATTGCTCGGTGCTGGTCAGCGACTTCACGTAGCGGTCGCCGCCGTAGCGATTGACGAGACGGGTAAAGGTTGTCCAAGGCAGGAAGTCCATCAACTGCGCGAACAGCGTCTTGCCTGTGTTCATAAGCGACTCCGGGTGCGTTACCCCCGAAATTCGCCCGGAACCCTATTTTGCCGTTCAAATCGACACCACCCTTTTTCGCTTCAAATCCCGCTCCAGCTCTGGCTTTCCAGTTCATGGGGAATGTTTTAACCGGACACTACTGGTTTGCCGCAGCGGCGCAACCGGCGGCGTAGGCGATATTTTAATCCTGAAACAAGCCGATGCCGCTTGCCGTCGCGGCCAAAAGTCGGCGCCGGCGGCACGGCGGGTTCAGCCCCGGTGCCGCGCTTCGCGCCAAACGATGGCCGTCAGCGCCAGCGCGCTGAAGAGGCCGCCGGCAACGAAGGTGAACGCCGCGCCGAAACTGTCCCAGAGCAGCCCGGCCAGCGCGCTGGCGACCAGCAGCGCGATGCCGCTGGCGAGGTTGAAGAAGCCGTAGGCGGTGCCGCGCAAATCGGCCGGAGCAGTATCGGCGATCATCGCCGCGAGCAGTCCCTGTGTCATGCCCAGGTGCAGGCCCCAGAGCACGACGCCGAGCCACACCGCGAGCCAGTGG
>JANXRC010000091.1 GCA_025353195.1 Rhodocyclaceae bacterium
GAACTTATCTCCGCCGGCAGCATCATCGTTCGTCAGCGCGGCACCGAGTTCCACCCCGGTGACAACGTCGGCATCGGCAAGGATCACACGCTGTTCGCCAAGGTCGAAGGCACGGTGCAATTCGCCGTCAAGGGTCCGGCCAAGCGCCGCGTCGTCAGCATCGTTCCGGCGGCAGCCTAAGTCTCACCCCTTAGCGACGAAAGCCCTATCGTCGAGATAGGGCTTTCGCGTTTTTGGTCCGTGAAAAGCCATGAAATTCTTTGACGAAGCTCGTATCGAAGCTCTTGCCGGCGACGGCGGCAATGGCGCGGTGTCCTTTCGTCGCGAGAAATACATTCCCCTGGGCGGCCCGAATGGCGGCGACGGCGGCAAGGGCGCCAGCATCTGGGCCATCGCCGACCGCAACCTCAATACCCTGATCGATTTCCGCTACACCCGGGTCTTTCGCGGCCAGAAGGGCGAAAACGGCCATGGCTCGGACCGCTACGGTAAGGGCGGGGAGGACATGGAACTGCGCATGCCGGTGGGCACCGTGATCACCGACAGCGCCACCGGCGAAACCATCGCCGACCTCGATACTGACGGCAAGCGCGCGCTGATCGCCAAGGGCGGCATCGGGGGCTTGGGCAATTCGCACTTCAAATCCAGCACCAACCGCGCACCGCGCCAGAACACGCCGGGGCAGGAGGGTGAGAAGCGCGAACTGAAGCTGGAACTCAAGGTGCTGGCCGATATCGGCCTGCTGGGCCTGCCCAATGCCGGCAAGTCCACCTTCATCCGCGCCGTCTCCGCCGCCAAGCCCAAGGTCGCGGACTACCCCTTCACCACACTGCACCCGAACCTGGGTGTGGTGCGAGTGGACGACAACCGCAGTTTCGTCATCGCCGACATTCCCGGCCTGATCGAAGGCGCGGCTGAAGGCGCCGGGCTCGGCCATCGTTTCCTCAAGCATCTGCAGCGTACCGGCCTGCTGCTGCACCTCGTCGATATTTCCCCCTTCGATCCGGATGCCGACCCGGCGCAGGACGCCAAGGCGATCCTCAAGGAATTGAAGAAGTACGACGAGGCCTTGTACAAGAAGCCGCGCTGGCTGCTGATCAACAAAATCGACCTGGTGCCCGAGGATGAGCGCGAGGCGCGTGTCGCCGCGCTGGTCAAGAGCTACAAGCCGAAGAAGCATTTCGTGATTTCCGCCATTTCGGGCGAGGGTTGCCGCGAGGTCTGCTACGCGGTCATGGAGCATCTTGAACACCAGCGAGCCGCTCATGAGAAGGCAGATAGCTGAGGCGCAGCGTCTTGTCGTCAAGGTGGGCAGTGCGCTGGTCACCAACCACGGCGAGGGCCTGGCCCATGAATTCATCGCCGAATGCGCACGCCAGATCGCGGCGCTGCACGCCGAAGGGCGGCAGGTGCTGCTGGTCTCCTCGGGCGCGATTGCCGCCGGCATGCAGCGACTGGGCTGGACCACGCGGCCCCATGCCATGCCCGAGTTGCAGGCCGCCGCCGCGGTAGGCCAAATGGGCCTGGCCCAGGCCTACGAAACCACCTTTCTCGACCACGGCCTGAAAGCCGCCCAGATCCTGCTTACCCACGAAGACCTGGCCGACCGTACGCGCTACCTCAACGCCCGCTCGACCCTGCAAACCCTGCTCGATCTTGGTGTGGTGCCGATCATCAACGAGAACGACACGGTGGTCACCGACGAGATCAAATTCGGCGACAACGACACGCTGGGCGCGCTGGTCGCCAATCTGGTGGAAGCCGGGGCGCTGATCATCCTCACCGACCAGAAGGGCCTCTACAGCGCCGATCCGCGCCTCGATCCCGCCGCCACGCTGATCAGCGAAGGACGCGCCGATGATCGCCGCTTTGAAGCCATGGCCGGCGGTGCCGGCTCCGGAATCAGCAAGGGCGGCATGATCACCAAGGTTCGCGCCGCCCAGCGCGCCGCCAAGAGTGGCGCCCATACCCTGATCGTCAGCGGCCGCGAACCCGGCTCGCTGCTGGCCGCCGCTCGCGGCAATCCAATCGGCACCCTGCTCTACGCCGTCGAGTCGCCGCTGGCGGCACGCAAACAGTGGCTGGCCGACCATCTGCAACTGGCCGGCGCGCTGACCCTCGATGCCGGCGCGATAAAGGCGCTGGCCGGCGGCCGCAGCCTGCTGGCAGTCGGCGTGGCGCACGTCGAGGGTGATTTCGAGCGCGGCGCGGTGGTCGCCTGTCGCGCCGCCGATGGCCGCGAAATTGCCCGCGGCCTGGTCAACTATTCAAGCTCCGAAGCCCGCCGCATTGCCGGCCACGGTACGCAGGACATCGAGGCCCTGCTCGGCTACATCGACAGCGCCGAGCTGATCCACCGGGATAATCTGGTCCTGCTCTGAAGGGGCTCAATTCCCCCGAGGATCAAATGCGCTCGTATGGGAAAGCACGCAGTGGCTGCAACCCTATGACAAATCTCGAACCGAATTCTATTTGACAGGTTCTGTGTCACGGAATATCATTGCTTATGATTCGTTCATTCGCATGCTCTTACACAGAGGCGCTATTCAAGAGCCAGGACGTGCCCCGATTCAGGAATATTGAACGGGTTGCGCGTCGAAAGTTGCTCCAGCTTCACGCCGCCACCGAGTTGAACAGCTTGCGAGTGCCGCCAGGAAACCACTTGGAGGCGCTGAAAGATGAACGCAAGGGGCAGCACAGTATCCGAGTCAATGATCAATGGCGGGTGTGCTTCGTGTGGCAAAAAGATGGTGCCCATAGGGTGGAAATTGTCGATTACCACTAGGCGGGCAATTCGAGGGAGCATGGAAAATGGCACGATTGCTTGACGAGATTCACCCCGGCGAAATCCTCCTTGAGGATTTCATGAAACCCATGGGGATTACGGCCCGGCAGTTGGCCGCTGATATCGACGTTTCGCCTAGCCGCATTAGTGAGCTTATCCACGGCTCGCGGCCCGTCACGGCCGATACTGCTTTGCGTCTCGGGCTGTTCTTCGGAATGGAGCCGCGTTTCTGGCTGAACCTGCAAAGCGAGTACGACATGCGGACGGCAACACGCGATCTTACCGACAAAATTGCGCCCCGCATTCGGGTATTCCATCAGGTTATCGCGTAAGTCCGAAAACTGAATATTCCATTCTGTCCCACGGCACACAGGACATCGAAGCCCTGCTCGGCTATATCGACAGCGCCGAACTGATTCATCGGGATAACCTGGTCCTGCTTTGATGAAGCCCCTGCATAGCAGGCGGGCCAGCAAAAGACGCTGACCTCGCCGCTACGGATGACGGCGTTGTCGCCTTATTCGATGTCAGCCAATTAACCGCATGCCGCAGTGTTTGGCGGCATCGCGATCAAATGTTGCCGTGTGCTCGCATCCCGCCGCATTCGCAAACCGCTCGATCAGGCAGTCCGCAAAATCAGCCTTGCCTTCCCGAAAGAGCCGCAAAGCTTGCCACACCGTATCGGCGTGCGCCACGACGATCTCCTTGGTCCGCAGCAGGGTTCCCAGAACTCCGCAGAGTTCGCCTTTCGGTAATGCGTAGCAGTCGGTCAACACCCATACCAGCTCCACCACCGAAACGACGCTGACATACCCCTGCGCGTCTGCCGTAAGCGACTCGATCAAGCGACTCGCTACGGGTGACTGTTCTGGATCATCCTGTGCAACATAGCGGACAAGGACGTTGGTATCCAAACCAATCATCGCGCCTTTGCCCCACGTGCGGCGATAGCCTCGTTCATGGCCGAAATACTGACAGGTGATGCCGGCTTGCGCACCAAGCCCTTCAAGGCCGTTACCGACTGAGTGGCGGCCACCAACTCATAACGTCCCTGTTCGACCAGGACGAATTCCACCCGGTCGCCCGTTTCAACGCCAAGCGCAGCCCGGACTACGGCGGGTATGGTGATCTGACCTTTGCTGGTCATGGTTGCAGTCGACATTGACTTACTCCTATTCAGATTCCTTACTTTACAGCAAGGATCGTCGAAGTTCAAGCCTGGAAAGTCGGCGCCGGCAGGACGGCGGAAAACCGGGAAAACCGGGGACAGACCACGGTTTTCGGCTGCGTCAATTACTGAACAGGTCGCCCGACTCCGGCGGTGCCACCTTCCGCGGCCGCCCTGATTTGCCTGGCAGCACCCGTCGGCCCAAAGTAGCGGCCGCGTCCGCCGCGAAACGCGCGCTGCCCAGTGCGAAATTCCCGTTCGTCGCACGACGAATCTGATCCACCAGCCCCGGTTCCAACTCGTAGCGGAACAACTCCCGGTAGGCCGCTCGCCGGTTCGCCACATCGAGACCAAGCGCCGCGTAGAGCGGATGCGGCCGAATCAGCGCGTTGTCCTCTCCCTGCCCGTTCGCCCGGTAGCTCGACCAGCGGTAGTCGCCAGGATGCTCGACCATTCCCGCACGCACCGGATTCAGTTCGATATAGCGTTGGCAGGCCAGCAGATACGCTTCTTCCTGAATCGGGCACGAGCGAAAACGCCCTTCCCACAACGTGCCGCTACGCCGATAGACACGATTTACGTACTGAACATAGCGCTGTCCCAAGGCCTTCATCAGCGCCCCTGGGGCTTCCGTGCGATCAGCCGAGACCAGCAGATGCACATGATTGGTCATCAGTACATAGGCATGAACGTGGCAGCCGGTCTTGCCGGCATGTTCGGCTAACCAATCGAGGTAGAAACGGTAGTCCTCATCCGCGAAAAAGCAGGCCTGCCGGTTGTTGCCACGCTGGATCAGATGAAGGGGAACGCCAGGCAGGGCAAGGCGCGCACGGCGCGGCATGAGATGCTCCGTCAGGGAATGAGTGATCAAAGGCTACCAGAAAACCGTGGTCTGTCCCCTATTACTCTCCTGACGGTGGCCTTTTGGCGTGCACAGCATGCTCACAAGACGAACCATCGGGGTCTGCCGCGTTGGCTCGACCATGAAAAACGGCCACCCGAAGGTGGCCGTTTTTTGCTGCTTTACTGCTACGTCTTGATCGACAGAAGTCGATTAGAACGAGTGGTTCATGTTGAACGACAGCTGGGACACATCCGCACCTGGAACAGTTGCGGTGCTCGTTGCGCCGTTGGCACCAATACCGAACAGGTCGTACGTGGCTTTGCTCTTGTTATCCAGGCGGGTGTAAGCCACGCCCATGTTGGTGCGCTTCGACAACGAGTGACCGAAGGACAGCGTGTAGGCGTTGGCGCCGGTGTCGCTACCGTTGCCGACTGCCGAGCCGCTCAGGTTGTTTGCCTTGGCGTACGTGAAGGCGACCTGGTTGGCGCCGAACTCATACGCAATCGGCAACACCCATGCGGTGCGCTTGGCATCGCCGCCAGTGAGTTCCAGCCTGGACTGGTTCGCCGCGATACCGATGCTGATGCCCATCGGGAAGGTGTAGCCGAACTGCAGCGTGTCGCCGCGCTGATCAGCCGTACCAGGAGTTGCACCCTTGCCGCCTTCGTTCGTGGCGCGCCAGTAGCTGTAGCCGGCCTTGATCGGGCCATTGGCATACTTCAGCTCGACGTTGGTGGCCATGCCCTTGCCAGGATCGTTTGCCCCG
This sequence comes from Rhodocyclaceae bacterium, assembly GCA_025353195.1. Lineage (GTDB taxonomy): Bacteria > Pseudomonadota > Gammaproteobacteria > Burkholderiales > Rhodocyclaceae > Sulfuritalea. Next base: position 5,564 of record JANXRC010000091.1, read on the forward strand.
GCGACGCGCACGCCAGTGCCTCCATTCGAGGTCGGGCCTGCGCGGAACGATGAGGACAGAGCCAGACGGCCAGTGAAGCCGGACATGTTCGGGCTGTTATACATGATCACGTTCGGGGTGCGGGTCGCATTGGCGATAGAAAAGCCGGCGACTTGGGCAAACAGGCCGTTGCTCAGGATGTTCTGCAGGGTGTAAGCCTTGTAGGACTCGATCATCGTGCCGTAGTGCAGGTCTTGACGACCCATGGCGATCTGACCCCAGGTGCCGCCGAAGTTGATGTTGCTGTTGCCTGAAATAGAGCCCGCGCCCAGATCAGGTCCCCAACGATTGTCGAACACGAAACCGGCGTACATGCCACCGCCCAGATCTTCCTTGCCGCTGAACACGAGCATGGAGGACTGATCGGAAATGCGGTTTTCAGTCGATGCGTCGAAGCCGGCGGGGACGCTGCTCAGCTTGTACTGCTCGGCCGACATGCGAACCAGACCGGAGATCGTTACGGTCGACTGAGCGAACGCGCCGCCCGAAACCAGACCAGCGATGGCCAGAGCGATAATTTTCTTTTGCATATAGTTTTTCTCCAAAGAGAGTTGGTTTAAACAGACTGCAATGACACCACGTGGTCGGTCACTGCTCGCTGCCACTGCCCGAATCCGGGAAGCTGAGTGCATTCTGCCGTTGCACCATGGCGGCGGCAATCATCACCGCGCCTTTTGCAGGTGGAAAGACATATATTGTGGTTTGCGCACAACAGGCCGCAGGGACTTTGATTGGAGCCGATCAGTGTTGACTTGGGGGATATCACGTTCTACCATCGTACTGGTATTACCCCATTACTCCACACAGGAACATATGTATGACTTCCGTGTCTCGTTTGACGTCAAAGTTTCAGGCGACCATCCCGCTGCCCGTGCGCGCTGCGCTCGGTATCAAGCAGGGAGACGCAGTCGCCTTCGAGGTCGAAAATGGGCTGGTTCGACTCAGCCGCGCCAGCCCCCGCGATGTCGCATTCGCGCACGCGATCGAAGGCACGCTGTCCGAATGGGATTCCCCTGCAGATAACGAGGCCTACCGTGGGCTATGAGCGCTTCGACATCGTGGTCGTGCCGTTTCCATTCACTGATTCCGCGACGAGCAAGAGACGGCCTGCCCTTGTGATATCGAACGCGGAGGGTTTCAATCTGCCTGCCGGACACAGCGTCATGGCCATGATTACCAGCGCCGGCAATGCCGGCTGGCCACTTGACGTGGCAATCTCTGACGGTAATAGCGCAGGCCTCACGGCGGCTTCGCTGGTACGGATGAAGCTATTCACATTGGATAATCGCTTCATCTTGCGCCGTCTGGGCCAACTCGCTTCTGCCGACCGCAAGACAGTAACCAGAGCGCTGAAGCGATTGCTGGCATAGTCGCACAGCAGCGGCAGTGACATCGGGGTCGCAACCCTACACCGGTCACTGGCGAAGCAGGACAGGAAATCAGGTTTCCGGTTCGCCGAGGCTGGCCGTAATCACGTCAGGGTCACACGGGCAAATTTGCGCTTGCCCACCTGAAGCACGACGCATGCGCCGGCGCTTAGCGCCATAGTGCGATCGCCGACTTTCTCGCCATTGATGCGCACACCACCGCCATCGATCATGCGCAGGGCATCCGAGGTGCTGGGGGTAAGCCCGGCCGCCTTGAGCACTTGCGCCAGTGATCCCGCAGGGACGCTGACTTCGGGCATGTCGTCGGGCAGCACACCGCGCTGGAAGCGGGCCTCGAACTCGGCTAGCGCGGCTTCCGCATCTTTTGCGGAGTGAAAGCGAGTGACGATTTCCTGCCCCAGGAGCACCTTGACGTCGCGCGGATTGCGCCCCTCGGCCACTTCGCGCTTGAAGCGGGCGATCTCGTCATTGCCACGAAACGACAGCAGTTCGTAGTAGCGCCACATCAGTTCATCGGACACCGACATCAGCTTGCCGAAGATTTCCGTGGGCGATTCAGCAATGCCAATGTAATTACCCAGAGATTTCGACATCTTGTTGACGCCGTCCAGTCCCTCCAGCAGAGGCATCATCAACACGCACTGCGGCGCCTGGCCGTAGTGCCTTTGCAATTCGCGCCCCATCAGCAGATTGAACTTCTGGTCACTGCCGCCCAGTTCGACATCGGCCTTCATCGCTACCGAGTCGTAGCCCTGACACAACGGATAGAGGAACTCATGAATCGCGATGGGCTGGCCGCCGGCATAGCGCTTGGAAAAATCGTCGCGTTCCAGCATGCGCGCCACCGTATAGCGGGCGGCCAGCTTGATCATGCCCGCCGCACCGAGCGGCTCGAACCATGTCGAGTTGAAACAGACCTCGGTCTTCTGCGGATCGAGTATCTTGAAGACCTGTTCGCGATAGGTGTCGGCGTTCTCCATGATCTGTTCACGGGACAGCGGCGGGCGGGTCGCATTCTTGCCGCTCGGATCGCCGATCATGCCGGTAAAATCGCCGATCAAAAACATCACATGGTGGCCGAGATCCTGAAAATGTCTCAGCTTGTTGATCAGCACGGTATGCCCGAGATGAAGGTCCGGCGCGGTCGGGTCGAAGCCCGCCTTGACCCGCAAGGGCCGGCCGGATTTA
>JANXRC010000110.1 GCA_025353195.1 Rhodocyclaceae bacterium
AGGGTGCCGTGCGCGGCGTCGCCACCGGCAACATGGGCGTCGGCCATGACGGCCAGCCCACGGCGAACTTCCAGCCGGGCATGGAACTGCTGGCCAAGTACACGCTGTTCGCCGAAGGCTGCCGCGGCCACCTGGGCAAGCAGCTCGAAGAACGATTCAAGCTGCGCGCCGAATCCGACCCGCAGACCTACGCCATCGGCATCAAGGAACTCTGGCAGGTCGATCCCGAGCAGTACGAGAAGGGCCTGGTGATGCACACCTTCGGCTGGCCGATGAAATCCGACACCTACGGCGGCGGCTTCATCTACCACTTCGGCGAAAACCTGGTGTCGGTCGGCCTTGTCGTCGGCCTCGGCTACAAGAACCCCTTCCTCGCGCCGTTCGAGGAAATGCAGCGCATGAAGACCCATCCGCAGGTGGCGCCCATGTTCAAGGGCGGCAAGCGCCTGGCCTACGGCGCCCGCGCGCTGGCATCGGGCGGCCTGCAGTCCTTGCCCAAACTCGACTTTCCCGGCGGCGCGCTGCTCGGCGACGACGCCGGCCTGCTGGTCGCTTCGCGCATCAAGGGCAGCCACGCCGCGATCAAGAGCGGCATGCTGGCCGCCGAAGCCGCCGCCAAGGCGCTCGCCGCGGGCCGCGCCAACGACGCGCTGACCGACTACCCGGAAGCCTTGCGCGAATCCTGGCTGTACCAGGAGCTCCACACCGCGCGCAACTTCAAGCCGTGGATGGCCAAGGGCTTGTGGACCGGTTCGGTGATGTTCGGCATCGACCAGGTGCTGCTGCGCGGCAAGGCGCCGTGGACCCTGCACAACACGGCAGACCACCTGAAGCTGAAGCCTGCCGCCGAATGCAAACCGATCGACTACCCGAAGCCGGATGGCGTGCTGACCTTCGACCGGCTCTCTTCGGTATTTCTCTCGAATACCAACCACGAAGAAGACCAGCCCTGCCATCTGCAGTTGAAGAATGCGGACGTGCCGATCACCGTCAATCTCGCGCTCTACGATGCCCCCGAGCAGCGCTACTGCCCGGCCGGCGTCTACGAGATCATCCGTGACGACAGCGGCGACAATCCGCGCCTGCAGATCAACGCGCAGAACTGCGTGCACTGCAAGACCTGCGATATCAAGGATCCGACGCAGAACATCAACTGGGTGGTGCCGCAGGGCGGCGAAGGCCCGATTTACGAGCAGATGTGAGAGCCGGCGCTGGTGGGACGGCGATCCCGGTACAATGTAGCCACATTGTAGTTACAGACGAGAGATGCGGGAGAAATCACATGGCCACTGCAAGCTTTGAAGCAACCATTCAGCCCTGGGGCAACAGCCTCGGCTTGCGCATTACCCGGGCGCTTTCCGAAGTGGCCCATCTCCAACGCGGGACAACCGTCACGGTTGCCGTGGTGAAAGGCGGATTGCTGGTCAAACCGAGAGTGAAAGCGCGACCGAAGCGCCCCGCGCTTCCATACTCCGAAGCTGATCTCATCAAGGGCATGACACCCGCCAAAGCGCATGCCGACGAATTGCCGAAGGCGATAGCATCGGAACTCGGAGAATAGGGTGGCGCGCTACATTCCGGACCGCAACGACATCGTCTGGCTGGATTTCGATCCCACCAAGGGCAAAGAGATCGGCAAGTATCGACCGGCGCTGGTACTTTCCGGAAAAGGCTACAACAAAGCCACGGGCCTGCTGATTTGCTGCCCGATCAGCACCAGTGTTCGGAGCGCTCCTACGGAGGTAGCCGTAAGCAATCTCAAGACACCGTCCGTCGTTGCGGCCAACCTGGTGATGACGATGGACTGGACCCAACGCAAGGCCAAAAGGCAGGCCCAGGCCGAACCGGGGGTTCTGGAAAATGTTCTGCAACGCTTGCTGCCACTCATCGGTGCAGAAATCTTGTTCGCGAAATAGTGCGTGGTCGGCACCGACGGGACGGCGCCGCAAAAGAAGATGGGAACCCGCGGGTTCCCGTTATTCGTTAGGAGCAGCGATCAGAGCTTGTGAAGAAATCGTCCCCCAAGGGGACTTCCAATGGGGCGTAGCCGCGGGCTGCAGCGGGGTGCGGCCGGAGCGCAGCTACCGGAATGTACGTCGTTGTACATGAGGATAGCGAGCACCGCCCAAGCCCCGATCCGGCACGCGCAGTAGATTTATTCATAAGCTCTCAGAACATCGCTTCGTCGAGGGCCAACGCACTCGCTCCGCCCTGCACCACTTCCTGTGCCAGGCCGGTCGCCGCGGCCATGACGTGGTCGGCATAGAAATGCGCCGTGGCGATTTTCGCCGGGAAGAAGGGATCGCCATCGCCGGCGGCGATCTTGCGCTGTGCCACCAGCGCCGCACGCGCCATCATCCAGCCGCCGGAAACAATTCCCAGCAGTTTGAGGAAAGGCACGGCACCGACCGCTACGTCACGCACATCGCTGCCGTAGTTGGCCACTATGTAGTCGGTCGCCACCTGCAGCGCCTCGATGCCGCTGCCCAGCGCCGCGGCGATGGCCGCAAATGCTTCCCCGGATTGCTTCATCACCTCGCTGCGGGTCTGCTGCATGGTGCCGATCACCGCCTTGATCGTGGTGCCACCCTCGCGGGCGATCTTGCGGCCCATCAGGTCATTCGCCTGGATGCCCGTGGTACCTTCGTAGATCGTGGTGATGCGGGCGTCGCGCATGAACTGCGCGGCGCCGGTTTCCTCGATGAAACCCATGCCGCCATGGATCTGCACGCCGAGATAGGTCAGCTCGTTGCCGGTCTCGGTGCTCCAGCCCTTGACCACCGGAATCATCAGATCGACATAGGCCTGATTCTGCGCACGTTCGGCGGCGTCCGGATGGCGCGCCGCGGCGTCGTGCGCGGCGGCCACCGAATAGGCCAACGCACGCATCGCCTCGACCTGCGAGCGCATCAGCATCAGCATGCGGCGGATATCCGGATGACGGATGATCGGCACGCCGCTCGCCGAGCCTTCGATGGCGCGGCCCTGCACCCGCTCGCGGGCGTAAGCCACCGCGTGCTGATAAGCGCCCTCACCCAGCGCGAGGCCTTCGAGGCCGACCGCGAAGCGTGCCGCGTTCATCATGACGAACATGTACTTGAGGCCCTGGTTCTCCTTGCCCACCAGCGTACCGACCGCGCCGCCGCTGTCGCCCAGCGCCATGACGCAGGTCGGGCTGGCGTGGATGCCGAGCTTGTGCTCGATGGATACGCAATATGCATCGTTGCGCTCGCCCAGCGAGCCATCCGGCTTCACCATGAACTTGGGCACCACGAACAGCGAAATGCCCTTGACGCCCTCCGGCGCATCCGGGGTGCGGGCAAGCACGAGATGTATCGTGTTCGCCGCCATGTCGTGGTCGCCGTAGGTGATGAAAATCTTCTGGCCGAAGATCCGGTAGGTGCCATCGCCCTGCGGCACGGCACGCGAGCGGATGGCCGCCAGGTCCGAGCCGGCCTGCGGCTCGGTGATGTTCATGGTGCCGGTCCACTTGCCGGAAATCATGTTGGGCAGGTACATCGCCTTCTGCGCGTCGGTGCCGGCCAGTTCCAGCGCCTCGATGGCGCCGAGCGTCAGCAGGGGACACAGCGAGAACGCCATGTTCGAAGACTTCCACATCTCCTGCACCGCCGCCGAGACCACCTTGGGCAACCCCTGTCCGCCATATTCCGGATTGCCCGAGAGCGCGTTCCAGCCGTTGTCGACAAACTGGCTGTAGGCCTCCTTGAAACCCTTGGGCACGGTGACGACCTTCTTGGCCCATTGCGCACCTTCCTGGTCACCGCTGAAATTGAGGGGCGCCAGCACGCCACTGGTGAACTTGGCGGACTCATCGAGAATCGCTTCGACCACATCGGCCGACGCTTCCTCGTAGCCCGGCAAAGCGGCCACCTTGTCGAGGCCGGCCAACTCGGTCAAAACGAAGTGCATGTCCTTCAGGGGGGCGGTATAGCTGCTCATCTGCTTACTCCGTGATCATTTCCGGTCAAATTGCGGCGACAAGCTCAGGCACGGCCTGGAACAGATCGGCAACCAGGCCGTAGTCGGCAACCTGGAAGATCGGCGCATCGGGATCCTTGTTGATCGCCACGATCACCTTCGAATCCTTCATGCCCGCCAGATGCTGGATCGCCCCCGATATGCCGATGGCGATATACAACTGCGGGGCGACGATCTTGCCGGTCTGCCCGACCTGGTAGTCGTTGGGCACGAAGCCCGCATCGACCGCTGCACGGGAAGCACCGAGGGCGGCCCCCAGCTTGTCGGCCAGCGGTTCCAGCAGCTTGTGGTAGTTCTCGCCGTTGCCCATGCCGCGCCCGCCCGAGACGATGATCTTCGCCGCCGCCAGTTCCGGCCGCGCCGACTTGGTCAACTCACGGCTGATCAGCTTCGATTGCCCCAGATCGGCACCGGCGGCCATGGCTTCGACAGCCGCACTGCCACCCGAATTTGCCGCGGCATCGAAGCCCGTGGTGCGCACCGTGATGACCTTGGTCGCGTCGCTCGACTTCACCGTCGCCAGCGCGTTGCCGGCGTAGATCGGGCGGACGAAGGTATCGGCATCGACCACCGAAATGATTTCCGAGATCTGCGCCACGTCGAGCAGGGCCGCCACGCGCGGCAAGGTGTTCTTGCCGTTGCTGGTGGCGGCCGCCAGGATGTGGGTGTAGCCGGATGCGTTGGCGACGATCAGGGCGGCAAGGTTTTCCGCGGTCTGGTCGCCATAGTGGGCGGCATCGGCGACCTTGACCTTGGCCACACCGGCGATCTTGGCCGCCTGTTCGGCGACAACACCGCAGTTGGCGCCGGCGACGAGAATATGAATCTCGCCCCCGATCTTGGCCGCGGCAGTGACGGCATTGAGGGTCGCGGCCTTGAGGCCGGCGTTGTCGTGTTCTGCGATGACGAGGAGGCTCATGCGATCACCTTGGCTTCGTTCTTGAGTTTATCGATCAGTTGCGCGATATCGGCAACCTTGATTCCGGCGCTGCGCTTGGGCGGCTCGGTGACGGTAACGGTGGCCAGGCGCGGCGCGACATCGACGCCGAGGTCGGCAGGCTTGACGGTCTCCATCGGCTTCTTCTTCGCCTTCATGATGTTGGGCAGCGTGGCGTAGCGCGGTTCGTTGAGGCGCAGGTCGGCGCTGATGACGGCCGGCAGGCTGACTTCGATGGTTTCGAGGCCGCCGTCCACTTCGCGGGTGACGGTGGCTTTGCCTTCACCGATCACGACTTTCGAGGCGAAGGTGGCTTGCGACCAGCCCAGCAGCGCGGCGACCATCTGCGCGGTCTGGTTGGCATCATCGTCGATGGCCTGCTTGCCGAGGACGATCAGTTGCGGCGCCTCTTTTTTCGCCACCGCGGCCAGCAGCTTGGCCACTGCCAGCGGCTGCAGTTCGACGTCGGTTTCGACCAGGATCGAGCGATCGGCGCCGATCGCCATCGCCGTGCGCAGGGTCTCCTGGCAGGTGGTGACGCCGCAGGAGACAGCGATCACTTCCGTCGCCACGCCGGCTTCCCTCAGGCGGATGGCTTCTTCCACCGCGATTTCGTCGAAGGGATTCATCGACATCTTCACATTCGCCAGATCGACACCACTGCCGTCTGCCTTGACGCGAACCTTGACGTTGTAGTCAATCACACGCTTGACCGGAACGAGGATTTTCAAGCGACTCTCCTTAAGTTTGGCTGATCGGAAACAATCATTCTAGCTACTATTCCAGACTCCGCACCCATACGCTTACGTATGGTTTATGAGATACTACCCCAGGTCCGACAAAACTTCAATACCCTACCGTATGGAAACAAAACCCGCCAAACGCCCCCGCCACATGCTGGATCGCGAAGCCTGGATCAAGGGCGCGATCGCCATTCTTGCCGAACACGGCGCCGAGGGCCTGCGCGTCGAAATCCTGGCCAAACGCCTCGGCGTGACCAAGGGCAGCTTCTACTGGCATTTCAAGGGTCGGCGCGACCTGTTCGATGCGGTGCTGGAATTCTGGAAGGAAGGCCGCATCCGCGATATCCGCAAACAGACGCATGCCGAGCCGGGCGGCGAAGTCGCTGCCCTGCTCCGCACCATCGAGGTCTATGCCTCGGCGCGCAACCGCAAGGGCATCTCCATCGAAGCCGCGGTACGCGACTGGGCGCGGCGCGACGCGCAGGCCATCACCGTCGTCGAGGAAGTCGACGCCGAACGCCTGATCTGTTCCTGCCGGCTGTTTCTGGCCTGCGGGCTGGACCCCGAAGAGGCGCAGGCGCGCAGCGTCATGCTTTACGCCTACGTCTTCGGCGTCAGCCTGATGCACTGCGGCCGCTTCACCGCCGATCTGGCGTCCCTCAAAGCCTGGATCGCCGAACGCATTGCGCGCTGAGCGGCGCAGGCCGGGGATCGCAAGAGTCGGCGCTGATGGGACGGCGGTTGCTCCGCCGGAGCGGTCGATGGAAAATCATCCGGGCAGTTCTGCGTTCGGCCACGAGCGGTACTTCAAGGAGCGGAAAATCCGTACCGCAGTACGTACCCTGTCAGGCTACGAGCGGCTGTTCGACATGGTCTCCTTCCCATCGCAGCGGTTGACGACAGAAGCATCCCTGATCTGGGAAAAGCCGGAACCGGCCGTGTTTCTATTTCTTGTCCGGCGGTGCGAGCTGAGACATATAGTCCGCCACGGCCTCCAGGTCGCTATCCCTGTAGGGTTTGATCGCCTTAACCATGTCGGGGTTTGAGTTGCGCCGGTCGCCGTCGCGGATGAGTTGAGCTTGCCGCAGTAGATAGCGGTAATGTTGGGCTGCGACCATGGGATAGAACTTCTCCGCATTTCCTTCACCCCAACTTCCGTGGCATTCGACACAATCCTTCTTGTACAGTTCATTGCCTCTGCTCACGCCGCTTCCCGGACCCTTGCCGTTGGTGGCTGAGATCGGCAGTCCTTGCAAGTAGCTGGCGATGTCGGCAATCTCGAAAGCGTTGAGAACATGCTCGCCTATGAAGGGTTCCATTTTTTGATTGATGCGGCGACCGGACTGGAAATCAGAGATCTGCTTGATCAGTACAGTCGCATGCTGGCCTGACAGTCGCGGATAGGCGCCGCTGGTGCGGCCCGAGGCGTCCTTGCGGTGACAGCCCTGACAGGGCACAAAGGCCGCCGCGCCGCGTGCGGCGTCACCTTTGATTTGCAGCGCGTTCTTGGCTTGTTCCCCGACCTGATTCCAGACTGGAGTTTGCGCCAAAGCCACTGAAGGCCACAGCGCGACAACGATCAGCGGATTCAGAAACCTGTTCACCGGCTTTCTCCCAATGGCTGTTGAAATCATCTTTCGTCGAGTCCAACCAGATACTCGGCGACGGACTGGATTTCTTCTTCAGTCATTCGCCTTGCGATAGCGCGCATGAAGCGGCCGAAATCATTCGAACGGTCGCCGCTGGCGAAGTCTTTCATCTGATGCGCTACATACGGGGCATGTTGCCCGCCAATGCGGGGATAGATGAGATAGCCGACGCCCTGGGCTTGATGGCAGCCGATGCAGGCGGGCACACCGGATTCTTCATTTCCGTCGAGATACACCATCTTGCCGAATCCGGCCGCTTCCCTGTCGACAGCTTCTCCTGGCTTCATCTTTCGACTGCTGTAATAGGCCGCCAATGGCGCGATGTCCTCTGGCTTCAGTGCGGCAGCGACCGGAGACATGACTTCGCTCGTTCTGGCCCCGGAGCGGAAATCCCGTAACTGTTTGACGATATAACCTTCCTGGAGGCCGGCGATCTTGGGGAAGGTTGGGATGACACTGTTGCCGTCATCGCCATGACAGGCGATACAGACGGTGGCAGCTATCGTATGGGCGTCCGCCGCCGCACTGGTACCGGGGAATGTCCACCCCATCGTCATGATCGCGGCGATTTTCAGGAAACCATTGTCAGGCTTGAACCTGTGGCGGATGTCTGAATCTTTCATTTGCCAGCTCCACAAACGAGGTGTGCGGCTGATGCAGCTCGACGTGGAAGAATACGCCGATGTTCGTAGCACTCATAGTCATATTCCGCGCCGTAGAACCAGCCATGTGGCGCAGGTCACCGGCTACATCAACAGAGGCTTTTTTACAACAACAAGTCCATTTTTATCAACTGGAAGTATCGATAGTTGCTGCACCACTCTGATCGCCGAACTGACATCGGTTATTGATGGCATTCGAACTGCACTTAATGAGCGCAAGATTTATTCGCTGGCTTGAAATATCGGCAGGAGCAATTCTGGCAAAGCCTGAGTGACTGGTGCTCGCTCTGAACCGGTCTAACAATATGTAAATATCAACAGACCGTTTCGGGCACGAAGCGGAAATCGACTGGGAAATCCTGACAGTCGGCAAAGGCCGACCAACCGCCGTATCACCGACGCCGACTCTTGGCATTGGGCAAGTTGCCCGTTGTAAGCGACGAGTGGCCACCTCAAACAGCATGCTTCGCTTCATTCCACCAATTCGCTGCCTGCCGCGGCACAAATAAAAAACGGCTGCCGCGCCGAACCCGGCGCGGCAGCCGTTTATCGCCGATTACATCCGCTCGTATATTCCCGCCGCGCCCATGCCGGTGCCGACGCACATGGTGACCATGCCGTACTTGAGGTTGCGCCGGCGCAGGGCGTGAATCACCGTGGCCGATCGGATCGCGCCGGTGGCGCCGAGCGGATGGCCGAGGGCGATGGCGCCGCCGATCGGATTGACCTTGGCCGGATCGAGGCCGAGGTCCTGGATCACCGCCAGCGATTGCGCGGCAAAGGCCTCGTTGAGTTCGATCCAGTCGAGCTGATCCTGGGTGATGCCGGCGGCCTTGCAGGCGACCGGGATTGCTTCCTTGGGGCCGATGCCCATGATTTCGGGCGGCACGCCGCGCACGGCGAAGGAGACGAAGCGCGCCAGCGGCGTCAGGTTGAACTGCTTGAGGATTTTCTCGCTGACCAGGATCAGCGCGCCAGCGCCGTCGGAGGTCTGCGAGCTGTTGCCGGCGGTCACCGAACCCTTGGCGGCGAACACCGGCTTCAGCTTGGCCAGCGCCGCCAGATTGGAATCGGCGCGCGCGCCTTCGTCGCGGTTGACGCTGCGCTTCTTCAGTTCGACCTCGCCGGTGGCAAGATTCGGCACGCGATCGATGATCTCGACCGGCGTCGTCTCGCCGTCGAACTCGCCCGCAGCTTGCCCGGCGATGGCCCGCTGATGGGATTCCAGCGCGAACTGGTCCTGCATCTCGCGCGTGACCTTCCACTGGTTGGCCACCTTCTCCGCCGTGAGCCCCATGCCGTAGGCCATGCCGACGTTTTCGTCCTTGAACACGCCCATGTTGATCGAGGGATGGTTGCCCCCCATCGGCACCATGGACATCGACTCGGCGCCGCCCGCGATCATGACATCGGCCTGACCGACGCGGATGCGGTCGGCGGCCATCGCCACGGCGGTGATGCCCGAGGCGCAGAATCGATTGACGGTGACGCCGCCGACGGTGTTGGGCAAGCCGGCCAGCAGCACGGCATTGCGTGCCATGTTGAGTCCGGATTCGCCTTCGGGGAAGGAGCAGCCGATGATGGCGTCCTCGATCAGCTTGGGGTCGAGGCCCGGCACCTGGGCCATGGCAGACTGGATCGCATACACCAGCAGGTCGTCGGGACGCGTATTGCGGAACATGCCGCGCGGCGCCTTGCCGATCGGCGTACGGGTGGCGGCAACGATGTAGGCGTCTTGAAGTTGTTTGCTCATTTCGATTCTCCTCTTTGCGCCTCAGTTACGTACGGGCTTGCCGGTCTGCATCATGCCCATGATGCGTTCCTGGGTCTTGGGATGGTTCAGCAGTTCCATGAAGGCCTTGCGTTCCAGGTCGAGCAGCCACTGCTCGCTGACAAGGCTGCCCTGGTCGACCTCGCCGCCGGAGACCACCGTGGCGATCATCTGCCCCAGCTTGAAGTCGTGGGCGGAGATGAAGCCGCCGTCGCGCATGTTGACCAGTTGCATCATGATGGTGCCGATGGCATAGCGCCCGGCAACCGGCACCAGCTTCTGCAGCGGCGGCCGGTAGCCGGCGTCGAACATGGCGCGCGCTTCTACCTTGGCGACGTGCAGCAGCTCGTAGGGGTTGAAGACGACTATGTCGTCGGCCTTAAGATAGCCCATTTGCCGTGCCTCCAGCGCCGACTTTGAGACGACGGCGGTGGCGGCGTTGATAAAGTTGTTCTTGAGGAACTGCAGCAGGTCGTTGCCCTTGGCGTCGGCCGCCGCGCGCAGCGCCGCTTCCTTGAGGCCGCCGCCGGACGGAATCAGGCCGACGCCGACTTCGACCAGGCCGATATAGGACTCGATCGAGGCGACGCGCTTCGCCGCGTGCAGCGCCAGTTCGCAGCCGCCGCCCAGCGCGAGCCCGGCCACCGCAGCCACCACCGGCACGTTGGCGTACTTCATCGCCTGTAGGGCATTTTGCAGCTTGACGACTTCGGGTTCGATGGCCTTGACGCCGCCCGACATGAACAGCGGCAGCATCGACTGCAGATCGGCGCCAGCGGAGAAGGCGCCGCCTTCGGCCGCATCCGCACCCCAGATCACCAGCCCCTTGTAGTGTTGTTCCGCCTCCGCGATGGCCTTCGCCAGTCCGGCGATGACCCCGGCGCCGATGACATGCATCTTGGTCTTGAGCGACAGGATCAGCACCCCGTCGTCCTCGTGCCAGATGCGCACCGACTCGTCCTCGAACAGGGTAATGCCGGCGGTCGTGCCGTCGACCGCGTCATCGCCCAGGACCGGGGCGCGGAAGCGCTGGCGCAGATACACGGGCAGCGTGGAACGCGGCACATGGGTCCGGCTCGCCGGCGACCAGGAGCCGTCGGCGCCATGGACGCCGTTGCGCCCGTCGAACACCCATGCCGGCAGCGGTGCGGAACACAGCGCCTTACCGGCGTCGATGTCTTCCTTGACCCATTGCGCGACCTGATGCCAGCCGGCGGCCTGCCAGGTTTCGAAGGGACCGAGCTTCTGGCCGAAGCCCCAGCGCATGGCGAAATCGACATCGCGCGCATTGTCGGCAATGGCTTCCAGATGCACGGCGATGTAGTGGAAGGCGTCGCGGAAGATGGCCCAGAGGAATTGCGCCTGCGGGTTGGTCGAGTCGTGCAGCGCCTTCATGCGCTTGGCCGGATCCTTTTCCTTGAGGATGCGCGCCACGAGATCATCGGCCTTGCCGCCGCCCGCGACGTACTGGCCCGTAGCGAAATCCAGGCGCTGGACTTCCCTGCCGACCTTCTTGTAGAAGCCGGCGCCGGTCTTCTGCCCCAAGGCACCGGCGGCGACGAGCTTGGTCAGCACTTCCGGCGTCTTGTAAATGGCCGCGAACGGATCGTTCGGCAACGTGTCCTGCATGGTCTTGATCACGTGGCCCATGGTGTCGAGGCCAACCACGTCTGCGGTGCGGAAGGTGCCCGACCTGGCGCGACCGAGCTTGGAACCGGTGAGGTCATCGACCACGTCGCACGACAGGCCGAACTTCTCCGCCTCGTGGATCGTCGCCATCATGCTGAAGACGCCGACGCGGTTGGCGATGAAGTTGGGCGTGTCCTTGGCCCGCACCACGCCCTTGCCCAGCGTGGTGACCAGGAAGCCTTCGAGCTGGTCGAGAATCTCCGGCCGCGTCGCGCCGGTCGGAATCAGTTCGACCAGATGCATGTAGCGCGGCGGATTGAAGAAATGCACGCCGCAGAAGCGTGCCTTGAGCTCGTCCGAGAAACCTTCGGACAGGGCGGTGATCGACAAGCCCGAGGTATTCGAGGCGAAGATCGCATTCGGCGCGATGAAGGGCGCGACCTTCTGGTACAGGTCGTGCTTCCAGTCCATGCGTTCGGCAATTGCCTCGATGATCAGGTCGCAACCTTTCAAGAGCTCGAGATTGTCGTCGTAGTTGGCGACTTCGATGCAGGGCGCATCGTCCTTGTTGCCCAGCGGCGCCGGGCTGAGCTTCTTGAGGCCTTCGATGGCGCGCAGCACGATGCCGTTCTTCTGACCTTCCCTGGCCGGCAGGTCGAACAGCACCACCGGAACCTTGGCATTGACGCAGTGGGCGGCAATCTGCGCGCCCATGACGCCGGCGCCGAGAACGGCAACTTTCCTGACGATGAAATTGCTCATGATTTTCCTTGTTAGAACAGTTCGGCTTCGAGATCGAGCAGGGATTTTGCGCCGGAACGGGCCTGGCGTATCAACATCGCCGTTTCGGGCAGCAGGCGGGCGAAGTAGAAGCGCGCGGTGGCGAGCTTGGCCTTGTAAAAACTGTCGCCGGAATCCAGCTTGGCGAGGGCGATCTTTGCCATGCGGGCGAAGAAGTAGCTATACACCAGATGGCCGACCACGCGCAGGTAGGGAACCGCCGCGGCGCCGACTTCGTCCTGGTTCTGGAAAGCCTTCATGCCGATTTCCATGGTCAGCTTGGTCACCTTGTCGCCGAGATCGGCGAGCGGCGTGACGAATTCGCTCATGACTTCGTCGGTGCCGTTTTCCTCGACGAAGGCCTGCACCAGCGCGCCGAACTTCTTCAGCTTGGCGCCATTGTCCATGAGGATCTTGCGGCCCAGCAGGTCGAGCGACTGGATGGTGTTGGTGCCTTCGTAAATCATGTTGATGCGGGCATCGCGCACATACTGCTCCATGCCCCACTCGGCGATGTAGCCGTGCCCACCGTAGACCTGCATTGCCTCGGAGGTGGCGATCCAACCATTGTCGGTCATGAAAGCCTTGATGATCGGCGTCAGCAGCGTCACCAGGTCGGCGGCATCCTTGCGCACGGCTTCGTCCGGGTGATTCAGTTCGCGATCGATCTGCAGCGCGACGAAGGACGAAAAGGCGCGGCCGCCTTCCGCATAGGCCTTCGCCGTCAATAGCATGCGGCGCACATCGGGGTGCACGATGATCGGATCGGCCGCCTTGTCCGGTGCCTTGATGCCCGACAGGCTGCGCATCTGCAGCCGGTCCTTGGCATAGACCAGCGCGTTCTGGTAGGCCACTTCGGTCAGGCCGAGACCCTGCATGCCGACGCCGAGGCGCGCCGCATTCATCATGATGAACATGGCATTGAGGCCCTTGTGCGGCTGGCCAATCAGCCAGGCGGTAGCGTCGTCCATATTCATCTGGCAGGTCGAGTTACCGTGTATCCCCATCTTTTCTTCGAGGGCCCCGCAGGTGATGGCGTTGCGCGCGCCCAGCGTGCCATCGGCATTGGGAATGAACTTCGGTACGATGAACAGCGAAATTCCCTTGGTGCCCACCGGTGCGTCGGGCAGGCGGGCGAGCACCAGATGCACGATGTTCTCGGCCATGTCATGCTCGCCGGCGGAGATGAAGATCTTGCCGCCGGTAATCTTGTAGGAACCATCGGCCTGGGGTACGGCCTTGGAACGCAGCAGGCCGAGGTCGGTGCCGCAATGCGCCTCGGTGAGGCACATGGTTCCGGTCCATTGGCCCGACACCAGCTTGGGCAGGTACAGCGCCTTCAACTCCGGCGTGCCGTGTTCATGCAGGCACTCATAAGCGCCGTGCGACAAACCGGCATACATGTACCAGGCCTGGTTGGCGGAGTTGAGCATCTCCGACAGCGGGTTGTACACCACCACCGGCAAGCCCTGCCCGCCGAAGTCCGGATCACAGGTCAGCGCAGGCCAGCCGGCGTCGACGAACTGGCGGTAGGCCTCCTTGAAGCCGGTCGGCGTCTTCACCTCGTGGGTGACCGGATCTAGCCGGCAACCCTCGCGATCGCCGACGTGGTTGAGCGGGAACAGCACCTTGGAGGTGAACTTGCCGCCCTCCTCCAACAACTGATTGATCGTGTCGGCATCAAGCTCGGCATGCGCCGGCAAAGCCTTGAGCTCCGCCGTCACGTCGAACAGTTCGTGCAAGACGAATTGCATGTCGCGCAAAGGGGCGATGTATTGGCCCATGGTGTCCTCCTGTGTCTTATTGGGTAGCGTCGACCGAACTGATGCGAACGGTCGTTTCAAACAACCGTTCGAATGATAGCGCAGTTCATTGGCCGCGTGTAGTCGCGTACCTCTAATTCCGTGGATTCAGGGGATGGCAGCCGGTGACCCGGCCGCCAACGCGGCAGGTCAACGCAGGAATTCGCGGCTGACTTCCCGAAACAGCGTCGAATCGGAATGCCGCAGCCATTCGAAGGCCACCATCTCGCGGCTGACAATGCTCGCGCCGGCGTCGCGCATGCGCGCCAGCGCCAGCGCCTTGTCGGTCCCGCGGCGCGAGCCGACGGCTTCCTCGACGACGAATACCTGCTTGCCGGCCGCAAGCAGTTCGATCGCCGTCTGCAGCACGCAGACGTGCGTTTCCATGCCGCAGACCACATATTGGCCAGGACCTTCCGGCAGGTCCAGCGCATGGCAAGCACCCGCCACGGCCGAGAAATGCACCTTGCCGGCAATGCAGCCGGGCGGCAGTTCGGCCGCCACCGCCGGATGGGTCGGTCCCAGTCCCTGCGGGTACTGCTCGCAGGCCAACACCGGAACCTCCAGCCGGCGCGCGACGCGGATCAACCAGACGATATGCTCGAGCAACACTTGCCAGCCGGCGATGGCCGGCACCAGCTTGCCTTGAACATCCACTACCAGCAGCGCGGAGTCGCGTGCGTCGATCAGCATGATGCCTCCCAGGCGGCAATGAATTCCTTCCAGTGCGGCAGGCCGGTCGTCGCCAGCGTGCTTTTCACCAGGTCCAGCTCGATGTCATGTTCGCTGGCCGTCAGCAGGCCGCGCATCAGCTGAAAACGCAGGAAGACCAGCCAGGTGTTGACCACGTCGGTTTCGCAATAGTCGCGAATCTCGTCGATGCGTCCTTCCAGCCACGCGCCCCAAACGGCCGAACCATCCATGCCGAGCTTGCCCGGCAGGCCCATCAGCCGTGCCAGTTGGTCGAGCGGCGCGCTGCCGCGCGGCTGGTACATCGCCAGCAGATCCATCAGGTCGAGATGGCGCGAGTGATAGCGGCTGATGTAGTTGTTCCACTTGAAGTCCTTCGAGTCGCGGTAATCGCCCTCGCCCATGTCCCAGTAGCGCGGCGCGGTGACGCCATGGATCAGACCCCGATAGTGCAGCACCGGCAGGTCGAAGCCGCCGCCGTTCCAGGAGACGATCTGCGGCGTGAACTTTTCCACGCCGTCGAAAAAGCGCTGGATGATTTCGCCCTCGCCCGACTTCGGCTCGGCCAGCGACCAGACGCGAAAGCCGCCCTCGTCACCATGGCTGCGCAAGGCGCAGGAAATCACCACCACGCGCTGCAGATGCAGTGGCAGGAAGTCGCTGCCGTTCTTGGCGCGCTGGCGCTGGAAGGCGAACTCCGCCACTTCCGCGTCGGGCAGCGTCGCCGGCAGATCGTGCAGCGTGCGCAGTCCGGCGATGTCCGGAATGGTTTCGATGTCGAAGACGAGGACGGGAGTCATGGGCTGGATTCTCTTGAGAGTCGGCGCTGGCGATGCGGCGATTCTATAATCATGCCCATGTCAGGTGAAGATAAAGACGAAGACGGCCGTCAGGGCATCCAGTCGATCGAGGTTGGCGTGCCGCTGCTGCGCGTACTGGCCGACCACGGCGCGCCGATGATGCTGCGCGATCTCGCCAGGGAGGCCGGCATGCCAGCGGCGAAGGCCCACCGCTACCTGGTCAGCTTCGTGCGTACCGGACTGGTGACGCAGGACCCGACCTCCGGCCGCTACGACCTCGGCCATTTTGCCCTGGACCTCGGGCTGGCCAGCCTGGCGCGGCTCGACGCGGTGCGCGTGGCGACCCCGGTGCTCGACGCCCTCGGCGAGGAAATCGGGGAAACGGTGGCACTGGCCGTATGGGGCAACATGGGCCCCACCATCGTGCGCTGGGTCGAATCGCGGCGGCCGGTCACCGTCAATCTGCGCACCGGCGCGGTTATGCCGCTGCTGCATTCGGCGATCGGCCTGTGCTTCGTCGCCTTTTTCGATTCACCGGTGCTTGAGCGGCAGGTCGTGCAAGAGTTGCTGATCAACGCGCGCGGCGAGGACACTCGGGCGCCGATGACGCGCGCCCAACTCGACGTGCTGACGACCGACGCTCGCGAACACGGCATGTCACGCGTCGTGGGATCGGTGATTCCCGGCATCAACGCCTTCTGCGCCCCGGTGTTCAATCACGACGGCAAGATGGCGCTGGCCATCACCGGCCTGGGTCCCGCCGGCCTCCTCCCGCCCAACTGGAATGGCCCGATCCCGAAAGCGATCCTCGCTGCCGCACACTCCATCTCGCGCCGGCTGGGCTGGCGAGGCGTCACAGCGCGTGACGCGAAATGACGGCCATCGATACCGCCGCCGTCCCGCCAGCGCCGACTCCTGGGGACCGGCCAATGTTTCGAAAGCCTGACCAACGCCGACCCCTTGTTGGTCCCCTCGCATTTTTGCGTAGATTGACTATGATGAATCATGTTGGTTGATGATATGGGGTGACCAAAATGCGTCGACTGCTTCTTGCAAGTTCTCTGTGCGTCGTGATCGCGGCCTGTGCAACACGATACGAGTGGGTCAAGCCGGAAATGACTTCCTCGACCAGGGAGGCGGACCTGACAGCCTGCAGCAGCAAAACCAGCCACCTGGCCACCGAGGACAGCATGGCCATCTCGATCATGGATCGCTGCATGGCCGAGCGAGGCTATGACAAGAAGGTGGCTCAATAGCGTCCTGAACGGCGGCGTCGCCGGCTCCGGTTCAGACGCGGCGTCGCATGTCAGGTGGAAAGCTTGCGGCCGAGCTTGTTCTGGACGGAATCGACTTTGGACGTCATGCGGCCACCGGGGCCGGCCCGGTAGTCGATCTTGATATGGGTTCCGATCCGTGGGCAGTCGGCCCGCATGGCCTCGAAGCATGAGGTGACGACGGCCATCACCTCAGCCCACTCGCCTTCGATGATGGTGCCCATGGGCGTCAGCTGATACGGCAAGCCGCTCCTGTCGATGATGTCGAGGATGCGCGCAACATAGGGACTCATGCTCTCGCCCCTGGTGGAAGGCGCCATCGAAAATTCGAGCAATACCATCGGGGTCTCCTTTGGGTCGATGCGTTGTAAAGAACGGCTATTGAATCAACGAACGGTGCGCGCCCATGCCTCGTAGCGCGCCCTGGCTTCTTCGTTGGGCGGATACAGACCAGGCAGAGGAACGCCCGCGGCGATCTGCGTCATGATCCATGCCTCCAGCCTTTCCTGCTCGACGGCCGCGGCGATCACCTCATCCAGCAAGGCGGCCGGTATCAATACGGCACCGTCCGCATCGGCCACCACGACATCGTTGGGAAACACTGCCACGCCGCCGCAGCCGACCGGCTCCTGCCAGCCGACGAAGGTCAGCCCGGCCACCGATGCGGGTGCCGCAGTGCCCTGGCACCACACCGGCAGCCCTGTGCCCAGCACGCCGGCCAGATCGCGGATCACGCCGTCGGTGACCAGTCCGGCAACCCCGCGCTTCTTCATGCGGGCACACAGGATGTCGCCGAAGATTCCGGCGTCGACCACGCCCATTGCGTCCACCACCGCAATGCAGCCGGCGGGCATGGCTTCGATCGCCGCTCGCGTCGAAATCGGCGCCCCCCACGATGCGGGCGTGGCCAGATCCTCCCGGGCCGGGACGAAGCGCAGCGTAAAGGCGCGGCCAACCAGGCGTGGTTGGTCCGCTTGCAGCGGCTTGGCGCCGCGCATCCAGACATTGCGCAGCCCCTTCTTCAGCAAAACGGTCGTCAGCGTCGCGGTGGTGACGCCGGACAGCGCGTGAACCAGTTCGGGATCCAGCGGTATAGGATCGGTACCCATCGAAAATCTCCCGGGATCAGGTTGAAAATGGAATTGATGTCAGACTGCAAGGAAGGTCCATGAAACCCATTGTATTCGCCGCCCGGGACGGCCATGCGCTTGCCGCTTACCGCTTCGACCCGGAAGGCCCGGTCAAGGGCCACGTCATCATCGCCGCAGCAATGGCCGTGCCGCAATCCTTTTATGCTGCGTTTGCCCGCTATCTCGCCACCTGCGGCTACACGGCGTGGACCTTCGATTACCGGGGAATCGGGGAATCGCTGACCGGCTCGTTGCGCCATGTCAAGGCGGACCTCAGCGACTGGCTGAGCAAGGACTACGACGCCCTGCTGCACGAGGTCAGCGAGATCTCTCCAACGCGGCCGGTGTTTGTCGTCGGCCACAGCTTCGGTGGCCAGGTCGCGCCGCTGCTGCCCTCGCGCGAGCGCCTTGCCGGCCTGGTCAATATCGCTGTCGGCAGTGGTTCGATGCGCCACATAGCGCCGCGCGTCCGTCGCTCGGCGCCCCTGATGTGGCATGTGCTGGCACCCGTGCTGTGCCCGATCTTCGGCTACTTCCCCGGCGCACGCCTGGGCGTCATCGGCGATCTTCCCAGCGGAGCGATGTTCCAGTGGCGGCGCTGGTGCCTGACGCCGGACTACCTGCTGACCGGCGAGCCAGGCGCCCGCGAAGCCTATGCCAGCGCGGACTATCCTGTGCTCGCCCTGACCTTCGCCGATGACGAAATGCTGCTCGAAGACGGCTCGCGCCTGATTCATGGCGCATATCGAAAGCGGCCGGTTGATTACCGCTTGCTCGAACCCGCGCAACATGGCCTGCGGCGCATCGGTCACTTCGGTTTCTTCAAGCCGCAGAGCGAAACCGCGCTCTGGCCGCTGGTCACCGACTGGCTGGATAGCGCCGCCAGCCGGTAATGCTTACCCCGCCGTGACTTATAGTTCGCCATTACTCAAACAGGAGCTGACCATGGTTTCCAACAAGACTGTCTGGTTCATCACCGGCTGCTCGACCGGATTCGGTCGCGAACTCGCTCGCATATTGCTTCGGCGCGGACACGGCGTGGTGGTGACCGCACGCAATCCAGCCACCCTTGATGAATTCACCTCAGCCGGGGACGCGCTGGTGGCCGCCCTCGACGTCAACGTGCCGGCGCAGATTGCCGCTGTCGTGCGGCAAGCCGAAGACCGGTTTGGACACATCGACGTGTTGGTGAATAACGCGGGCTATGGCTACCTCTCGGCGGTCGAAGAGGGTGAGGACGATGAAGTGCGCGCCATGTTCGAGACCAATGTCTTCGGTCTGGCCAACATGACCAAGGCCGTGCTGCCCGGCATGCGGGCGCGCCGCCGCGGCCACATCGTCAACATCTCATCAATGGGCGGCCTGATCGGCTTCCCCGGCATCGGCTATTACAACGCCACCAAGTTCGCCGTGGAGGGCCTGTCCGAAGCGCTGGCCAAGGAAACCGCGCCGCTCGGCATCAAGGTCACCATCGTCGAGCCGGGTCCGTTCCGTACCGACTGGGCCGGCCGCTCGCTGAAGGTACCGAAGACCGCCATCGCCGACTATGCTCAATCCGCGGGCGCACGACGGACTGCGGTGCAGAGCTACAGCGGCACCCAGCAGGGCGACCCGGTGCGCGGCGTGGAAGCGATCATCCAGGCCGTCGAATCCCCCGAACCGCCGCTTCATTTGCTCCTGGGACGGCCCGCATACGACATGACCGCCGCGAAGTTCAAGGAATTCGCAGCGGAAATGGAGAAGTGGCGCGAGGTATCGCTGGGTGCCGACTTTCCCGCTGCCTGAGCGACGAATGCGAGGGTCAGTGATGAAACCCGAATTTCCGTACCCGTTTGCGGCATCGGGCATCACCGTCCTGCGGCATCAGTTTTCCGGCTTTTCCCGGATCATCTCCCGCAACGTCGCTAGCGCCTCCGGGTAATCGAAAGCCGCCACCTGCCGTTCCAGTTGCAGTGCTGCTGCGCCGAGCGTGGCCAGCAGGACGGGACGGTTCGCCTCGAACAGCTCACCCACCCGGGTGTCGTCGCTGGCCAGCAGGGGTTCCATCTGCTCCAGTACCGCCCGTGCGCGGCCGGGATCGGGGGCCGCCGCGCCCGAGGCATCCGGCGCCTGGTCAGGCGCAAGCTCGCGATCGCTCGTCTTGTCCGCAGGCGAGGTGCCGTGGCCGCGTGGCAGACGGGCCGTAAACCAGAAGGTGCTGCCGACCCCCGCCGTACTGTCAGCGCCGACTTCTCCACCCATCAGTTCGGCCAGGCGCCGGGTAATCGACAGGCCGAGGCCGGTGCCGCCGTACTTGCGCGTCATCGAGCCGTCGGCTTGCTCGAAGGCGCTGAAGAGCCGGCGCAGCGTTTCGGGTGGAATGCCGACGCCGGTATCCGTGACTTCGAAGCGCACCAGAATCTCGTCGCCCCTTTCGTGCAGCAGGAGGCCGCGCAGCGCGATGGATCCCCGCTCGGTGAACTTGACCGCGTTGCCGGCAAGCTTGAGCAGCGCCTGACGCAGCCGTAGCGCATCGCCGTGCAACCACAGCAGCGGAGCATCGCGCTCGACGTCGATCTGCAGTCCCTTGTCCCGCGCTGCCGGGCCGATCATGAAGGCAACGTCATGGAGAATGGACGCAAGCACGAAGTCGCCACCTTCGAGTTGCAGCTGCCCGGCCTCGATCTTCGACAGGTCGAGAATGTCGTTGATGATTGCGAGCAGGCGCTGTGCGGCGCCATCGATCTTGTCCAGCCGCGCGGCCTGCTCCGGCGTCGCCGCGTCGCGTCGCATCAGGTGATTGAGGCCGATGATGGCATTCATCGGCGTGCGGATCTCGTGGCTCATGTTGGCGAGGAAGCTGCTCTTGGCCCGGTTGGCGGCTTCAGCGGCGTCACGCGACGCCGCCAGTTCGGCGGTGCGCGCGGACACCAGTTCTTCGAGGTGATGCCGGTGCTGATCGAGTTCGGCTTCGGCTTGCTTGCGTTCGGTGATGTCGGTATGGGTGCCTATCATGCGCAGGGGCTTCCCGTTCGCATCGCGTTCCACCACCATTCCGCGCGAGATTATCCATTTCCAGCTGCCGTCCTTGCATCGCATGCGCCGCTCATTGGCATAGATCTGCTTGTCTCCCCTCAAATAGGCATCCCGGTCGGCCACTATCCGCAGCACGTCGTCAGGATGAATGCGCTCATTCCAGGGTTCCTGGTGATTCACCAGGTCATTCTCGGCAAAGCCATAGAGTTCCTTGTAACGCTTGGAGAACACCACATCGCCCGTCCGCAGGTCGCGATCCCAGACGCCTGCGCCGGATCCTTCGAGGGCGAACTGCCAGCGCTCCTCGCTCAAAGTCAGGGCTTCCTGAACTGCTTCGCGCTCCCTGTTCTGGCGAATGATGAGGTTCTGCGCTCGTTTCACTATGGCGAACAGCACCAGGTAGAGCAAGGCCAGCAGACCGGTCACAGCAAAGACCATGTAGCCCTGCCGCCTGCCTATTTCCGACAGTACGAAGGTGGCATCGCCATAGATCTCGACCACACCGCTCACCTTGCCGGTGACGGGGTCGTAGCGAGGAACATAGCTCTCGACCACGTCGCGGTTTTGTACCTCGCCCTCGAACGCGCTGAATTGATTCTGATGGGTCAGCCGGGAACTGCTCAAACCGCGCAAGCCGCCCGTCACGCCCGCATTCTTGCTCTTGTCCTCGCCAATCTGCTTGAGGTCGGTCGAGTAGACCGTCATTCCGTTCAGGTCATAGACCTTGACCTTGAAGATACGGGTGCCATTCAGCAACCTCAGGACTTTCCTGTGTATCCCCGGTATCTGCGGCGCAGCCCGCATTTCTGCTGTCGGCTTGCCTGCCACGGCCAGGACCAGGGGTCCGAAGTCGTCATCCCACATCTCATTGGCCAGCACTTTGGCAATAGTGACGTGTTCGCTCTCGTACCCCTTGAGCAGGCCGTCAATGGACAAGGTCCGAAAGACATAACCCAGCGAAACGGCTACCACCACGAATGCGAGCAAGCTGGCGGTGGTAAAGAATCGCACCAGCTTGAAGCCGGTCTTGCCTCTATTACCGGCCTTGCCTTTCTCGCTGACGTCTTGGGACAATTGGGGCCTCGATTTCCGGATTTCCACTATCACTCTTGCCAGTGGATCCCTTTTAAAAAATCGACAGGATCGTTGGCGGGATCGGAAGTAACCGCGCGCTCCAAAGTATCGTCGCCTCCTGCCTCTCTGTCAAAGGCGAAGCTGCCAATGGCAGAATATTTCGCGGTGGCTGGAATAAGATCGGCCTTCGTTCCGTTCATGCAGGAGTAGCACCCCCAACCCCAACGGAGAAAATAATGAAAATTCCCAGACTCGCGCTCGCCCTGCTTGCATCCGTTTCACTCGCGGCCTGTGCCGCCTCCCCCGCCATGGTGTCCAACGGCATGCTCACCGGCAGCAACGGCATGACGCTCTACACCTTCGACAAGGACGCCGGCGGCAAGAGCGCCTGCAACGGCCCCTGCGCCACCAACTGGCCGCCGTTCTATGCGATGGAGGGCGCTGCCGCCAGCGGTGATTACAGCGTCATCACCCGCGATGACGGCAAGAAGCAGTGGGCACTCAAGGGCAAGCCGCTGTATTACTGGGTCAAGGACCAGAAGCCGGGCGACATGACCGGTGACGGCTTCCTCAATAACGCCTGGCACGTCGCCAAACCCTGACCCAGAGTGGAAAGCAGCGCGATCCTGGCCGAGATTCCCCGCCTGCGCCGTTATGCGCGGGCGATGCTCGGCGATCGCGCGGCAGCCGACGACCTGGTGCAGGACACGCTGGAACGGGCCTGGTCCCGGCTCCATCAATGGCGGGCCGGCAGCGACATGCGCGCCTGGCTGTTCGGCATCATGCACAACCTGCGGGTCGACCAATTGCGCCGGCCGCGGCTGCCCACTCATTCGATCGACGAGGATGATTTCGACGTGCCGACGCGCGCTACGCAAAACGACGAGCTGGAGTTGCGAGATCTCGCATCCGCTCTTGGCCAACTCCCGGATGAGCAGCGCGAAGCGCTGCTGCTGGTTGCCCTGGAAGAAATGAGCTATGCAGACATCGCTGCGACGCTGGGTGTCCCCATCGGCACCGTCATGTCCCGCCTGTCGCGCGGCCGGGAAAGGCTGCGCGCGATCATGAACGGCGAGCCGCCAAGCGCCCAACTGAGAGTCGTGCGATGAGCCAACTCCCGATTACCGAGATCGACCTGCAAGCCTACGTCGACGCTGCCCTGCCCGATACGCGGCGCGCCGAGGTGGAGGCCTACCTGGCCGCTGAGCCGGCAGAAGCCGAGCGCGTGCGAGCCTATTTGACCCAGAAGCAGGCCCTCAGGTCCTTGTTCAACCCCGTGCTCGACGAGCCGCTGCCGGAAAGTTTGAGCGCGCTGGCATCGCCACCACCGACCGCCGCGCTGGACCGCAGCGACCGGCCATTCCTCGCCCGCTGGTCGCTGCAGCGCATTGCCGCAGGCCTTCTTATCGCGCTGGTCAGCGGCCTTTCCGGCTGGCTGGTGCATGATCGCTACCCGCCGGCGGAGAGCCTGGCCAGAGCATCGCCGCTGCCGCGCCGGGCGGCCGTGGCGCACGCAGTGTTCAGCCCCGACGTGCGCCGCCCGGTGGAAGTCAGCGCCGAACATGAGGACCAGCTCGTCGCATGGCTGTCCAAGCGCCTCGGCACGCCGGTGCGTCCGCCCAAGCTCGGGGCGCTCGGTTACGACTTGATCGGTGGCCGCCTGTTGCCCGGCAACGTCGGTCCCGTTGCCCAGTTCATGTACCAGGACGCCTCGGGGCAACGGCTGACGCTCTACGTTTCCACCGAAAACACAAGCAACCAGGACACCGCTTTCCGCTTCGCGCAGGAGGGTCCGGTCAACGTCTTCTACTGGATCGATGGCAAGTTCGGCTATGCTCTTTCGGCCGGAATCGACAAAGGCAAGCTGGCCCTCGTCGCGACGGCGGTTTACGACCAGATCGACCACAAGTAACACCCCAACCCAAACAGAAGAAGGAATCAAGGAATGCAAAAAAGTACTTTGCCGCGCTTTGCGCTCGCCTGCGTGGTCGCCTGCGGCACCCCGCTGGCCATGGCCGCGGAATACCCGGTGGCACCGGATTAGGTGGTCGCGGCCATCGAAGGCGCCTTTGGCGTGAACCCGGGCCAGCGCCGCAACCACATCAAGGGCAGTTGTGCGGCAGGCGAGTTCGTCGGCAGCAAGGACGCCGCGCGCTACACGCGCTCTGCCTTGTTTTCCGGAAAGCCGGTGCCGGTCGTCGCCCGCTTTTCGCTCTCCGGCGGCAACCCGAAGGCACCGGATACGGCAAAAAGCGTACGCGGCATGGCGCTGCAATTCAAGCTGCCGGGCGGCGCGCTGCACAACATGGCCATGCTCAACGCGCCGATCTTCGGTGCTGCCAAGCCGCAGACCTTCCTCGACCTGATGCTCGCCCTGCAGCCCGACGCGGCCACCGGCAAGCCGGACCCGGAGAAGATGAAGGCCTTCAAGGCCAGCCACCCGGACAACCTCGCGCAGTCCGAATACCTGGCCGCCAACAACCCGCCCGCCAGCTACGCCAATAGTTCCTATTGGGGCATCCACACCTTCAAGTTCATCAACAGGAAGAAACAAACCACCCTCGTCCGCTGGCGCTTCGTCCCGCAGGACGGTGAGAAACGACTGTCCGACGACGAACTCAAGACGGCCGGCGCCAACTTTCTCGAGCAGGCCCTGATCAGTCGCGCGCAGCAAGGCCCGGTGCGCTGGGACATGATGCTGACCATCGGTGTTGCCGGTGACGCCGAGGACAACCCGACGCTGGCCTGGCCGGAAGATCGCAAGCAGGTGAAGGCAGGCACCCTGACCATCAAGACCGCGATGCCGCAAAAAGGCGCCGCGTGCGAGCCCATCAACTTCGACCCACTCGTTATGGCCGACGGTGTCACCCCGACCAATGATCCGGTGCTGCAGTTCCGCTCACCGGCTTATGCGGTGTCGTATGCCAAGCGACTCGGAGGCATGTGACGAGGCCCCATTTGATGTCCGGTTGAATCGATATCGTCGGCCGTCCTGCGGGGCGGTTGGCGACTTGCGGCCCGTGCTCACTTGGCCGGTGATTCCCCCGCGGCGGCGGCCTGTCTTGCCGCCTCTTCGGCCTCCCGCCGCTTCAGCAGATCGGCATAATTTCGCCCGCGCTCATCGATCTTCTTCACGCGCTCGGCATGCGCCCGTTCCCGTTCGACCCGTTTCCGAGCATTCTCCGGCGCTTTTGCCGCCACTTTCGCATCCTCTTGCCGCTGCGCCTCCACCCTCGCTTGCCGCGCAGCCTTCTCCGCGTCGAGCTTGCTGCGACGAGCTGCAACCTTGGCCGGCTCCTCGGCCAGGCTCTTCCCGCGCTCGGCCGCCTTTTGTGCCTCCTTGTCGCGATAGCGTTCTACATCCGCCTTCTCCTTGGCTTCGAGACCCGGTGCCTCGGCCGCCCGCTTCGCCGCCTTGGCCTCGACGTCCCGCTTGTGTGCTTCGCGTTCCGCCTTGTGTCCCTCCTGCTGCATTGCGTCGGCCGCCTGACGCGCTACGGTGTGCCGTTCCTTCGCCGAACTCAGACAGCCGATGGCGATGGCTTTGCGTTGACAGGCCGCCTTCTCCGCTTCGTATTTCTTCTCAGCCTCGTCCTTCAGCGCCTTGCCTCTGGCACGCTGGGCGCGAGCCTCTTCAAGCGAGAGCGGAGGCGGCGTGTCCGCTGTTTGCGCCAGGACCCAGGCGTGGGTAAGCATAAGACCGAGAGCCAGCAAGCTTCTAATGCGCATCGAGTTCTCCTTCCGAACGAGCAGCTTAGCGGGTTCCATGGGTATTTGTCATTCTCCGATTCCCCGGAATTTCGATTCGACGCCGCCGTGTTGCCGGCGCCGACTGTTGACCACGACCGCCGCAAGTCCGCCCATCGACGCGATTGGGAGCGGCATGATTTCGGGCTAAACTCCGTGAAAGACACGAGGAGACGGGACAGTGAGCGATGCCATCATCATCGGCGGCGGGATTGCGGGGATCTGCGCCGCGATGGAACTTCTCGACGCCGGACGGCAGGTGCTGCTGCTGGAGCGGGACACGGCCGAGAACTTCGGCGGCCTGGCGAAGGAAAGTTTCGGCGGCATCTTCCTCGTCGGCACGCCGGAGCAGCGACGCGCCGGCATCCGCGACACGCCCGAACTGGCACTGGCCGATTGGCACGCTTTCGGCGAACTCGATCCGAACGACCGCTGGCCCTGTGCCTGGGCAGAAGCCTATGTGCATCGCTGCCGCGACGACGTCGGCGGCTGGCTGCGACAACGCGGCGTCGGCTTTGTGCCTGCTCCGCACTGGGTCGAACGCGGTCTGTTCACGCCGGGCAATTCGGTGCCGCGCTTTCATATCGTCTGGGGCACCGGCCATGAGCTGGCGCTGCGCCTGATCGACCGTCTGGAGCAACACCCGCAGCGCGCAAGGCTCGAACTCCGCTTCGGTCAGCGCGTGGAAAGCCTGCTGACGTCGAATGGCGCGATCACGGGTTGCAGGGGCATCAGCGAAACGGACCAGCAGCCCTTTGAACTCCATGCCGGCAGCATCATCGTCGCGGCCGGCGGTTTCAACGGCAACATCGAGCGGGTGCGGCAGCACTGGCATCGCGACTGGAGTTCGCCGCCACCCGTCATCTTCAACGGCTCCCATCGCTATGCGGACGGCCGCTTGCACGATGCGGTGAGTGCCGTCGGCGGCCAGCTTACCCATCTCGACTCGATGTGGAACTATGCCGCCGGAGTGCATCATCCGCGACCGCGCAAACCGGGACACGGGCTTTCGCTGGTACCGCCGCGCTCTGCCCTGTGGCTCGACTGGCGCGGCGAGCGCATCGGCCCGATGCCGCTGGTGACGGGCTTCGACACTCGCGACCTGGTCGCCCAGGTGTGCGCCCAGGAACGGCAGTATTCCTGGCAACTGATGAACCGGCGCATCGCGCTGAAGGAACTTGCGGTTTCCGGCGCGGAGTTCAACCCGTCGATCCGCGACAAGAAGAAATTCGCCTTCCTGCGCGACCTGCTGTTCGGCAACCACTGGCTCTACGAGCAGATGACCGGTTCCTGCGAGGACTTCGTGGTCGGTCGCGACCTGCCGGAACTGGTGGACAAGATGAACGCGCTCCAGGGCGACGATGCGGTGAGCCTCGATGCCATCCGCGCGGCGACAGAACGCTACGATGCCCAGATCGACCGCGGCCAGACCTTGCACAATGACGAACAACTGCGGCGCATTGCCTACGTCAGGCGCTGGCAGGGCGACCGCATCCGCACCTGCAAGTTCCAGAAGATACTCGAGCCGAAGGCCGGACCGCTGGTCGCGGTGCGCGAGTTCATCATCAGCCGCAAGAGCCTCGGCGGCATTCAGACCGATCTGCAAAGCCGCGTGCTCGACCACGCCGGTGCAGCCATACCCGGCCTGTACGCGGCCGGAGAGGCCGCCGGCTTCGGCGGCGGCGGCATGCACGGCCTGCGCGCGCTGGAAGGAGGCTTCCTCGGCGGCTGCATCCTCAGCGGCCGCATCGCCGGCCAGGCCGCCGCCGCGGCAACCTAAAACAGAGCATGACCTGGGAGCAAAACACATGAAACGAACCGGCGCCTGGATCGCGGTACGCGCACTCGAAGCCTTGGGCATCAAATACACCTTCGGCATTCCCGGGGTGCACAACACGGAGTTGTACGACGAACTCAACAGTTCGGCGCAGATCACGCCGGTGCTGGTGACCCATGAAGGCGGCGCCGCCTTCATGGCCGACGGCATGAGCCGCACTTCGGACCTGACCGGCACGCTGGTGATCGTGCCGGCCGCGGGCGCGACGCACGCCGCCAGCGGCATCGGCGAGGCCTTTCTCGATGGTGTGCCCATGCTGGTGATCTGCGGCGGCATCCGCACCGACCTGGACAAGCGTTACCAGCTTCACGAACTGGACCAGCACGCCTTCCTCAAGCCGCTGACCAAGGCCACCTTTCTCGTTACTCGCCACAAGGACATCGTGCCGACCCTGTTCAAGGCCTGGGAAATCGCCCACTCCGGCGAGCCCGGCCCGGTCTTCGTCGAGATTCCGGTCAACCTGCAAATGTTTCCCGGCGAGGCCGGCGACATGCCCCTGCCGCCTCTCATCGCCAGGTTGCAGCGAACGGCGCCGGCAGACATCCGGAGTGCCGCAGAAATGCTCCTCGCCGCCAGGCACCCGGCCTTGTTCCTCGGCTGGGGAGCACGCGACGCCGCCCACGAAACGCGGGCCATTGCCGAGTTCCTGCAAGCCCCGGTGGCGACCACCCTGCAAGGCCTGTCGGTGTTCTCGGCCGCACATCCGCTGCATACGGGTTTCAGCTTCGGCGCCGCCGCGGTGCCCGCTGCGCGCAATGCCTTTGCCGACTGCGACTGCATGCTGGCCGTCGGCACCCGATTCGCGGAGATCGCCACAGGCAGCTTTGGCGTCACGGTGCCGCCGAACCTGATTCACGCCGATATCAATCCCGCGGTATTCAACGCCAACTACCCCGCCAGGGTGAGCCTCGAAGGCGACGCAAGGGCTGTGCTCGGACTGCTGCTGGAGGAATTGCAGCACATGGGGGCGGCGCGTCAGGCGAATGCCGAACTGCAGCAGCGCATCCAGCGCGACAAGATCGCCTACAACGAGGAATGGCTGCGCCACGACAGCGGCGACAAGGTCAACCCCGCGGTATTTTTCAACGCCCTGCGCGCGGCGGTGCCCGACAATGCGATCACCGTGGTCGACGACGGCAACCACACCTACCTGACGGCCGAACTGTTCCCGGTGCGCTGCCCGAAGGCGCTGATTGTGCCGACGGATTTCAACAGCATGGGCTACGCGGTACCGGCCGCGATAGGAGCCAAACTGGCCAATCCGGACCGGGAAGTGTTCGCCATCGTTGGTGACGGCGCCTTCACCATGACCTGCATGGAAATCGTTTCCGCTGCGCGACTTGGTCTGGGGCTGGTGTACTACGTGTTCCATGACGGCGAACTGTCGCAGATCGCCCAGGCGCAGGAAATCCCGTTCAATCGCAAGCCCTGCACGGCGCTGGGCGCCATCGACTTCAGCGGCGTCGCCATCGCCACCGGCGCCGAGTACATCCGCGTTCCGTCAAATGCCGGCGTGCCGCAGGCCATTGCCAGGGCCCGCGAACTCGCTACTAGCGGCCGGCCAGTGATCGTCGACCTGATCATGGATTATTCCAAGCGCACGGCCTTCACGCAGGGCGCCGTCAAGACCAATTTCAAGCGCCTGCCCCTCGCTCAGCGCTTGCGCATGGTGACCCGCGCGGTGAAACGGAAAATTACCGGTTAGCCCGTTACTCGGCCGCTTTCGACATCCCGGGCATTCAATCCACAACCGCTTCGGTATCCGTCCGGTGCGACAGCACGGTGGCAAGCAGGCCGCTGGCAACAATCAGGACTACACCGACCCAGCCTGACCAGGGAAGGGTTTCGTCCCACAGCAGCATACCGAAGGCGCTGGAAAAGATGACCGTGCTGTAGGCGAGACTGGCCGAGACCAGCGTCTTGCCGCGCTTGTAGGCTGCTGTCATGCACAGCTGCGCCAGCACGCCGAAGCCTCCTACCCCCAGCAGCAACAGCCAGCCACGCAAATCTACCGCATGGAAGGGACTGGCCGCCAGCATCCAGGGCAAACCGCCCAGTGCAGACAGTGCCGAAAAATAAAATACCGTGCGCCATTCGGGCTCCCCCAGTTCTCCCAACCGCCGCACGTTGAGGTAAGCGATGCTGGAGACGATGCCCGAGCCCAGGCCGAACACCGCACCCAGCCACTGGTCGCGGCCGAGCGTGGGTTGCAACAGGAATATCACGCCGACAAATCCCGCCGTCAGCGTGCCATAGAATCCACGCCGCACCGGCTCCTTCAGCCAGAGCACCAGCAGCAGCGCCAGAAACAGCGGTGACGTGTAGTTCAGTGTCACCGCCGCCGCCAGCGGAATCAGGCTGATGGCATAGAAGTACATCACCAGCGAAACGAAACCCGCCAAGCCCCGCACGACGTGGGTTCGCGCATGCGGCGTGGCCAGCGGAAGCCGGTGCGCAAGGACGTAGGAACCGAGGATCAGCGTGGCGATAAAGCCCCGCCAGAACACCAGTTCAGCGGCCGAGAACTGCGCTGAGCCAAGCTTTACGCAGACGCCCATGCAGGCAAACAGCAGGCTTGCCGCGATCATCCAGAGTGACTGCATGAGGAATCCGTTTCAGGAGAAGGGGGGGTGCCGCGCCAGCAGGTTGCCGGCACCCGCAGCAGATCTCCTCGATCAGAGGTGCCCGGCCATCACGCGCCGGTAGAACTCGTGAAAGTGCTGCATGCCATCTTCCATGGGCGACTGATAGGGACCGACTTCGCTGCGTCCCTGCTTCATCAGGGCGCGCCGGCCGCGATCCATGCGCTCGCCAATGTCGTCATCCTCGATCGCCGTTTCCATGTACGCCGCCTGTTCAGCCTTGATGAACTCCGGCTCGAACAGCGCAATGTCCTCCGGATAGTAGAACTCGACCACATTCAGAGTCTTGTCCACGTCCTGCGGCACCAACGTCGATACCACCAGCACGTGGGGATACCACTCGACCATGATGTTCGGTAAATAGGTAAGCCAGATCGCGCCGTGCTTCGGCAACTCGCCGTTGTAGTACTCAAGCACGGCCTTGTGCCAGTGCTGATAGGTCGCCGACCCGGGCTTTGCCAGCGAGGTGATGCCGACGCGCTGCACCGAATACCAGTCGCCGAACTGCCAGGCCAGATCGTCGCAGGTAACGAAGCCACCGAGACCCGGATGGTAGGGAACGACGTGATAGTCCTCGAGATAGACCTCGATGAAGGTCTTCCAGTTGTAGTTGCACTGGTGCAGTTCAACGTGATCGAGCTTGAAACCGGAAAAATCGAGCTCGCTTGCGACCTTCATCCCGGCGAGGTCGGCATTGGCCGAGCGAGGGCCCTTGAACAGCAGTCCCTGCCAGTTTTCGAGCTTCTGCCTGCTCAGATTCAGGCAGGGATTGGCCGGAAAGTGCGGCGCGCCGATGAGTTCACCGCCGGCATCGTAGGTCCAACGATGAATCGGACAGACAATGTTCTTCGCATTGCCGGCGCCTTGCAACATGATCGCCTGCCGATGACGGCAGACGTTGGACATCTCGTAGCAACCGTCGGCCTGGCGAACCACCATCCGTGCATGATCGTGCCATTCCTGCGAACGGTAGTCGTGCAGTGCGGGAACCATCAACTCATGGCCAACGTAGCCCGGGCCGGCATCGAAGATCAGCTGCTTCTCCAGTTCGAAGAGCTTTTCATCGAAGTACCACTCAACCGGAAACTGCGACGCTCCGGGTGAGAGGAGTGCGCGGGAGCCGACAACAGACATGATTCCCAACCTCCAAGAGGGTTTACCCGGAAACCGGAAATGGACGGAAACAACCGTCAGGGCGGACAAAATGCCAGTACCAACCGGCCGCGCAATTGTAGCCAATTTGACCAGAGGGCGCACCTTAGGCTATTTTTACGGTTTTCCCTTGCCGCTGGTCACCGCTCCCGGCCAAGGCTTCACTCATGGCCACTATCAAGAACACTGCTCCAAATATCGATTCCGCGACCGCAACAACCCCGTCGTTCGAAAGCGCTCTCACCGAACTGGAGGGCATCGTCGCCGCGATGGAGGCCGGTCAAATGCCGCTGCAGGAAGCGCTGGACGCCTACAAACGTGGCGTTGCACTGTTGCGCCAGTGTCAGGACACCCTGGCCGCCGCCGAGCAGCAGATACGCATCCTCGACGCCAATGGATTGCGCGACTTCGAGCCAGAAGCCGGCGGCGACCAGGAAAGCTGAGACATTCATGAATTTTTCCACATGGATGTCCGGCATCCAGCAACGCACCGAAGCGGCCCTGGAAGCAGCCTTGCCGCCGCCCGAAGTCGCCCCCGCGCGCCTCCATGAGGCGATGCGCTACGCGGTGCTCGGCGGCGGGAAACGCGTCCGTCCACTGCTATGCCATGCGGCCGGATCGATCTTCGGCGCGAAAAGCAGCGTGCTCGACGCCCCCGCCGTTGCCGTCGAACTGATCCACGCCTATTCGCTGGTGCACGACGACCTGCCCTGCATGGACAACGACGTCCTGCGCCGGGGCAAGCCAACCTGCCACGTCGAGTTTGACGAGGCGACCGCACTTCTGGTCGGTGATGCCCTGCAGACCCAGGCTTTTCAGACCCTTTCGAATCGCCTTGCGAGCATCTCCACGGCCAGGCAAATCGATATGCTGCATCTTCTGGCGACAGCGTCAGGATCGCGCGGCATGGCAGGCGGCCAGGCGATCGATCTCGCTGCCGTTGGCCTGCAGTTGACGATCAGCGAACTCGAATACATGCATATTCACAAGACCGGGGCCCTTATCCGCGCCGCGGTACTGCTCGGCGCCCATTGCGGCGAAGCCATGCCCGACGCGCTGGAACGTCTCGGACGTTTCGCCAACCGAATCGGGCTGCTGTTTCAGGTGGTTGACGATATCCTCGACACCGAAGCCAGCACTGCAACGCTGGGCAAGACCGCCGGCAAGGACGCGGCGCAGAACAAGCCAACCTATGTCAACATTCTGGGCGCCAGCGAAGCCAAAGCCATGGCCGGCAAATTGAGGCAGGACGCGCACGACGCGCTTGCTCCGTTCGGCGAATCCGCCGGTCGCCTGCACGAACTTACCGACTTCATCGTCGAGCGGACCTTCTGATGACTCATCCCTTGCTCGACAGCATCAATTCCCCCGCCGATCTGCGCGCGCTGGAGCGCGACCAGCTGCCCCAGATAGCTGACGAACTGCGGGCGTTTTTGCTCGAGTCGGTATCCAAGACCGGGGGTCACCTGTCGTCCAACCTCGGCACCGTTGAATTGACTATCGCATTGCATTACGTGTACGACACTCCCGAAGATCGCCTGGTATGGGACGTCGGTCATCAGACCTACCCGCACAAGGCGCTGACCGGCAGACGCGCCGGCATGGAGCGCCTGCGCATGAAGGGCGGCGTGTCGGGCTTCCCGCGCCGCAGCGAGAGCGAATACGATACGTTTGGCGTCGGCCATTCGTCAACCTCGATCTCCGCCGCTCTGGGCATGGCCGTCGCCGCCCGCAACAGGGGTGAGGAACGGCGTGTCGCTGCCATCATCGGCGACGGCGCGATGTCGGCAGGCCAGGCCTTCGAGGCCCTCAACAATGCCGGCGTGATCGATGCCAACCTGCTCGTCATCCTCAACGACAACGACATGTCGATCTCGCCGCCGGTGGGCGCGCTGAACAAATATCTGGCGCGGCTGCTGTCCGGGGGCACCTTCAATGCGGCGCGCCGTGCCGGAGAAAAGGTGCTGGCCTCGATGCCGACTGTGCTGGAGTTCGCCAATCGCGTCGAAGAGCACGTCAAGGGCATGATCTCGCCGGGTACCCTGTTCGAGGAGTTCGGCTTCAACTACATCGGTCCCATCGACGGCCACGACCTCGATGCGCTGATTCCCACGCTGCAGAATTTGCGCAAACTGAAGGGTCCGCAGTTCCTCCATGTCGTCACGAGAAAAGGCCAGGGCTACAAACTCGCCGAAGCGGACCCCATCCTGTACCACGGCGTCGGCAAGTTCGACGCCGCCAGCGGTATCGAACCGAGCAAGGCACCTGGCAGGCCGACCTACACCCAGATATTCGGCGACTGGCTGTGCGATCAGGCCGAGGCCGACCCGCGCCTGATCGGCATCACCCCGGCCATGAGGGAGGGCTCGGGCATGGTGCGCTTCGCGCTGGAATTCCCCCAGCGCTTCTTCGATGTCGGCATCGCCGAACAGCACGCGGTTACCTTTGCCGGCGGGCTGGCCTGTGAAGGCATGCGGCCGGTGGTGGCCATTTACTCGACGTTTCTCCAGCGCGCCTACGACCAGTTGATTCACGACATCGCCTTGCAGAATCTGCCGGTCGTGTTCGCCATAGACCGGGGCGGGCTGGTCGGCGCCGACGGCGCAACCCACA
Organism: Rhodocyclaceae bacterium; assembly: GCA_025353195.1. Taxonomy (GTDB): domain Bacteria; phylum Pseudomonadota; class Gammaproteobacteria; order Burkholderiales; family Rhodocyclaceae; genus Sulfuritalea. Next base: position 33,947 of record JANXRC010000110.1, read on the forward strand.
ACGGCGCGTTTGATCTTTCCTACCTCACCTGCATTCCCAACATGGTGGTGATGACGCCGAGTGATGAGAACGAATGCCGCAAGATGCTGTCCACCGCGTTCACGCTCAACAGCCCGAGCGCGGTGCGCTACCCGCGCGGCAGCGGGCCTGGAACAGCCATAGAGCCGGGGCTCGGGACTTTGACACTGGGCCAAGGCGAACTGCGCCGGGAAGGCAAGAAGGTGGCCCTGCTGGCGTTTGGTGCGATGCTGACGCCTGCGCTCAAGGCAGCCGAGACACTCGACGCCACAGTCGCCAATATGCGCTTCGTCAAGCCGCTCGACACCAAATTGGTCCGCCAGCTCGCAGCCAGCCACGAACTGCTGGTGACGATCGAGGAAAACGCCCTGATCGGCGGCGCCGGCGCTGAGGTAGCGCGGGCACTGGAATCGGCCGGCCTGCACACCCCGCTCTTGCGTCTTGGCCTGCCGGACCGGTTCATCGACCACGGCGATTCCGCGTTGCTGCTGGCGGAAGTCGGCCTCGACGATGCCGGTATAGTACGTAGCGTGGCGGCCAGACTTGCCGCGGGAAATAATAGTTGAGTAAATCTGTCGGATAATGCTATAGTTGGCTGTACGGCTTCGTACAACCCCCGAGAAATGACATGAATTGCAGAGATCCCATGGCTCCACCCGAAAAATCCGCCATTGCAGATGTCCAGAACAGCGCAGATTCACGCCAGTTGCCGATCAACAAAGTCGGCATCAAGGACATTCGTCATCCCTTCAAGGTGCTGGACAAGAGCGGTGGCGTGCGCCACACGATCGCTACCTTCAACATGTACGTCGGCCTGCCCCACAACTTCAAGGGCACGCACATGTCTCGCTTCGTCGAGATTCTCAACGCGCACGAGGAAGAAATCTCGGTCGAGAGTTTCGAGACGATGTTGCGCGAGATGGTGGCCCGCCTCGAGGCCGCAACCGGCCATCTGGAAATGAACTTCCCTTATTTCATCAACAAGGTGGCGCCCGTCTCCAAGGTCAAGAGCCTGATGGATTACGAGGTCACCTTCATCGGTGAAATTGTCGAAGGAGGACATTACCGGCAAACCATAAAGGTCGTGGTTCCGGTCACCAGCCTGTGCCCCTGCTCGAAGAAGATATCCGATCGCGGCGCCCACAACCAGCGCTCACACGTCACCATCACCGCCACCACGAACCAGCTGGTATGGATCGAGGATATCGTCCGCATGGCGGAAACCCAGGCCTCGTGCGAACTTTACGGGCTGTTGAAGCGTCCCGACGAGAAATACGTTACCGAACGGGCCTACGACAATCCGAAGTTCGTCGAAGATCTGGTACGCGACGTTGCCGGCGCGCTGAATGCCGATCCGCGCATCGATGCCTATGTGGTCGAGAGCGAAAACTTCGAATCCATCCACAACCACTCGGCCTACGCGCTGATCGAGAACAACAAGAAGCGCTATTGATCCGCCGTATCCCAAATCAAAACGGGCCGCCCAGATTGGGCGGCCCGTTTGTTGTTGTGCGGCGTTGAATCAGGCTTTGCGCGTCAGCTTTTAGCTCCGGCATAACGCCTGCTGGCGCAGGCATTAGCCTGCTCTGAAAACTTACGCCTTTCGCGTAAGTTTTTCCTTGATGCGAGCCGACTTGCCCGAACGATCGCGCAGGTAATACAGCTTGGCGCGGCGCACGTCACCGCGACGCTTGACCTCGATGCTCGCGATCAACGGCGAGTAAGTCTGGAAGGTGCGCTCGACGCCCTCGCCGGACGAAATCTTGCGCACGATAAAGTTCGAATTGAGGCCGCGATTGCGCTTGGAGATAACGACGCCTTCGAAGGCCTGGACTCGCTTGCGATCACCTTCGACCACGTTGACATTGACAATCACGGTATCGCCGGGAGCAAACGCGGGGACTGTCTTGCCCAAGCGTTCAATTTCCTCGGTCTCGAGTTGCTGGATCAGGTTCATGTTGTAGTGCTCCATCAAGTTATGGCTGCGGATAACACCCGCCAACCTTTCGTACAGAGCAGGACTGGCTAACCGTCCTGATGCACGCCGTTTCTAATTACCATCCTGCTGAAATTCAGCCAGCAGTTCGGCTTCTTCCCTGCTCAGCACCCTCGTCTCGAGGAGATCGGGGCGCCTTTGCCACGTCCGCCCCAGCGCCTGTTTCAGGCGCCAGCGCCGGATTCTTTCGTGGTTGCCGGACAACAACACATCCGGCACCGCACATCCTTCATATACCTCTGGCCGCGTGTAGTGCGGACAGTCCAGCAGGCCTGCGGCAAATGAATCTTCAACCGCCGAAGCCTCGTCATTCAGTGCACCCGGCAACTGCCTGATGCAGGCATCCATCAACGCCATCGCCGCCAGTTCGCCGCCCGAGAGAACAAAATCGCCCAGCGACAGTTCCTCATCCACGCAGCGCTCGATCAGCCTCTCATCAATGCCTTCATACCGGCCACAGAGCAGAATCGCCCCATTGCTTGCTGCCAGTTCCGCCACACGCTGCTGGTCAATCCGCGCGCCCTGCGGCGAAAGACAAATCACTTTCGCCGTACCACCAGCGCCGACTCCTGCCGCGGCCATTGCTGCAGCCTTTGCCTCATTTATCGCCTGCTCCAGCGGTGACGCCATCATCACCATCCCGGGGCCGCCGCCGTAAGGCCGGTCATCCACCGTTCGATGCACATCCTGCGTCCATAAACGCGGGTTCCAGCACTCAATCTGCCACAGTCCCCGATCCAGCGCGCGCCGGGTAATTCCCGATGCCGTGAGCGCCGAAAACATTTCGGGGAACAGCGTAATGACATCGAAGCGCAAGCTCACCAGTCGTTATCCCAATCGGCGCGGATCGTTCCTCCCGGAACATCCACTGCCTTCACTACATGTTCCACGAACGGCAGCAATCTTTGACGCTCGCCATCCATTACCACCAGCACCTCGTTCGCGCCCGTCTCAATCAAAGACTTGACGCGGCCCAAAGGCTGGTCCTGCATATTCACCACCGCCAGGCCGATCAGGTCGGCCCAGTAGTACTCGTTCTGCGCCGGCGGCGGCAGAGCATCGCGCGGCGCGCCAAAATAGCAATTGCCCAGCGCCTCGGATGCATCCCTATCATCGATGCCGGCAAGCTTCGCGACGACGCCATCACCGTGCAACTTGACGGCTTCGAGACGGTGAGCCTTCCAGCTTTCGGCCGGGGCATCGACGTCTGCCGAAAGCCACCACTGCGGCATCTTCTGCCAGGCTTCGGGGTCATCGCCGAAGGCATGAACCCGCAGCCAGCCATGAACTCCAAACGGGGCGACAATGCGCCCCAACACAATCATGCGACTTAGGCGGCCTTTGGCGCCGCCGCCTGCTTGACCAGACGTGCAGCGGTCGGCGACAGCTGCGCGCCATGCCCCTGCCAATAGGCGAGACGCTCGGTATTTACCACCAGCCCTTTTTCATTTTCGGCGGCGACTGGATTGTAATAACCGATGCGCTCAATGAAACGGCCATCGCGGCGGTTGCGCGAATCGGCTACAACCATATGAAAGAACGGGCGCTTCTTGGCACCGCTGCGGGCGAGACGAATAACAACCATGGTGTTCTCTTGAAAAGCGGGAAAGCCGGCGATTTTATTTCAAAACCCCGGATAAAACAAGGCGTAGCGTTGAGCTTTTGGCTGCCATGGCTCTGCCAGCCGACCCGCTACCTCACCCGCCCGACGGGGAAAACACGTCGCGAATGGTCTGCTGTATGCCGATTGCCGCCTGGCGCGGATTCGCCGCCTGGCGGATGGGCCGGCCAACCACGATGTAGTCGGCACCGTTTCTGAAAGCCTGAGCGACATCGACGGTGCGCTTCTGATCGTCGACCGGCTTGTTTTCGACGGGTCGAATGCCCGGGGTCACCACCATTAGCCTGTCGCCGAGTTCCCGCCGGATCATGGGCGCCTCGAGGCCGGACGAAACAATGCCATCCACACCTGCCGCCAACGCCCGGCGCGCGCGCGAAAGAACAAGCTTTTCCACGTCGCAGGAGAATCCGAGATCGTCCAGATCACCGCGATCAAGACTGGTCAACACAGTGACGGCCAGAATTTTCAGGTTGCCCTTGTCCTTCACCGCCGCTTCCATGATGGCCTGATTGCCGTGAATCGTGGCAAACGTAGCCCCGCTACCGGCCAAGGCTCGTACCGCGGAACGCACCGTTTCGGGAACATCGAAGAACTTCAGGTCGACGAATACATTCTTGCCCTGATCGATCAACCAGTGAAGCAGCTCAAAATAGCCCCCGGTCATGAATAGTTCCAGCCCGATCTTGTAGAAGACCACCGCATCGCCCAGTTCAGTTACCAGCGCGCGCGCGGCCTCGACGTCCGGAAGATCGAGGGCAACGATCAAACGATCCTTCGGATCAATGTGCTTGGCGGACAGCAAACTGGTCATTTCGGATTCCTCGCAATGCAACAAAAGAAAAGGCGTCCGGATTCTACTAGAATCGGGTTTCGTTCCCGGCCGTTCAATTCATCATGCGCCGCAAGAAGACTCCGCCGCCGCCCATCCAGTTACAGCAAGCGCTGGATTGGCTCGCCGAGCCGCAGCAGGACGATCCGCTGCTAGACCTGATGCCCTTGCGCAATCACATTGCCGCGATCGGTTCGCTGAAGATTCCCGTTCTGCACCGCCTCAAGATCAAGGAAATGCTCCAGCAGCGCGCCGAACGCATTGATGACGCGCTGACACCCCTGCTGCTCGACATCAAGCTGCCGTTGCCAATTGATCTTGGTACGGTTGCCCAAAGCTTGATCGGACTGCGTGCCGAGTTGGGTGAGACCTGGCTCAAGATGGCCGGGGACGCCAGTCAGCAGGAACTTTCCCGCATTCATCGCAGCAGAGCGCAAATTTGCCTGCAAGGGATTTTCAACCTGTCGCGGCAGTTCAACGCCATCTTGCTGACTGCAATTCCCACACCAATGAGCTTCTGGCGCAATGCCCAGGCGCTCTATGATCGTGCCCATCAGTCAGTGGACCTGACGGCGACCTTGCCCGCCGAAATAGGCGCGATCGATGCCCGCTTCAAAGCCATGCTGGCGCTCACCGCAGCCCAACCCGAGGGGTTCGCTCCGCGCGAGATAGCTTTCCTTGCCCACTATCTCGAGACTCACGCTGCAGTCACCCGAATTGACATGATTCGCCCCGAGGCGGCCGGAGACTGGTTCTGGCTCGACGCCAATCTGGATCAGCCGCCGGTGCCCCTCGCGCGCCTGACGCCGAACGACGGACCATGCCTCTACTTCTGTTTTGGCGAACTTGCCGCCCTGGCTGCGCGCCATCTGGACCAGTTGAACGACGGCGTGCCACCGCTATCGCTCGGACTGCCCCTTGAGGCTGCCGGCGCCGACTACCGCAACGCGCTCGAACGGGCTCGTCAATGCTGGGCTGCGCCACGGCGCCGCAGTTTCAATCGCCGCCCACAATCCTTGCCGGTAGAGGTCTGTACGCAGCTGAGTACCTTGTGGACGGCGCTGGAGAACGACTCTCGACCGGAGGCAAAATCCAGCGCCTGCGAAATGACTTACAGCAATTGGACGCTGCTCAATGAAAGCCCTTTGGGCTATGCGATCGTACATGTCGTCGGCCAGGTAAGCGGCATTGTGCCGGGCTGCGCCGTCGGTTTGCGCACCAGCGCCGGCGCTGCCTGGCAGATCTGTCTCGTACGCTGGGCTCGCAGCAAGAACAGCAGCCATGTCGAGTTGGGACTTGAAGTGCTGGCGCCATCAGCACTGCCAGTGCGGATACAAGCCTTGGTCAATCGCAACCCGGAGCCGCCGATACCCGCTTTGCTGCTGCCGGCTTTGCCGGGACTAAGCCGCGGTGAGGCGATTCTGGCAGTGCGAGGCGACTACAACGCCCGCCCGTTCACCTTGCTGCAGGAACAGGACGCCCGCCTGAAAATCGTCGAGTGCATGCCGCACCGGAGCCTTATCGAAACCTCCAGCATCGAAGTCTTCGAGTTCATTCGCAATCCCGCTGCAAGTTAGGCGCGAACGGATTGCGGCAACTCGGCGACCAGCAGCGCGCCGATCAAAATCACGCTCCATGATGCGTAGAGCCAGACCAGGAATACCGGGATGGCGGAGAAAGCGCCATAGACAACCGCATTCACGGTGAATCCGGCGGTGATATAGAGCGTGAATAACTTCTGCAGGCCACCGAAGCCCAGTGCCGCCGTCGCTCCACCAAAGACCGCATGCCAGGCTTTCACCGGCTTGTTGGGCACGCCCCAATACAGCAGCCCGAACAGGGCAGTCATGAACACGAAAGGCAACAGACCCCGGATCACGATGGTGTTCAACCAATACGGCTCATTGACGAAGCCAAGCGATACGCCGGCGACAAACGAGATCGCGGCGATACTGGCACCAAATGCCAGCGGCCCAAGCAGCAGAGCCAAACTATGCATGGCGAGGCGACGCAACAGTGGTCGGCTGGATTTAACGCGCCAGATATGGTTGAACGCCCGCTCTATGGTCAGCATCTGCATCAGAGCCGTCGCTGCAAGCACCGCTATGCCGAAAACGGTGACCCGTTCGGCGTGGGACGCAAACTGGCCGATGTATTTTGCGATGATGATGCCGGCCTTGTCGGGCAGCAGATTGGCCAGGAGGAACTTCTCCAGTGCCAAACCCAGACCGGCGCCAACGGGCAGAAATGAAATCAGCGCGAACGCCGCCGCAATCATCGGCACCAATCCAATCAACGTGGCAAAGGAAAGCGCAGCCGCGGTCTGCACGCAATGCTCGTCATGAAACCGGCGGGCGGTGCGCACGATCAGCCGAAAGGGTGCCAGGAGCCACATATAATCGGATTCTACTGGAGGGCGGAAGATGCAAAAGGCTAGCGAAGCTAAGGAAATCCTTGTTCTCTACTACAGCCATCACGGCTCGGTACGCGAACTGGCGCGCCACATCGCCCGCGGGATCGAACAGACGCCCGGCATCGCCGCGCGCCTGCGCACCGTACCAAAGATATCGGCAGTCTGTGAAGCAACAGAATCCGCCATCCCGGATGAAGGCGCCCCTTATGTCGAAGCCCGCGACCTTGAACAGTGTATCGGCCTCGCGCTGGGCAGCCCGACGCGTTTCGGCAACATGGCAGCGCCGCTGAAGTACTTCCTCGACTCCACCGGCAGCCTATGGCTCAAGGGGGCGCTGGCCGGAAAGCCCGCGGCAGTATTTACGTCGACAACGACCATGCACGGGGGCCAGGAATCCACCTTGCTGTCGATGATGCTGCCTCTCCTGCACCACGGCATGATGATCCTAGGCATTCCCTACACCGAGGCGGCGCTGTCGGCCACGCGCGAAGGCGGCACACCATACGGCGCGAGCCACGTCAGCGGCAG
>JANXRC010000127.1 GCA_025353195.1 Rhodocyclaceae bacterium
CCGAGTGCAGGCCCGACACCCCATTGATCGAGTGGCTCGCCAGCACCGCCACGTACGCCATGCGCACGCGCCGCTCGCCGGACTCGTCGACCAGCGACAGGCGCCGGAGCAGTTCGACATCGTCGCCGACTTTTTGCGTCACGGTCGCGAGAAACTTGGCGTTCATGTCGTAGATGATCTGCAGATGGCGCGGCAGGACGCGCTCGAACAGCGGCACCGGCCAGGTTTCCAGCGCCTCCGGCATCAGGGTGTGGTTGGTATAGGCGAAGGTGCGGGTCGTGATGTCCCAGGCCTGAGTCCAATCGAGATGGTGCTGGTCCATCAGGATGCGCATCAGTTCCGCTACGGAAATGGATGGATGCGTGTCGTTGAGCTGGATCGCCACCTTGTCCGGCAGCCCTTCGAGCGGCGTCTCCGACTTGGCGAAACGGTAGAGCACATCCTGCAGCGAGGCGGAGACGAAAAAATATTGCTGCTTGAGCCGCAGTTCGCGGCCCATCTCGGTGGTGTCGTCCGGGTAGAGCACCTTGGACAGGTTCTCGGAATCGTTCTTGTCTTCCACCGCGGCGATGTAGTTGCCCTCGTTGAAATACCTGAGGTCGAAGTCGCGGCTCGACTTTGCCGCCCACAGCCGCATGTTGTTGACCGTGCCCGTGTCATAGCCGGGAATCGGGTAGTCATAGGCCATCGCCATGACGTCGTCAGTCTCGACCCACTGAAAGTTCTTGTGCCCGTGCTCATCGGCGAAATCCACAACCTTGCCGTGAAACTTGACCTGGTACAGCACTTCCGGGCGCGGGAACTCCCACGGGCTGCCATAACGCAGCCAGTTGTCCGGATGCTCGACCTGCTGGCCGTCCTCGATGCGCTGGTGGAACATGCCGTATTCGTAACGGATGCCGTAGCCGTAACCCGGTATCCCGATGGTCGCCATCGAATCGAGGAAGCAGGCCGCCAGACGCCCGAGGCCGCCGTTTCCCAGCGCCGCGTCATGCTCCATCTCGCAGATGTTTTCCATGCCCAGCCCCATTGCCGCCAGAGCCTCGCGGAACTCCTTCTCGCAGCACAGATTGAGCATGCCGTTCATCATCGTGCGGCCCATCAGGAATTCCATCGAGAGGTAGTAGACCCGCTTGCGGTCCTGCACGTAGTAGCTGCGCATGGTTTCCATCCAGCGCTGGATCATGCGCTCGCGCAGTACCGCGGCGGCGCTGTAGAACCAGTCGCGGTCGGTGGCAGTGATGGGGTCCTTGCCGATCGAATAGATCAGCCGGTTGTACAGCGAACGCCGGATCGACGGGGTATCGAGGGTCGGATGGTCGAGTTCAGGCAAGGCGGCTGGCTTTTGCATGGAGCGCTCCCACGAGAAACACTGCCAACATCATACTCGCCGCGCCGCATTCGGCGCGAGGGAGATGGGCTAGGGCTGCAGGGCAGTTCGCCAGTGCGCGAGTTTTTCCGCGAAGCTCATGCCGGCGTGGGCCGGACTGGTGGAAGGCAGAATCAGGGCTTTGAAGCCCATGGCCTCGACTTCGCGGATGCGGCGCGCCGCCATGCGGCCGTTGAAGCAGATTCGCCGTAGCGCGGGCGCCGACTCTTGCACCGCGGCGAGCGGATTCGGCACCGCGTCGCGAATCGCCGTGTCCAGGCTGCCGGCCCGCTCGCAGGAAGCAAACACGTCCCAGATCGCGATGCCTGCGGCCTGCACCGCCGCGATGCGATCCGCATAGCCAAGCTCTTTCAGCGGCAGGTCGAGCACCGCGCCGAGGATGCGCCAGAACTGGTTTTGCGGATGGGCGTAATACTGCTGTGCGGCCAGCGAGGCCGTGGACGGAAACGAGCCCAGGATCAGCACCCGGGCTCGCGGGTCGATGACGGGCGCCAGGCCCGTCAGTTTGATTGCCTTAGCTGCCACTCATTTCGAGCATCAACTGGTTCATGCGCTTGACGAAGGTCGCCGGGTCGTCGAGCTGGCCGCCTTCGGCCAGCAGGGCCTGGTCGAACAGCACCGCCGCCCAATCGTCGAAGCGCTTGTCCTCGTACTTGAGGCGCAGCACCACCGGGTGATGCGGATTGATTTCGAGGATGGGCTTCGAGGCCG
>JANXRC010000168.1 GCA_025353195.1 Rhodocyclaceae bacterium
CATGCCGCGCTGGGGCGTCCCGTATCAGCCCGCCGCACTCGATCTGGACGCGGTCTTCGGGCGCAGCGCGCCGCGAATTCTGGAAATCGGCTGCGGCATGGGCGAGACCACGGCGGCCATTGCCGCCGCACATCCGCAAAACGACTATCTGGGCATCGAAGTGCACACGCCCGGCGTCGGCAGCCTGCTGAAGGAAATCGCCACGCGCGAACTGTCCAACCTGCGGGTGATCCAGCACGATGCCGTCGAGGTGGCGCGCGACATGATTGCGCCGGGTTCGCTGTCAGGAATCCACATCTTCTTTCCCGACCCCTGGCCGAAGAAGCGCCAGCAGAAGCGCCGCCTGGTCCAGCCCGAATTCGTCGGGCTGCTGGCGACGCGGCTCGGGCCGGACGGCTACCTGCATTGTGCGACCGATTGGCAGGAGTATGCTTCCCAGATGCTGGAAGTGCTTTCCAATGAGCCGCTGCTGGTGAATATGGCAAATGGTTTCACCCCGCGGCCGCCCTATCGGCCGCAGACAAAATTCGAAAGCCGCGGCTTGAAGCTGGGCCACGGCGTATGGGATGTCGTGTTCCGCCGCAGGCCCTGATCATGCTGAATCTAGACCCGCGCACCATCTATCTGCTGGCCGGCTTCATGGGCGGCCTGATGTCGGTGGTGCTGTTCTTCCTGCGCCGCAGCTTTCCGCCGACGATCAAGGGCCTCACCGAGTGGACGGCGGCCCCGGCCATCATGTTTGTTTCGATCCTGCTGCTCGGCGCACGCGATGCAATCCCGAATTTTTTCTCCGTGGTCGTTGCCAACCTGGCCCTGCTCGCCGGATTGGCGCTGCTCTACTTCGGCAGCCAGCGCTTCCTCGGTCGGCCGCGGTCGGTCCGGCTCTGGAGCGGCCTTATCCTCGCCGCCGCACCGGTGCTGGTCTGGTATTCCCAAATCGAACCGCATTATGGAAAGCGCCTGCTGGTGGTTTCCTTTCTCATTGCCTTGCTCTCGGCCAGTCATGCGCGACTGCTGATGCGCTACGGCACCCGCAGTTTTGCGACCTACCTGACCGTCGCGTCGCTGCTGATCCAGGCCGGTGTCCAGGCCTTGCGCTTCGTCTCGGCCTTCGACATGCCGGCCGACGGCACGCTGTTCACCCTGTCGCCGGCGCAGACGCTCCTTGTCACCACTTATACTTTTTGCTTGCTGATGGTCACCATCGGCGTGGTGCTGATGGCGACCGACAGACTGCGCACCGAATTCGAGCATCTGGCCAGCCACGATTCGCTGACCGGCGCCCTGACACGTCGCGCCCTGCTCGAATCCTGCGAGCGGGAACTGGAGCGCTGCCAGCGCAAGAGTCACGTGATGTCGCTGCTGATGATGGACCTCGATCACTTCAAGGCAATCAACGACAGCCATGGCCATCTCACCGGCGACCGCGTGCTGATCGATTTCGTCGCTCGCGTCACAGAACTGCTGCGGCGTCCGGACCGCTTCGGCCGCTTCGGCGGCGAGGAATTCGTCGCCCTGCTGCCGGAGACCTCGCTCGAAGAAGCCCGGATCGTGGCCGAGCGGATTCGCGCCGATATTGCGAGTACCAGCGTGCAGCCGTGGTGCACGGTCAGCATCGGTGCGGCCACGAGTTCCGCCGCCGACGCCACGGTCGACGCGCTGCTGGCGCGTGCCGATGAGGCGCTCTACCAGGCCAAGGCGGCAGGCCGCAATTGCGTCAGGACCGCGGCCTAGCACAGCGATGAAACTGTCGGCGCACCCTTTCTGGCTGGCCGGCTTTCGGCCCTTTTTTGCCTTGGCCTGCCTGTCGGGCCTCAGCCTGCCGATGCTCTGGGTGCTGATCTTTCTCGGCGTCCTGCCAGCGCCCGAGTCCGCCTTCGGCGCCGTGCAGTGGCATGCCCACGAGATGTTCTTCGGCTTCGGCTGGGCCGTGCTCGGCGGCTTCCTGCTGACCTCGACCAAGAACTGGGTACAGATCCGCGGCTACCACGGCGCGGCGCTGATCTTCCTCGTCGCGGCGTGGTTGTTCGAGCGAATCGGAATGTGGTTTGGCGCGCGCTGGCCCTTCTTGCTGTTCGAATTCTCGAACACGCTGTTCCTCGCGTCGATCGTCGCCATGATCGTTTGGACGCTGGTTCGCTACCGCAAGGACGACAGCTATCGCGACAACCATTTCTTCCTGCTGATCCTGCCCGCCTTCCTGATCGCCAAGCAGCTGATGCTGAGCGCCGAGCATTTTCAGATTGGCATCAGCATGGCCACCGGCCTCTTTCGCGTCGCCTTTCTGGTGATGCTGGAGCGCACCCTGACCCAGTTCATGAAGGGCATCTTCCAGGTCGACATCCTGCGCAACGCGGCGCTGGACAAAGCGATCAAGCTGCTCGCCCTGACGCTGGTAGCCGGCGGCCTGATGCCGCCGCCGCTGGCGGCCTGGATTTCGCTGCTGCTGGCGCTGCTGCTGGCCGGACGATTCATTTTCTGGAAACCGCAACTGGCCATGCGGCGGCTCGATCTCGGCATCATGTATCTGGGCTACGGCGCGATCATGCTGCAATTGCTGGTCGAGGTCCTCGGGCAGGTCGCGCCAGTGGCATGGGTCGGCTCGGTCGCGGTACATATCTTCACGCTCGGCGTCATGGGCCTGATCATTCCGGCGATGCTGATCCGGATCGCCAAGGGGCACACGGGCAGAAAAGTCGTCTTCGAGAAGATCGACAAGCTCGTGCTCTGGATCATGATGGCCGCCTTCGTGCTGCGGGTGATCACGCCGCAGCTATATTCCGCCGGCTACGCCCTCTGGCTGCTGCTCGCCGCCTCCTGCTGGCTGGCCGGATTTGCGATCCTGGCGTGGCGCCTGATTCCCTTCATGGTGCAGCCCAGGGTTGATGGCAAGGAGCATTAGGACGATTCGCCGTAGCCCGGCTTCCAGGCTTGTGATCAGCGATCATTGGGAGTAGCGTTGATCCGCTGTCACAAATAGATCAGGCGTGTAGCGGCGCCGACCGCGAACGGAGGAGAAGACATGAGCAGGATTGCAGGCTGCCTGGCGACATGGATTGCAGCGAGCGTATTGATCCTGAGTGGGTGTGCGACTCAGGGTGACCTGACCATCAATGCATATCCCGACAAGGTGGTCTATCACGTCAATGATTCGGTCAATGCGGCAGCCGCGCTGCGCAATGTCGGCAACCATCTGGACGTGAACCCGCAGGCGCAGATCGTGGTGGTGACGCATGCGCTGGGCGTCGATTTTCTGATGGAAGGCGCGCGTGACAAGAACGGCAATCCCTACAACGTGGCGGTCGAAGCGCTGACCGAACGCGGGGTGACTTTCGATGTCTGCGAAATCACGCTCAAGAGCCGCAACCTGGAGCGCAAGCAGTTCATCCCCGAGGCCAGGTTCGTGCCGTCCGGCGTCGCTGAAATCGGCAAGCTGCAGGCTCGCGGCGGCTACGCCTACATCAAGCCCTGACGCGCAGGAACTAGTTCAGGAATCCGGCCAGGAGCCGGTTGAGGAAACGCCGCCCGCGCGGGGTGGGGCGGATATGCCCATCCACGGTCTCCAGCAGCCCTTCGCGCCGTGCCGCCAGCACCGACTCTTCGATCACGGCGATCGGCAGGCCGGTGCGTTCGGTGAATAGCCGAGGTGGAAAACCCTCATTCAGGCGCAACGCATTCATCATGAACTCGCCGGGCAGATCGGCGTGGGCGACCGCCTGCCGTGTGCTGATGAAGTCGCCGCGTAGCGCGCCTTCCATGTAGGCGCGCGGATTGCGGTGGCGCGCCTCGCGCCAGATGCTCTCGTGGTTCGACAACTTGCTGTGTGCGCCGGCGCCGATGCCGAGGTAATCACCGAAGGTCCAGTAGTTGAGGTTGTGCTGGCAGCGCGAGTTTGTGTCACCTGCAGGCTTGGCGAACGCCGAGGTTTCGTACTGCGCAAAGCCGCCCGCGGCAAGCCTGGCTTCGACCATTTCCTGCATGTCGGCGGCCAGGTCGTCGTCGGGCAAGGGTGGCGGCGCGTGATGGAAGGGCGTGTTGGGTTCCAGCGTCAGGTGGTAGGCGGAGATGTGGCTGACGCCGGTGCCAATCGCCGTCGCGATGTCGCGCCCGGCCTCGCTCAGCGTCTGCCGAGGCAACGCGTACATCAGGTCGAGGTTGACGCGCTCGAAGTTTTGCAGCGCCAGGTCGATCGCGCGCCGCGCTTCGGCGCTGTCGTGGATGCGGCCCAGCGCGGCCAGCTTGGCGTCGTCGAAACTCTGCACGCCGATCGACAGCCGATTCACGCCGGCGGCACGGAAGCCGGCAAACTTCGCGGCCTCGGCGGTGCCCGGATTGGCTTCGAGCGTAATCTCGGCCCCGGGATGCAGCGGCACGTGCATGCGGATCGCTGCCAGCAGCGCATCGGCGGTTTCGGCGCGCATCAGGCTCGGCGTGCCGCCGCCGATGAAGACGCTGATCACCGGCCGGTTCCAGATCTGCGGCAATGCCGCTTCGAGATCGGCGATCAGCGCGGCAAGATAGGCAGCCTCGTCGACCTCGCCGCGGCTCTCGTGCGAATTGAAGTCGCAGTAGGGGCACTTCTTGACGCACCACGGCCAATGCACATACAGCGCCAGCGGCGGCGGCGCTACCAGTCCGGAACCCTCAGAAGTCAACGCTGGTGAAGCGGCGATCGGGATGATCGGGATCACATGCCCAGCCGCAGGCGCGCAATGAGTTGCGCCAGTGCCTTGCCGCGGTGCGAGCAGCGGTTCTTTTCCTCGTGCGGCAATTCGCCGGCGGTAAGCCCGGTACCGGGGACCAGGAAGTGGGGGTCATAGCCGAAGCCACCGGCCCCGCGCGGCGTATCGATGATCTCGCCATGCCATTCGCCTTCGGTGACGATCGGCTGCGGATCGTCGGCAGAGCGCATCAGCACCAGTACGGCGACATAATGCGCGCGGCGGTCCGTGATGCCGGCCAGATCGGCGAGCAACTTTGCGTTGTTGCGTGCATCCGATTTGGGTTCGCCGCCGTAGCGCGCCGAAAACACGCCCGGCGCACCGCCCAGTGCAGTCACGCACAGCCCGGAGTCGTCGGCCAGCGCCGGCAGGCCCGTCAACGATGCGGCATGGCGCGCCTTGGCGATGGCGTTCTCGACGAAGGTGATGTGCGGCTCGTCGGCCTCCGGCACATTGAACGCCGACTGCGGCAGCACTTCGAAATCGAAGGGCGCCAGCAGTTGGCCGAACTCGCGCAGTTTCCCGGCGTTGCCGGAGGCCAGAACCAGCTTCTTCACCGTACCGCCAACGCCGACTTCTGGGCCATGACGATGTCACCGATGCCGGTGGCGGCGAGTTCCAGCAGCCTGTCGAGTTCTGCCCGCGAGAAGGGTGCGCCTTCCGCCGTGCCCTGCACTTCGATGATGCCGCCGCCCGCCGTCATCACCACGTTCATGTCGGTATCGCAGGCCGAGTCTTCCGCATAGTCGAGATCCAGCAGCGGAATGCCATCGACGATGCCGACCGAGACGGCGCCCACCAGTTCGCGCATCGGATGGCTGGCCAGCCTGCCTCCGGAGACCAGCGTGGACAGGGCGTCGTGCAGGGCCACGCAGGCGCCGGTGATCGACGCGCAGCGGGTGCCGCCATCGGCCTGCAGGACGTCGCAATCGAGCGTGATCTGGCGTTCGCCGAGCGCCTTCATATCGGTGACCGCGCGCAGGCTGCGACCGATCAGGCGCTGGATTTCCTGGGTGCGGCCGGACTGCTTGCCCTTCGCCGCTTCGCGCGCCATGCGCGTATTGGTCGAGCGCGGCAGCATGCCGTATTCGGCGGTGACCCAGCCGGAACCCTTGCCGCGCAGAAAGGGGGGCACCGATTCCTCGACGCTGGCGGTGCACAGCACCTTGGTTGCGCCGAACTCGACCAGGACGCTGCCTTCCGCGTGGCGGGTGTAGTTGCGGGTGATCTTGAGGCTGCGCAGCTGGGCTGCCGCGCGGTCCGTACGTTGGGGCGGGGGGGTCATGAAGATGCTCCGTTGGATTTGGGCGGCTGGCGGCGGCGGATTTCGTCGATGGCGCGCTCGATTTCGGCGTCGCTGAGGGGCGCCTGCCCTATGTAGGTATCGCTGAAGGACGGTCCGGCGGGTGCCTCCCAGCGCATTGCGATCAGGGTCAGATTGTCGGCCGCAGGACCGGCCGCGCGTTCTGCGGCGTCGAGCAGATGCGGCACGCTGGTGTTGAGCGGCGCACGTCCGAGTTCGGCCACCAGTGTTTCGCCCAGAGGCGACCATGCGCCGTCGGTGCACAAGGCAATGAGATCACCGTCCTGCAACGCAACCGAGTGTCCGACTTCGATCTGCGGTGCCACATCGCCGCCCAGGCAACTGAAGACCCGGTTGCGCAGCGGGTGGGTGGCGGCTTCGGCGTGGCTGAGGCTGCCGTCGTCAACCATGCGCTGAACGATGCTGTGATCGCGGGTTTGAGCGACGCGCCCGGGACCCCGGGACTTGTCATGGATCAGGTACAGCCGTGAATCGCCGGCATGCGCCCAGGTGGCCTGCCCGTCCTGCACCACGCAGACGATGCAGGTGGTGCGCGGCGCGGCGTGAGAGGGGATGCGGCACGCGGCGGCGTAGCGGACGATGGTCTCATGCGCGAGTTGCAGCGTCGCCGCAAGAAAACGCGCCGGATCGGCGAGGCGCGTCTTCGCTTCGCTGCGAAAACGCTCGGTCACGGTATCGACGACAATCTGCGCCGCGACTTCGCCTTGCAGATGGCCGCCCATGCCGTCGGCCACGACCATCAGCACGGCGTTTTTGGTGGACAGCCAGGCAACGCGATCCTGGTTGATCTGGCGACCGCCGATACGACTCTCCTGGGCAATCGTGTAGTTCATTTCCAGCGGGGCAGGCCAAGGCGGGACAGCCACGTCCCCGGTGCCTTGTCCCCTGCCTGATCGGCGTTGAGGGATGCCTGCAGGGCGCGCGCGTGCTGCGGCCGCCGCGTGGGTTCCAGGCGCAGGCATTCATCGATGGTCGCCAGCAGGCGCGGCGAATAGTCGGAGCCCCAGCGTTGCCGCGCCGGCAGCAGCTGATCGTCGACCAGCCGGTCGTCGGCTGCCTGCGGCGCAGAGCCGGCCAGCGCCGCATACATGCAGGCGCCGACCGCATAGATGTCGGTCCACGGACCCAGGGTGAACTTGCCGTGATACTGCTCGGGCGCCGCATAGCCCGGCGTGTACATCGCCCGCGGTTCGGGCGGACCGATGTCCAGTGCGTAGCGCGCGGCGCCGAAATCCAGCAGCACCGGGCTGCCGTCGGTGCGCAGCCAGATGTTGGCCGGCTTGATGTCCAGATGCAGCAGGCCGCTGCCGTGCACCTCGCCGAGGCCATCGAGCACGCCGCTGAACATGCGGCGCAGAAACGCCTCCTCCAGCTTGCCGCGACGCAGGCGAATGTGGTCGCGCAAGGTGCGACCAACTTCGTAGCGCATCACCAGATAGACGGTCTCGTTGGCGCGGAAGAAGTTCAGCACGCGCACCACGTTCGGATGATCGAGGCCGGTGAGCGCTCGCCCCTCCTCGAAAAACAGCTTCAGGCCGTGATTGAAATCCGCCTGATATTCGGGCGGAATCGTCGGCGCGATCTGGCCTTCGCCGCGCAGCGCCAGTGCATTGGGCAAGTATTCCTTGATCGCCACCGGCATTCCCTCCGCATCGTGCGCCAGATAGACGATCGAAAAACCGCCGATCGAGAGCTGTCGCTCGATGCGGTAGCCTTCCAGTTCGTAGCCGGGTGGCAGGGCGTGGTTGTTCTGGGAGATCAAGGGATAGGGGAAGCGGTGACGGGTTGATATACTGCCGTGATTTTCCTTGTTCACCCGCCGACTGTAAACAACTGCTTTGCTTAAGGCGCCCGGACAACAGGAACGGAGACACCCCCACACCATGATCTACAGCATGACCGGATATGCCTCTGCCAGCCGCGACCTCGGCAGCGCAGTGATGAACCTCGAAATCAAGAGCGTCAATTCGCGCTACCTGGACATCAGCTTTCGACTCAGCGAAGACTTGCGCTTTCTTGAAATGCCGCTACGCGAGAAAATCACCGGACGCATCGGCCGCGGCAAGATCGAATGTCGCGGCTATTTGCAGGCGCAACCGGCGCAGGGTGCCGCGAGAGGCGAGCGAACGCCCAATGCGGCGCTGCTGGCCGAACTCGGCAAACTCGACGATGCGGTGCGCAGTGTCCTGCCGCAGGCCGCGCCCCTGTCAGTCGCCGAAGTGCTGCGCTGGCCCGGCGTGCTGGGCGACGACTCGCTCACCACGGAACAATTGCAGGCCGCGGCACAGGAACTGTTCGCCACGCTGCTCGACGAGTTCGTTGCCAGCCGCGAACGCGAAGGCGCCAAGCTGGCCGACGTGCTGCGTGACCGCGCCGCCCGCATGCGCGAACAGGTCAGCGCCGCCGAACCCTTGTTGCCGGCCGCGCTGGCCGCCTATCGCGAACGCCTGGCAACGAAGCTGCGCGAGGCCGTGGCGAATCTCGACGAAGAACGCATCCGCCAGGAAGTCGGTGTGTTTGCCACCAAGACCGATGTCGCCGAAGAAATCGCGCGGCTCATCACCCACATGGACGAACTCGAACGCGTGCTGAAGAAGGGTGGCGCGGTAGGCAAACGCCTGGATTTCCTGATGCAGGAACTCAACCGCGAGGCCAATACCCTTTCTTCCAAATCGGTCTCCGGCGAAGTCACCGCCATTGCGCTCGAACTCAAGCTGCTGATCGAGCAGGCGCGCGAGCAGGTGCAGAATCTGGAATAGTCGGCACTGATGGTACGGCGAAATTGCCGATGAATTCAATCAGAGCAAGCTTTGCGGCCGTCGTGCGTCCAGATATTCTCGGGATGCGCGGTGTCGTCTGGATATTGTTTATTCTCTTGTCAGCGGGCGCCGCCATAGGAGCAGAGATTGAACTGGGCAAGCCGCTCGAAGCATTTCGCATCACCACATTGACTGGAGTTCAGATTACCCCCGCCAGTCAGC
>JANXRC010000175.1 GCA_025353195.1 Rhodocyclaceae bacterium
CCAATCCGGTGCATCTGCTCTACGTCCTGGAGCAGCAGATCGAACAGGAACAGTTCCCGGCCGCGGCCGAAGAACGCTATCTCCGTTCCATCAAGGAGTTCCTGGCCCCGCGCTATGCCGAATTTATCGGCAAGGAAATCCAGACGGCCTACCTGGAAAGCTATTCCGAATATGGCCAGAATATCTTTGACCGCTACGTCAACTACGCTGACTTCTGGATTCAGGACCAGGATTTTCGGGATCCGAACACAGGCGAGATCCTCGATCGCAGCGCACTCAACGACGAGCTTGAGAAGATCGAAAAACCGGCCGGGATCTCCAATCCGAAAGACTTCCGCAACGAGGTTGTCAATTTCGTCCTGCGGGCCAGGGCGAGAAACGATGGCAAAAGCCCGCTCTGGACCTCGTACGAGAAGTTGCGAGGGGTGATTGAAAAGAAGATGTTCTCCAATACCGAGGAATTGTTGCCGGTGATTTCCTTCAACACCAAGGCCAACGCGGAGGACCAACAGAAGCACCAGGACTTTCTGAACCGCATGACCAGTAAGGGCTATACCGATAAGCAGGTGCGGCTCCTGTGCGAGTGGTACATGCGGGTGAGGAAATCGTCTTGAGCCAGCCCGGGGGTGGCATGATCCGCATCATCGATCGGAGATTCGACAACCAGAATAAGAGCTCCGTCAATCGAGGCCGCTTTCTCCGGCGATTCAAGAACCAGATCAAGAAGGCTGTGAGCGAAGTCATCAATCGCAGCGGCATCAAGGATCTGGCAGGCGGCAAGGAGATCAGCATCCCTGGCAAGGATATTGGAGAACCTCGTTTCAGTCATGGACCGGGTGGGATCCGGGAACTGGTGCACCCAGGCAATGACCGATTCAGCGCAGGCGAGGAGCTGGATCGGCCCAAAGATGGAGGCGCCGGATCAGGGTCCCAGGCAAGTCCTGACGGCGAAGGGCTGGACAATTTCGTGTTCGTCCTGACGCGCGAGGAATTCCTCGACATCTTTTTCGATGAGCTGGCCCTGCCCAACTTGGTCAAGCGTCAGCTAGCGGATCTCAAGGATTACCGGCGCGTGCGAGCGGGCTTCTCTCAAACCGGTATGCCAACCAACATGAACCTTCTCCGCACCATGCGCGGTGCGACTGGGCGCCGCATTGCCATTGGCGGACCCCATAGCGCGAAGGTTCGCGAACTGGAGGCGGAACTCGAACAGATGCTACCGAATCGCGGAGAAGACGATCCGGAAGTACGGCGGGTCCGGCGTGAAATGGCTTTGCATCATGCAAAGCTGGGCGCCATGCCCTTCATCGACACCTTCGACATCCGCTACAACTACCGCGTCCGGGTGCCGCAACCGAGCACCCAAGCGGTGATGTTCTGCCTCATGGATGTCTCGGGATCCATGGACGAGGAGAAGAAGAACATCGCCAAGCGTTTCTTCGCCCTTCTGTACATTTTCCTGACCCGCACCTACGAGCGCATCGAAGTGGTCTTCATCCGCCACCACACGGCTGCGGAAGAGGTGGACGAAGACCTGTTCTTCCACTCGCGGGAAACAGGGGGAACTGTCGTCTCCAGCGCCTTGAAGTTGATGCGCCATGTCTTCGACACGCGCTATGCAAGTGGTTTCTGGAATATCTATGGAGCCCAAGCTTCGGATGGCGACAACTGGCAGGACGATTCCCCCCTCTGCTCCGAGATCCTCGACCAACAGATCATGCCTTTCGTGCAGTACTTCGCCTACATCGAGATCGCCCCGCAGCCCCAGAACCTTTGGGCTGAATATCAAAAAGTTCAGTCAGCTCGCCCTGGCCTTTTTGCCGTGCAGCGAATCGCGACGAGCGCAGACATCTACCCTGTCTTCCACGAACTCTTCAAGAAGCGAGTCTAATGTCCACAGATCAGGCCTCAACCTTGCCGGGCGGGTCGGAATGGAGCTTCGAATCGATCGAAGCCTATGACGAGGCGATCGGACGCATAGCCCGCGACTACGGTCTTGATTGCTATCCCCACCAATTGGAAATCATCAGCGCCGAGCAGATGATGGATTCCTATGCTTCCATTGGCATGCCGGTCAACTACCACCACTGGTCCTTCGGCAAGCACTTCCTGACCACCGAAAGCCGCTACCGGCGCGGTCAGATGGGGCTGGCCTATGAGATCGTGATCAACTCCAATCCCTGCATCGCCTATCTGATGGAAGAAAACACTCTGACCATGCAGGCCCTGGTGGTCGCTCACGCCGCCTACGGCCACAACTCCTTCTTCAAGGGCAACCACCTGTTCGTGCAGTGGACCTCCGCCGACGCCATCATCGATTACCTCATCTTCGCCCGGAATTACATCGCCGAGTGCGAAGAACGGTTCGGTCAGGAGGCTGTCGAACGGTTGCTGGATGCTTGTCACGCCCTGATGAACCTGGGCGTCGACCGCTATAGGCGGGCGCCCCAATTGTCTCTTCTGAAGGAGCGCTCGCGGCAGAAGGAGCGCGAAGTCTACCTGCAGACCCAAGTCAACCAGATCTGGCGCACGCTCCCGTCCAAACCCGAGAAGGAGGCGCAGGCCAAAGGGCAGCGCTTTCCCAAAGAGCCTGAAGAGAACCTCCTTTACTTCCTGGAGAAAAACGCCCCTCTGCTGGAGCCCTGGCATCGCGAAGTCATCCGCATCGTCCGCAAGATCTCCCAGTACTTCCATCCCCAGCGCCAGACCCAAGTGATGAACGAGGGCTGGGCCACCTTCTGGCATTACACCCTGCTCAACAAGCTCTACGACAATGGGTTTGTCGGCAACGGTTTCATGTTCGAATTCCTGCATTCCCACACGAACGTCATCTACCAGCCGTCCTACAACAGCAACTATTATTCCGGAGTCAGCCCCTACGCCCTGGGTTTTGCTCTGTGGAGCGACCTGCGGCGGATCTGCGAGCACCCGACAGCGGAAGACCGCGAATGGTTCCCGGAAATCGCTGGTTCGGACTGGCGGGAGACCCTGTATTTCGCGATGGCGAATTTCAAGGACGAGAGCTTCATTGCCCAGTATCTGTCGCCCAAA
>JANXRC010000196.1 GCA_025353195.1 Rhodocyclaceae bacterium
CTGCCGCAGGAGCATGCGTGAAAGACTATTCTGTTTCATTCGATGCGGGTTCCAGGGTGTAACCCAAACCTCTTACCGTTGAAATGCTGACCACGCCAGGAGGGAGCTTTCCTCGAATGCGCGAGACTATTTTTTCAATGGCATTTTCGGTATTCGCTTCGCCCCAGTCGTAGATGGCCTGCAGCAGTTGATCCTTTCCGACGATGCGTCCGACACGCAAACCAAGATATTCGAGAACCGCCCACTCCCGGCTATTCAGTTCGAGCGGACAGTCATCGACGACGGCACGCTTGCCGACAATATCGAGGCGGAGTCTCCCAATTGAAACAATCGAATCCGCCAGCCCCTGACTGCGCCTGATCAGAGCCCGCAAGCGCGCTTCAAGCTCATCGAAAACGACTGGCTTGACCACATAGTCGTCAGCTCCCGCGTCAAGCAGGCGAATCCTCTCGTCGACTGCGTCTCGCGCCGACAACACCAGTACGGGAGTCCGTTTGCGCCGGTTGCGCAGATGGGCCAGAACATGAGCGCCGTCGCGATCCGGCAAGCCGAGATCCAGAATTGCCAAATCGTAAGTTCCGGTTTTCAGCGCCGCCTCCGCCTCGGCTGCGGATCGCGCTATATCGACCGCATAACCGGCTCGGCGAAGCGCTCGCTCAAGCGCTTCCGCGAGCGGTCGGTCGTCTTCGATAAGCAGGAGGTGCATGAGCGATCAGGAATTGGTCAGAATTGCAATGAACAATACCACTCCTTTTTCCCGGAGGTGGGTTCGTCGTGCGAGAGCTTTGCGTCTTGTTGTTCGTTCTGACGTCTGCAAGTATCAGCGCGAGCGAGTTGCCGACCATGGCAGCGCGCCCGCTGAGTCTGGCGCAAGCGGAATCGCTGTGGCAGGCAGCCAATCCGGAACTCCGGCTGGCGCGCAGCGCAGTGGCAATGACCGAGGCCGACCGTCTTGCGGCGGACCGTGGCAACAATCCCCAGGCTTCCTGGAGCGGGACATCGATCAATCCGCGTACCGGGATCGGGTCCGGGCCGTTGAAGGACAAGGCCGTTGACCAGGTGCTGCGGGTCGAGCAACTCATCGAGCGGGGTGACAAGCGCGCACTGCGCACGCGCGCCGCCGAGGCGCGGCGGGATGCGGCGGCGCGCGACGCCGATGATATGGCCCGTCAGGGCCATATTCAACTTCAAGCGGCATACTGGGACTTGCGCCAGTCCGAAGAACGCGAGCACGTCAGTGCTGCCGCAGCGCAACTGGCGGCGGCGACGGCGGCAGCGGCTGAAAAGCGCGTCAAGGCAGGTGATCTGGCTCGGGCCGATCTGGCAAGGCTGCAAGTCGATGCCATGCGCGCCGAGAATGAGGCCCGTACAGCGCGAGGTGATCACCAGAAGGCACAGATCAGCGTCGCCTACCTGATCGGCTTGAGCCGGGAAGCCGGAAATCTGCGTACCAGCGACGACTGGCCGTCGCTCGCGATCCTGCCGCCCAACGCGATGCCGGATGTCGGGCAGCGCCCGGATGTGCTCGCAGCCGCAGCACGAGTTGCCGCCGCCGAGGCCGCGCTCGATGCGGCGCGCGCCTTGAACAAGCGCGACGTGACACTTGGCGTTCAGTACGAACGTTACCCGCCGGCAGGCACTCTGGCGCCGAACAACACGTGGGGCTTGAGCGTCAGTGTCCCGCTGTTTGTCGCCCATGCCAATGAAGGGGAGATTGCGCGCGCCGTGGCGGAACTCGATGCGGCCCGCGAGCTGCTGGAACGCAGCCGAGCTTTGGCGGCCGGCGACATCATGCGCAGTCAGGCCGACCTTGCCGCAGCGAGCGAACGCCGGCGCCGGATCGACAGCGAACTGCTGCCGGCAGCGCAGACCGTCGCCGATGCGGCCGAGTTCGCCTATGCCAAGGGTGCCAGCAGTTTGATGGACCTGATCGATGCGCGTCGCACCTTGCGCCAGATTCAGCTGGATGCCGCCGCCTCCCGTGCCGACTACGCCAAGGCGCTCGCCGCAGCGCGTTTTCACACTTCCGTTGTAATCGAATCCCGATGATGCCAAATTCCGTCAACGCATTTTTCCTGTCGCTCACCTGCCTGCTGACCCTGGTGGCTTGCGGCGAAGAGCCCGCACCGAAGGCATCCGGCGTTCCGACCGTCGAGGGCCAGCGTCTGACGCTGGCGCCGGACGACGACCCCGGACGGCTGAAGAAGGCTGCTGTGACGCGCGATACAGGTCATGACCTGAGACTGTCCGGCCGACTGGTGTGGAACGAGGATACCAGCGTGCGAGTCTTTCCGCCGGTCGCCGGCCGCGTCGCCGGCATCAACGCCAAACCGGGCGACCAGGTGCGGGCAGGGACGCGCCTGTTGTCGCTGTCCTCGCCCGATTTCGGGCAGGCGCGAGCCGACCTGGGGCGTGCCGAAGCGGATTTCCGCCTGGCGGAAAAAGCGCTGGCGCGCACCCGCGAGCTGCACACGGCGGGGGTGGTGGCACAGAAGGATCTGGACCAGGCCGAGGCAGACTTCTCCCGCGCATCCGCCGAGCGGGCGCGGGCGCAGGCTCGGGTCAAGGGCATGGGGGGCGACGGACCGGAACAGACTTTTGCCATCACCAGCCCGATCAACGGCATCGTGGTAGAGCGCAACGCCAACCCGGGTCAGGAAATCAAACCGGAGACACTTGCCGCTCCGCTGTTCGTGGTCACCGACCCGACGACGCTCTGGGTGCAGGTCGAAGCGCGCGAAGACGACCTCGCTGCCGCGCGACCCGGTGTCGAAATCGGCCTTGAACTGGCAGCGTATCCCGGGCAGCGGCTGTCCGCGCGCATCGAGCATGTGGCCGATTTCGTCGATCCGGCGACGCGGACCATCAAGGTCCGTGCCCGCGTCGCCAATCCCGAGCGCCGCCTGAAGGCCGAAATGTTTGTCATCGCCGTGTTGCCCGTTACCGCCAGTGATTCCCTGCAGGTGCCGGCGCGCGCAGTGCTCTTGCAGGGCAGCGAGCGCTACGTCATGGTCGAGCTCGGTGCCCGCCAGTTTGAACGCCGTCGTGTCGAGGTCGGCCGCGAACATGATGGACTGATCGACATCAAGTCGGGGGTGAGCGAGGGCGAGCAGGTACTCGTCGAGGGCAATCTGCAACTCGCGACCTTCTTCAAACCAGGCGCCAAATGATCAAGCGCATTGTTGCTTTCGCGCTGCATCAGCCGCTGTTCGTGCTGCTCGG
>JANXRC010000206.1 GCA_025353195.1 Rhodocyclaceae bacterium
GGAAGTAGCCGGCGTCACCACGGTACCGCCGCCGAGCCGGTTATTGCGCTCGCCCGTTGCCCGGTTCATGGCTTCGCCCACCTTGAGTTGCGCCGGTGTTTCGTCACCCGGTGCGAGCAGCGCGCTGCCCGGGGTCCTGGGCGATATGACTGCACTGACGCCGGTGCGCGAAGCTTCGCTCTCGGTTTGTGCCTGGCGGTTGATCCATACGGTCGCCTTGCCGCTGGAACGATAGACGACGCCGTCCAGGCTCATGGTGTTGCCCTGCAGGGTTTGCGCTTCCTGAATGTTGAATGTGCGCTGGCGTTCCAGCGTGACTCTTCTTTCGGGTGTAAAGAAGAGCCGCCCCAACTCCGGGGCGGCCGCGGCGCACGCTGGAGCGAGCAGGGTCAGGCCGACCAGGCCGAACATCATCCGGCTTGGAATTGTCATTTGGCCTCCCTCAAGGTAATCCATTCGAGTATGCACTCGGCCTTCAGCTGGGCGTTATTGCCGCGATTGGTGGTGCTGGGTGCAATGCGCTCCATGGTGCAGGAGCGGACTTGAAGCAGCGCCGGCACTGTATCGCGCAGATCGGCGAGAAACGCCAGCAGTTCGCCCTCGTGCAGCAGCTCGATTTGCAGTTTCATCTGGCTCGACATGATCTCGAAGCCTCCGGCTGACGCACCTCCGGGCAGGACGCTGGCATCCACCGGCCGCTGCGGCGCAAATTCGTAAGCCAGCTTGAAGATGCGGCGCGCAGCCTTGATGCGGGCGATGGTTTCAATCCAGTCCAGGCGCTGTTCCGCGCCGATATAGCCGCGCGCCTTGAGGGTCTGGAAGCGGCTGATCTTGTCGCGCAGTTCCTGTTCCTCGACGCGCGCCCGCGCAAGCCTGGTCTGGATGTCCTGGCGTGCCGCGGTGGCTTCCTTGAACGTCTTTTCGCTGCTCTTCTTCAATTGCTGGATCGTCCATACCGAGCCGCCGCCAAGCAGAGCCATGACGACCAGGAAGGCGATGGCCCATTGCAGGCGCTTGAGGTCTTTGGCGTCCAGCTTCATGCCTCATTCATCCTATTCGTCACCGAATTTCTCACAATAACCGCGAAATACGCAAGGCGAACTTCGGTGCATCCGCAAGTTGCGCGTCGGTGCTTTCGCTGGCGCTCCTGAGCGACTTGTCGGACTCGATGTCGAAGGGCCGGGCGAGTATCTGGACCTCCGTCTGCGGGTCGCGCAGCCGGGCGGCGAAGCCTTCGATCAATTCGATCTGGGCGCGCTGGTCACTGACCATGCCGAGTGGAAGTCGCGCCTGAATCTCGATGGCCACCCAACTTTCTGCGCCGGCCGAGGCTGATGCTGTGGGCTGCGCTGCGCCAATTCGCTTTGCGTCCGCCGAACCTTTCTGACCGGCATCGAGGCGATTGACAATCTTCCAGGTGAGGTGGGTAAGTTCAATTCTCGGGCTGTCGTTCAGCGCAAGGCTCAGGTGGGTGAGCAGAGGCTCCATTTCCGGCGCACGTTTTTGCAGAGCCTCGACACGTCCGGTCAGTGCGCGCAGGTTGTCAGGGCTGATGCTGATCTTGGGCAGCCCCTCGAGAATGGTGCTGTAGCGCAAGGTGTCGGTCGCAGTGAGGGCCTTGGTGGCCTCGGTCGTGTCGCCAAGGTCGTAGATATTGAAGCCGGTCTTGGCGACAAACAGCAGACAGCCGGCAAGCACGATCCACGCGGTGCTGGTCAACGCGGTGCGCACCTGCCAGAGCTTGTGGAAGCGTGTCTCGCTTGCCGGGGCAAACTGTTGCGCGGGTGTCTTGGTCGCCAGGCAGTGGATGAACAGCTTGTCGGCGTTGCTGTCTGCCGGAATATCCTTGAGCCCCTGCTGGCGGGCTGTGGCGGCAAGGTCAATGAATTCGAACTGGAGCTCGCCGGTGTCGCGGCAGAAATCCTTCAATGCCGGAATCTGCTCGACGTGGGCCAGGACCACGGTACGCAGGGCGGCACCAGGTGGAACCTGGCGCTGGGCGACGAGATACTGGAATATCTTGGCCGAGTCGTTGGCACTGGTGCGGCCGATTTCGTCGAGGCTGCGGGTGGCGAGTTGCGACAGCCGCGAGAAATGCAGCTTGCCACTGTCGAAGAAGCTTTGCCGCACTCCGCCGCGGGTCAGGCTGACGAACAAGACCGGGCCGCTTTCGGCCAACAGTTGGGGAGCGCATTCGGCAAGCACCAGGGGTACCGAATAGACGCCGGCAAGTATGGCTTCCGCGTCGCGCAGCGTATCCAGCCAGGGCGTGAAGGTCTCGATCCGGGTGAGCGCGGCGAACAAAAGTTTTTCATCGCGCCGGCCGGCCGGTGCGCGGCCCAATGAGGCGGCTACCGCCAGGGGCGTGTTGTAGTAGTACTGGCTGAGGCGGCGTTGCAGCAGAGCTTCCCGGTCGCCGCCCTGGACATAGGGAAGGTCTTCGAGCTGGAAGCCCTCTTCGGCGATATCCGCCAGCAGGTAGAACAGGCTGGAGCGATGCTTCCTGAGATAGGTGGCGAATGCTTCCAGGCCCACCGGCTCATGGGTGAACTCGCCCTCGACCTTGATGTGGCCTCCACTCCAGTAGTGCGCCGTGAGCAAGGAACCATTGAGCAGCAGAATGCGCTTGGCGGCCATCAGGTCTTCATCTTGGTGATGATGTCGTAGATCGGGCCCAGTACGGCCATCATGATCCAGCCGAGCAGCAGGCCTATGGTCACGGTCATGACCGGTTCGATCATGGCCTGCACCCTCTCGATCGATTCACGTACATCGCGATTGTAGAAGTAGCTGACATTCGTCAGTGCAGCATCGAGCGCACCGGTGCTCTCGCCGACGCGCAACATGCGCAGCACCAGTGGCGGGAACATTCCGGCATTCTGGAAGGCGACGGTAACGTTCTGGCCTTCGGCGATCAGGTCGCCGACCTTTTCCAGGCCTTCCTTGATTACCAGGTTGCCGACCACGTCTTCGGTTGCCTTGATCGAATCGAGAATGGTGATGCCCGAGGAATACATCATGGCAAAAACGGAAGCGAAGCGCGACAGGATAATCTTGCGCAGGATCTCTCCGAGATAAGGCAGGCGCAGTTTGATGTCGTCGAAGCGGTAGTGCGCCGCCCGATTGGTGCTGACCAGAAAGGCGGTGATGGCGGCAAGGACGAGCGGCAGGCCGAGCACGACATACCAGTAACTGACGAAGAATTCCGAGGTGGCGATCAGTATCTTGGTCTGCATGGGCAATTCCTGCCCCATGTTGCGGATGAAGCCGGCCATTTTCGGCACCAGGTAGATCATCATGAACAGCGTGATGGCGACCACTACCGTGGCGAGGAATGCCGGATACATGATCAGCTTCTTGGTGTGGGCGGCGAGTTCATCCTGCCATTTGAGTGATTCAAGCAGATTGTTGAGCACTCGCGGCAAGGCGCCGGTTTCTTCGCCGGCGCGGATCAGGCTCACCATCACTCCGTCGAACGTTCGCGGATGTTCGGCAAGCGCCTGCGAGAGCGTCTTGCCGCCCTCGATGCTTTCCACCATGCTGGCGAGGATTTCGCGAAAGCGCGGGTTTTCGGTGGTG
This sequence comes from Rhodocyclaceae bacterium, assembly GCA_025353195.1. Classification (GTDB taxonomy): domain Bacteria; phylum Pseudomonadota; class Gammaproteobacteria; order Burkholderiales; family Rhodocyclaceae; genus Sulfuritalea. The sequence goes on from JANXRC010000206.1 coordinate 3,580, forward strand.
TCACGCAGGTCGGCAAGGCTTTCGATCAGCGACACGCCGGCGCGCGCAAGCTGCTCCAGATGAAAACAGAAGTTGATCAGTTCCGGGCGGGTGATGCTGGCGCGGTTCATCAGGCCGCCCTGCTTCACGATATCGCCATTGATGAAGTCGAGGTCGATGCGCTTCAGGCGCATTTCGAGGTCGATCAGGTTGATGGCTTCAAGGCGGCCCAGTACCCTTCTGCCGTGGGTGTTAACCGCCTTGTAGGCATAGAGGGCCATGGTAAGGGTGCGTGCGAGGTTGCGTGCGTGGGTGCGCGGTGCCGCGGAGCGGCTACATCCGCTCCGTGAGGTCGATGACGCGACCCACTTCTTCGATTGAGGTGGAGCCGTCCCTCACGCGCCGCAATCCGTCCTCCGACAATGGGCGGAAGCCCTTGTCGCGCGCCATGTCGCGAATCTCGCGCTGCGCGGCGCGGCGACTGATGAGATCGTCGAGATCGTTGTCGAGGCGCAGCATCTCCATGATCGCAATGCGGCCCCGATAGCCCTGGTATTCACAGTGGTCGCACCCCGTGGCGCGGTAGAGGATGGGGGCCGGCTGGCCGCTGACGACGCCCATCAGCTTGCATTCGTGGGCTTCGGCGGGGTAGGGCTTGCGGCAGTGCGTGCACAGGCGCCGTACCAGGCGCTGGGCGACGATGCCGATGATGTTGCCGGCCATGATGTCGGGCAGCACGCCGATGTCGAGCAAGCGCGGGATTGCCCCCAGCGCGGAGTTGGTGTGCAGGGTCGAATACACCTGGTGGCCGGTCATGGCGGCGCGAAAGGCCATTTCGGCGGTGTCCGCGTCGCGGATTTCGCCGACGAGGATGATGTCCGGGTCCTGGCGCATCATGGAACGGATGCCGTTGGCAAAATCGAGTTTTGCGGATTCCGCCACTGAGGTTTGGCGGATCATGGCCATCGGATACTCGACCGGGTCCTCGAGGGTCATGATGTTCACGCCCTCTTCATTGATATGGTTCAGCACCGAGTAGAGCGTGGTGGTCTTGCCGCTGCCGGTGGGGCCGGTAACCAGGATGATGCCTTCCGGGCGCGCCACCATCAGCTTCATCAGCCCCATCTGGTAGTCGTCCAACCCCAAGCGGTCCAGCGGCACGATGCCTTTCTGCCGGTCGAGGATGCGCAGGACGATGTTTTCGCCGTGGATGGTCGGTTGCGAGGCGACGCGGAAATCAACGGCGTGGCCGCTGATGTTGAGCGATATGCGGCCGTCCTGCGGGGCGCGGGTTTCGGCGATGTTCATGCCGCTGATCACCTTGATGCGCACCGCCATGGCCGCCCAGTACGTCTTGTGCAGGGCGCGGATCTGACGCAGGATGCCGTCGATGCGATAGCGAATGCGCAGGAAGCTGGCTTCCGGCTCGAAATGGACGTCGGACGCATCATGCTTGACCGCATCGGTGAGC
>JANXRC010000207.1 GCA_025353195.1 Rhodocyclaceae bacterium
ATCCATTACGCATGGCCCGGTAGCCAGCCTCAAATGGCCGGGCATGACGATGGATTTCACGCTGGCCAATTCCGGACTGACCGGCAATCTCAAGCCCGGCGCGACGATCGAGTTTACCTTCGTCGAGCGCAAGCCCGGCGAATGGGTGATCGTCAAGCTCGAAGGCACCGGCGCTTCGCGTCCCACGGCCCATTCGGCTCATTAAGGCGGGGAACGCCATGCTCAGCAATGTCATCGACTGGTCGGCACGAAACCGCTTCCTGGTTCTGCTCGCCACGCTGTTCGTCGTCCTCGCCGGCATTTATGCCGTGCTGCGGACGCCGATCGACGCACTGCCCGATCTCTCGGACGTGCAGGTCATCGTCTATACGGAGTTTCCCGGGCAGGCGCCGCAGGTGGTGGAGGACCAGGTCACTTATCCCTTGACCACGGCCATGCTCTCGGTGCCGAAATCCAAAGTCGTGCGCGGCTTTTCCTTCTTCGGCGCGTCCTTCGTCTACATCATCTTCGAGGACGGCACCGACATCTACTGGGCGCGGTCGCGCGTGCTGGAATATCTCAACTTCGCTGCCGGCCGCATGCCCAAGGGCATCACGCCGCAGATCGGGCCGGATGCCACGGGAGTCGGCTGGGTGTACCAGTACGTGCTGCTGGCCAAGGACAAGACCCTGGCGGAACTGCGCACCATCCAGGACTGGTACCTGCGTTATCAGTTGACCAAGGCCCACGGCGTCGCCGAGGTTGCTTCCATCGGCGGTTTCGTACAGACCTACCAGGTCACCGTCGATCCGGTGAAGCTGCGCGCTTACGGCATTCCGCTGATGAAGGTGGCCCAGGCGATCCGCGACTCCAACCGCGACGTCGGCGGCCGCGCCATCGAGATGGCGGAGACCGAGTACATGGTGCGCGGCAAGGGCTATCTGCGCGGCAAGGGCGATCTCGAAATGCTGGTGGTGAAAAGCGACAAGGGCACGCCGGTGCTGATCCGCGACATCGCCCGCGTCGAACTGGCGCCGGACGAGCGGCGCGGCCTGACCGAGCTCAACGGCGAGGGCGAGGTGGTGTCGGGCATTGTCATGGCGCGCTACGGCCAGAATGCGCTCGAAGTGATTCACAACATCAAGGAGAAGATCGCCGAGGTGGCGCCCGGACTGCCCGCGGGCGTCAGCATCGAAACGGTGTACGACCGCTCCGAACTGATCCATCGCGCGATCGACACCCTGAAGCGCACGCTGGCCGAGGAATCGATCATTGTCGCGCTGGTCTGCTTCGTCTTTCTGCTCCACCTGCGCAGCGCGCTGGTGGCGATCCTGATGCTGCCGGTCGGCATCCTGATCGCCTTCATCGCCATGCATCTGCTCGGCATGAATTCCAACATCATGAGCCTGGGCGGCATCGCGATCGCCATCGGCGCCATGATCGACGCCGCCATCGTCATGATCGAGAACGCGCACAAGCACCTGGAGCGGGTCAAGGAGGGAGAGTCGCGAACCGAGGCAATGATCGCCGCCTGCAAGGAAGTGGGGCCGGCGCTGTTCTTTTCGCTGCTGATCATTACGGTTTCATTCCTGCCGGTATTCACGCTGGAGGCGCAGGAAGGCCGCCTGTTCTCGCCGCTGGCCTACACCAAGACCTTCGCCATGGCCGGCGCGGCCATGCTGTCGGTGACGCTGGTGCCGGTGCTGATGATGCTGTTCATCCGCGGCAAGATCCTGCCCGAGGCGAAGAACCCGGTGAACCGAGTCCTGATCTGGGTCTATCGACCGATCATCGCCTGGGTGATGCGCTGGAAGCGCACCACCATTGCTCTGGCGCTGGCAACGCTGGCCGTCAGCCTGTATCCGGCCTCACGGCTCGGCAGCGAGTTCATGCCGGCGCTCAACGAAGGCACGCTGTTCTACATGCCGGCATCCTTGCCGGGGATGTCGATCACCAAGGCGGCTGAACTGCTGCAGACGCAGAACAAGATCATCAAGAGTTTCCCCGAGGTCAGCTCGGTCTACGGCAAGGCCGGCCGAGCCAATACGGCGACCGACCCGGCGCCGACGGAGATGTTCGAGACCGTGATCAATCTCAAGCCGGAAGCCGAATGGCGGCCCGGCATGAGCACCGACAAGCTGATCGCCGAATTGGACAAGGCGCTGCAGTTCCCGGGCGTCGCCAACTCGTGGACCATGCCGATCAAGGCGCGTACCGACATGCTGTCGACCGGAATCCGCACGCCGATCGGGATCAAGGTTTTCGGCAAGGACCTGAACGAAATGGAGAAGCTGGCCAAGGAGATCGAGGCCGTGGTTAAGACTGTGCCGGGCACCACCTCGGCCTTCGCCGAGCGCATCACCGGCGGCTTCTACCTCAACATCGAACCGGACCGCGAGCAGCTGGCCCGCTACGGGCTGGCTGTCGGCGACCTGCA
>JANXRC010000215.1 GCA_025353195.1 Rhodocyclaceae bacterium
AAATCGCCGATCAAAAACATCACATGGTGGCCGAGATCCTGAAAATGTCTCAGCTTGTTGATCAGCACGGTATGCCCGAGATGAAGGTCCGGCGCGGTCGGGTCGAAGCCCGCCTTGACCCGCAAGGGCCGGCCGGATTTAAGCTTTTCGACGAGTTCGGACTCGATCAGCAGTTCGTCGGCGCCGCGCTTGATCAGTGCCAGTTGGGAGTCGATATCGACCATGATGATTAACCCGGTTTGACGGATAGGGGATATTTGCTACACTCACCCGACTTTTTCGGCGGCCCGCCCATCCAATTGCATAAAAACAAGAGCGAGATTTTAGCGCAACTCCATCACTACCGATCCGAACGACCCGGGCATTTCTGGGCCGGCGTTGGCGTGGTCGGCGTTTCGCTGTTCAGCATGGTGGCCGCCTTTGGCACGGTCAATGACTCCCGTTTGACAGGTATGCCACAGCAGCAGGTAGTCGAGCAGTTGGCGCTGCCGCCCCTCGACACGACTACCGACAACGGCCAGAGCTTCCTGCGCGAAGAGCGTGTGCAGCGCGGCGACACGGTGATGGGATTGCTGCAGCGTCTCGGTGTTGACGATCCGGCGGCTGTCGGCTTTCTGAAGGGCAATGCCTCTGCCCATAGTCTGTTCCGCCAGCTCAGCCCCGGCAAGAACCTGACGGCGCGAACCGGCGCGCAAGGCGAGCTGCAGATGCTCGTCTTCCCACTCAATGGCGGCAAGGACCAGGCTTTGGTCGTCGAACGCCGGGGCGACCAGTTTTCGGCTTCGGAGCAGGCCCTGCCGCTGGAAACCCAGGTGGTCATGAAGTCCGCCGAAATCCGTTTTTCCTTGTTCGGCGCAACGGATGCGGCAGGAATTCCGGACGCGGTGGCAACGCAGCTGGCGGATATTTTCGGCGGCGACATCGATTTCCACCGCGATCTGCGCAAGGGCGACCGCTTTGCCGTCATCTACGAATCAGTCAATTACCTCGGTCGTGCCGTGCGTAGCGGGCGCATTCTCGCCGCGGAGTTTGTAAACAACGGCAAGACCTACCGTGCGGCATGGTTCGCCGACCCGGCCGGCGGCGAAAACAGCAGCGGCTACTACACCGCCGACGGCAAGAGCATCCGCAAGGCCTTCCTGCGCTCGCCGCTCGAGTTCTCACGCATCACCTCGGGATTCACGTCCGCCCGCTTCCATCCCATTCTGCAGCAGTGGCGTGCGCACAAGGGCATCGACTACGGCGCTCCGGTCGGCACCCGGGTTAAGGCCACCGGCAACGGCATTGTCGAGTACGTGGGTGTACAAGGGGGCTACGGCAAAGTCGTCATCCTGCGCCACCAAAGCAGCTACACCACGCTCTACGGTCACCTGTCGGGCTTCGCACCCGGCCTGCGCAAAGGCAATCGCGTCAGTCAGGGTGATGTAATCGGCTTCGTCGGCGCCACCGGACTCGCCACCGGCCCGCACCTGCATTACGAATTCCGCGTCAGCGGGGTGCATCAGAATCCGCTGGCGATGGCCCTGCCCAGTGCGCTGCCGTTGATGCCACAGCAGCTGGCCCGGTTCCGGGAGCGAACCGAGGCTCAACTCGCTCGCCTCGACCTGATTCGCGGACTCGACCTCGCCCAGGCGGATTGACCGTGTCGCTGGTCGTAGGACTGATGTCCGGGACCAGCCTTGATGGCGTCGATGCCGTTCTGGTCGACTTCTCCGCAGGCCAACCGCGCACGCTTGCAACGTTCTGGCTGCCGTTCTCGGCCACCATTCGTCAGCAGGCCCTGCAGCTGCAGACGGCGCGACATGATGAAATTCACTCCGCCGCGCTGTTGGCCAACGAATTGGCGCGCTGTTACGCAGAAGCGGTGCGCCAGCTACTGGTCGACGCCAAGGTAAATGCGCCGCAGGTTGCGGCCATCGGCTGCCACGGGCAGACCGTCCGCCATCAGCCGGCAGCCGGTTATAGCGTGCAGTTGAACAATCCCGCCCTGCTGGCCGAACTTGCCGGAATCACCGTTGTAGCCGATTTCCGCAGCCGCGACGTTGCCGCGGGAGGTCAAGGCGCGCCGCTGGTACCGGCTTTTCATGCCGCAACATTTGGCGATCCGGAGCGGCATCGGGCCATTCTCAACATCGGCGGCATCGCCAACCTCACCGACCTGAACCCCGGCCAACCGGTAAGGGGCTTCGACTGCGGTCCCGGCAATCTGTTGATGGACGCTTGGATCGAGCGGCATCGGGGACTGCGCTTCGATGAGGCCGGACACTGGGCGACCCAGGGTCGGCTACGCCCGGAACTACTGGACGGCCTGCTCGATGATCCATTCTTCACCGCCAGCCCGCCCAAGAGCTGCGGCCGCGACGAGTTCAACATCCCGTGGCTTGAGCGTCGTCTTGCCGGCAGCGAACGGCCGGTGGATGTCCAGGCCACCCTGCTCGAACTCACCGCCGTAACTGCGACTCGAGCCATCGGCCGCTGGTGCGGCAGCCCTCACGAACTTTTCGTCTGTGGCGGGGGAACCCGCAATCTGGCTCTGATGGCTCGCCTGCAACACCATCTGCCGGACTGCCGTGTCGCCAGCACCGACTCTCTGGGCCAACCGGCCGACTGGGTCGAGGCGGTAGCCTTTGCCTGGCTTGCATGGCGCACCTTGCGCGGCGAACCGGGGAACCTTGCGGAAGTGACCGGGGCCCGCGGGCCGCGAATCCTCGGCGCCATATACCCGCGGTAAACCCGCCGGGCACATAACGAAAAAAGGCGCGGAGCCCACAGGCCCGCGCCTTCCGTTCAACGCATTCGAATCAGGACGAGAAGGACGATCCGCAGCCGCAGGTGCTGGTGGCGTTCGGGTTCTTGATCACAAACTGCGAACCCTCAAGACCCTCGGAGTAGTCAATTTCAGCTCCCACCAGGTACTGATAGCTCATCGGATCGATCAGCAACGCCACGCCGCCCTTTTCCATCACGGTGTCGTCTTCGTTGGTCACTTCATCGAAAGTGAACCCATATTGGAAACCGGAGCATCCGCCGCCGGTCACGAACACCCGCAGCTTGAGTTCGGGATTGCCTTCCTCGGCGATGAGTTCCTTGACCTTGGCCGCTGCGTTATCAGTGAAATTGAGCGGTGCAGGCATTTCGGTGGGTGCGTTCATGGTGTTCTCCTGTGGGGTATGGCGCAATGGGACACTATGTGTGTCCGCAAATTATGGTTTCAATAGGGCAGAAGGTCAATTACTGGCCGCCAGCTTCAATTCTACTGCCTTCGCCGGCAAGCCCTGATGCACCAGGCGGCCCTGCACTACGGCCCCGAGATGCATCTCGATCGTGCTGTACTCGACATCACCAGTGACCCGGGCGCGCGTCTGAAGTTCAAGAAAATCGCTTGAATGCACCGACCCAATCACGGTTCCGTTGATTACCAGATGCGATACGGAGATCTCGCCCTCGATCCGCGCGTGCTCGCTGATCACCAGCGTCGCCGGTTGCCCGTCGACGCCGCGTACATTGCCCTTGATTTCGCCGTCCACGCGCAGACCACCGCTAAAGGTCACATCGCCATCGAGCGAAGTGCCGACGCCAATCAGGCTGTCGATGCGTCCTTGCGGCTTGCTGGTTTTCTTGCCAAACATTATTGGAATCTCCTGACCTGTGATTCTTGGGAAAGCGTGCGGCTCAAAGAGCCACGCTCTGACTGGCCTTGACCACGCCATCCTGAACCAAACGCGCCTCAACGCGCTGGATTCGCGCATCTGCGGCCACCTTGAACGTCCCTTCCAAGCGTCGGAAGTAGCGAAATTTCACTTGATACTGGCCAGTTGCGGGATCGCCTGCGGCTGGAAACTGCATCATAACAGTCTCCTTGCCTCGCTGCACGGTTGCAATCAGCTGGATCGTGCCATTGAATTCCTTGTCCTTTTTGTCCCAGGTTTGTGCCACCAGGAGGCGATAGCGATATTGGCCATCGCCTGCGGGAAGAATCTGCAGCCGACTGATGGCCAGGCCGGTATCCCCGGCCGGCCCTCCCGCCAAGCTTTCAAATGTCGCCAGATCCGACTTGAGACGGGTGTTCTCCTCTTCCAGCGTCCGGATCTGACCGGACAGCCGCTCCTGCGAGGTGCTTTCGATTCGCAAGCGGCTTTCGCTGGCATTCGCCACCGTGCGGGCCGCTTCCAATTCAGACTCCAACTGGGTGATGCGCTCCCGCATCCCGGCTATTTCGTGTTCACTGGCGCCCTGGTGAAAGCCGGCAAAGCGCTGCCCGGCGTCATAAATCCATCCGGCCAATGCCAGCGACGCGCCGGCAAGAACCACCACGGACAACGCCCGCCAGTACCACGGCAGATGTGTCCTTACCGCGACCCGCGGTGCAGAAATGCCGAAGCGGCTACGCAGCCGCCTCAACGTCAAGGCAAAACGGGAACTTGAGAAAGGCCCGAACATTCGTCCACACCAAACATGATGTTCATGTTCTGCACTGCCTGCCCCGCTGCCCCCTTGACCAGGTTGTCAATCACCGAAAGCACCACCAGAGTGTCGCCGCCTTGCGGCCGATGCAGCGCGATCCGGCAGGTATTGGCGGCGCGCACCGAACGCGTCTCGGGATGGGAGTTTGGCGGCAACACGTCCACAAAAGGCTCGGCGGCGTAACGCTGCTCGAACAATGCTTGAAAATCCTCTTCGCGGGTAATCCGGGCGTAGAGCGTCGCATGGATGCCACGAATCATCGGCGTCAAGTGCGGCACGAAGGTCAGGCCGACCGTGCGCTTCCCGGCGGCGCGCGCCAGTCCTTGCCGGATTTCCGGCAGGTGACGGTGGCCCGACGCCCCGTAAGCCTTGAAATTATCCGACGCCTCGGAAAACAGCATGCCGATTTCGGCCTTGCGACCAGCGCCAGACACACCCGACTTCGCATCCGCGATCAGGTAGTCAAGGTCGATGCAGCCCGCTTCCACCAGAGGCAGGAAGCCCAATTGCGTCGCCGTCGGATAACAACCAGGGTTCGCCACCAGCCTGGCACTGCGAATCTGCTCGCGATTTACCTCGGGCAAGCCATATACCGCCTCGGCCACCAGCGCCGGACTGGCATGGCTCATGCCATACCACTGCTCCCACAGCGCCACGTCCTTGATGCGGAAATCAGCCGCCAGATCAATGACTTTCACGCCCGAGTCGAGCAGACTCGCGGCCTGCTGCATGGCGATGCCGTTGGGGGTGGCGAAGAACACGACATCGCACTCGTGCAGCGGTGCATCCTTGGGATCGCTGAACTTCAGACCCACGGCACCACGGAGACTGGGAAACATCTCGGCAACCGCCGTTCCGGCCTCGCCACGCGAAGTGATGGCCGTCAGTTCAACATCGGAATGCCTTGCCAGCAGGCGCAGCAGTTCCACCCCGGTATAACCCGTGCCGCCGACGATTCCCGCCTTGATCATGCCAAACTCCTTGCAGCGAATGGTTGATGGTAACCCGTAATCCCACCAGGGGATACCGTCCGCGCCTCAGGCGCGGACATAAGACGCAAAAGCCGCCCGAAGGCGGCTTTTGAACAACAGCGATACAGCCGTTGATGCTTAGCGCTTCGAGAACTGCTTGCGACGACGCGCCTTGCGGAAGCCGACCTTCTTGCGCTCGACCTCACGCGCATCTCGGGTGACGAATCCGGCGGTCGACAGCGCGGGTTTCAGAGTCGCATCGTATTCGATCAGGGCGCGGGTAATCCCGTGCCGCACGGCACCGGCCTGACCGGACTCGCCGCCACCTTCGACATTCACAAGGATATCGAAGGTGTTGGTGTGCTGGGTCAGTTCCAGCGGTTGGCGGACGACCATGCGGCCGGTTTCGCGCGAGAAAAACTCGTCGACCGGCTTGTCGTTAACCACGAACTTGCCGCTGCCGGTGCGCAGAAACACGCGGGCAATGGCCGTCTTGCGACGACCGGTACCATAATATTGGGTGACTGCCATCAAAACTCCTTAGATTTCCAACGCCTTCGGCTGCTGGGCGGTGTGCGGGTGGGCAGCGCCGGCGTAGCACTTCATCTTCTTCAGCATCGCATAGCCCAGCGGGCCCTTGGGCAGCATGCCCTTGACGGCTTTTTCCAGGATGCGGCCGGGGAAACGCTGCTGCAGCTTGGTGAAGTTGGTTTCATTGATGCCGCCCGGATAGCCCGTGTGGCGATAGTATTTCTTGTCTTCGGCCTTGTTGCCGGTGACGCGCAGCTTCTCGACGTTGACCACGACGATGAAATCGCCGGTATCGACGTGCGGCGTGAAGATGGCCTTGTGCTTGCCCCGCAGCCGGCCCGCAATCACGGACGCCAGGCGGCCAAGTACCTTGTCCGTCGCATCGACGACAAACCAGTCGTGCTGGACCTCATGCGGCTTGGCGGAAAATGTCTTCATTCTCGTGTTCCTTGCTTGCTTCAATGGCCCGGGCCGCGCGGCAAGGGATGGAATCCGCCCATGCGCTTCTCGGAAAGCCGAGCATTCTAACCAATCGCCGGAGTCCCTGTCAAATCGGAATTATCACTGCTCTTCGGCCGACCGCCACAATGTCCGGGTACGTCGGCAGGCTGCTCAGGCTTCCCGCATCAGCCGCCAGTACTGATACTTCATCATGCCGGCGGCACCAGCCACAATCGAAATCAGGGTCAGCACCGACCCCAGGGCCAGCGTCGAGACGCCGGTAATCGCCTGGCCTATGGTGCAACCCATCGACAACACGCCGCCAATGCCCATCAGCGCGGCGCCCGCAGCGTGATTGGCGAAGTCGCCTCGATTGACGAACCACTCGACACGGAAATTGCGGCTGATGACCGCGTACAGGAAGGAGCCGACGATCACGCCCGCCAGCGCCATGATGCCGAAGTTGATCAGCGAGGTATCGGCCGGATTCATCACGTAGCGGGCCAAATCGCCCATCGGGCTCATGAAGGTGAAGGACTGTGTCTCGACCCGCAACGGCTTGACGTCGGCAAAATCGGCGAATTCCTTCCAGGCCGCCCCCATCGAACTGCCGGTGACATACCAGCCGACAATGACGGCGATGCCGATCACCGCGCCGCCCAGGATGTGGTCGAAGCTGCCGCGAAAGTCCCGTGACGAAAAGGCGAAACCCAGCAACGCAACTCCCAGCGCCACGCCGAACGCCGTATTGCCGATCCCGGTCAGTTCCCCCAGCGCCTGGCTGGCCTTGCCGGCGCCAGCCAGATTGATCGTGGTCACCGACATCAGGCTGCCGAATACCGTGTCGTAAAAGTTGGTCCATAACATGGCGTAGGCGCAGGCCGAGGCAATCGCCAGGACCACCAGGGATTTCAGGTTGCCGCCGCCGATGCGCACCAGCGTCTTGTTGCCGCAACCCGACGCCAGCGTCATGCCGATGCCGAACATCAACCCGCCCAACACATAGCGCAGCCACGCCAGATTGGGCGTCCGGTAGGGCGGAAAGGTGCTGGTGCCGATGACCGCCTTGCCCGAGGCTTCGAGCACCACGACGCCCAGCGTGGCCACCGCAATGGCCAGCATCCAGGCCCGCAGACGCCCCGTATCACCCATGTTCACCCAGTCTGAAACAGCGCCCATGGTGCAGAAGTTGGTCTTGTTGGCCACCGCGCCCATGACGATGGCGGTCACGAAAACAATCCCCAGAACCTGCAGATGAATAGTGAATTCCATGAATCTCCCCCAAGCCCTGAGCGTGGCTAAACTCTTGTAAAGCAGGCCATTCTAGAATAGTGGCCGGCGTGCGGAATCAGTCTTCTTTGGCTGCAAATAATGGCAATCAATTGCCACTGACGTAGCGGGTCGGGTCCGCCAATCCGGCGTCGGCAAAGCCCTGGCGGCGCAACCGGCAGGAGTCGCACAAGCCGCAGGCGCGACCCTCCGCGTCGGCCTGATAGCAGGACACCGTCAGTCCGTAATCAACGCCGAGCCGGCCGCCCTGGGCGATGATCTGCGCCTTGCTCATGTCGATCAGCGGCGCGTGCAGTTTGAGCGGCCGGCCTTCAACCGCTGCCTTGGTCGCCAGATTGGCTAGCGTTTCGAAAGCCCGAATGAATTCCGGCCGGCAATCGGGATAGCCGGAGTAATCCACGGCATTGACGCCGACAAAGATGTCCTGAGCACCCACCACCTCGGCCCAGGCCAGGGCCAATGACAACATGATGGTGTTGCGCGCCGGCACGTAGGTCACCGGAATTCCCGGCTGGACGCCTGCCGTCGGCACCGCGATCGAACGGTCGGTCAGTGCCGAGCCGCCGAGCTGGCCGAGATCCAGCTTCAGCACCCGATGCGCGGTCGCCCCCAGCGCAGCCGCCACGCACGCCGCCGCGTGCAACTCGGCGCCATGGCGCTGGCCGTAATCGAGCGACAGGCAATGACAGGCGAAACCCTGTTCGCGCGCCAGGGCCAAGACCGTGGCGGAATCGAGGCCACCGGAGAGAAGTACGACTGCGGGGTGTGTCATGGCCGCGATGGTAGCAAACAGCCGGCTGCTGCGGCTGTTCTATAATCCGCGCTCTTCCTCATTTTTCTCGCGATCGACGATGGCAAAGAAAGTGTTCATCCGCACCTTCGGTTGCCAGATGAACGAATACGACTCCGACAAGATGGCCGACGTGCTGGCCGGCAGCGATGACGTGGTCAAGACGGAAAACCCCGAGGAAGCCGACATCATCCTGTTCAATACCTGCTCGGTGCGCGAAAAGGCGCAGGAGAAGGTGTTCCATGATCTGGGCCGGATCAGGCACCTCAAGCAACTCAACCCGAACCTGGTGATCGGCGTCGGCGGTTGCGTCGCCAGCCAGGAAGGTGCGGCCATCGTCGCCCGCGCCCCGTATGTGGATCTCGTCTTCGGCCCGCAGACCCTGCACCGCCTGCCGCAGATGATCGCCGCGCGGCGCAGCAGCGGGCGGGCACAGGTCGATATCTCGTTTCCCGAGATCGAGAAGTTCGACGCCCTGCCTCCGGCCAGTGTTACCGGCACCTCGGCTTTTGTCTCGATCATGGAGGGCTGCTCCAAATACTGCAGCTTCTGTGTCGTGCCCTACACGCGCGGCGAGGAAGTCTCGCGCCCGCTGACCGATGTGGTGGCTGAAATCACCGGGCTGGTCCAGCGCGGTGTGCGCGAAATCACCCTCCTCGGCCAGAACGTCAATGCCTATCGGGGCCAGTTCGGGGGCAGCGCCGACGATGGCGATAGCAGTGACGAAACAGCGGACCTTGCATTCCTGATCGAAACCCTGGCCGACATGGACGGCGTCGAACGCATCCGCTATACCACCTCGCATCCGCGCGAGATGACGCAAAGGCTGATCGACGTCTACCGTACGACGCCGAAACTCGTCTCGCATCTGCATCTGCCGGTGCAGTCCGGCTCGGACCGGATCCTGGCGGCGATGAAGCGCGGCTATTCCGTGCTCGAATTCAAATCACTGGTCAAAAAGCTCAAGGCGGCACGGCCCGATCTCTCGCTGTCCTCCGACTTCATCATCGGCTTCCCTGGTGAAACCGAAGAGGATTTCGAAAAGACCATGCGCCTGGTCGAGGAACTGAACTTCGACAACAGCTTCTCCTTCGTCTATAGCCCGCGGCCCGGCACACCTGCCGCCGACATGCGCGATGACACGCCGCCGGAGGTAAAGATCCGGCGCCTGATGCACTTGCAGAAGACCATCGAAGCGCAGGCATTGAAGATCAGCCAGGCGATGGTCGGCACCACGCAGCGCATCCTGGTCGAAGGCCATGCGCGAAAGGATGCCAGCGAGTTGGCTGGGCGCACCGACAACAATCGCGTGGTCAACTTCGCCGGAAACGAGCGCCTGATCGGTCGTTTTATCGATGTCACCGTCACCGCCGCTCTGCCTCACAGTTTGCGTGGTGAAGTCGCCAAGCTTCCGGAGCAGGCTGACATACCTGTTCACGCCTGAGATATCAGCCATTCGGGTCAGATACCCTGAGCAAATCGCTGAACACTTCGCCCCGCCCACTGACAGTCAGCCTGCAACCACTCGACAATGTGCGGCTGCAGAATCTTTGCGGCGCGCTGGATGAGAACTTGCGCCAGATCGAGGCCGCCTTCGATGTCACCATCAGCCGTCGCGGCCAGCAGTGCCGGATCAGCGGCGAAACGGCTCAGTCACGACTGGCGGCCAGGGCCTTGCAGCATTTCTACGAACAGGCGAGCGAACCGCTGTCGATCGACGAACTCCAGCTCGGCCTGATCGAAATCACGCGCAACCGCAACGCAGCGGCGCAACCGAATGCCGGGCTGCTGACGAAGAAGACCGACCTGCATGGGCGCACGCCGAACCAGGCCAAGTACCTGCGCGACATCCAGGATCACGACATCACCTTCGGCATCGGCCCGGCGGGCACCGGCAAGACCTATCTGGCGGTGGCCTCGGCGATCGATGCCTTCGAGCGCGATCTGGTCAGCCGCATCGTCCTCACCCGGCCCGCAGTCGAGGCGGGCGAGCGGCTGGGCTTCCTGCCCGGCGATCTGGCGCAGAAAATCGATCCCTATCTGCGTCCGCTCTACGATGCGCTATACGACCTGATGGGTTTCGAAAAGGTGTCCAAACTGTTCGAGAAGCAGAACATCGAGATTGCGCCGCTGGCCTACATGAGAGGCCGCACGCTGAACCACGCCTTCATCATCCTCGACGAAGCGCAGAACACCACTCCGGAACAGATGAAGATGTTCCTGACCCGTATCGGCATCGGCGCCAAGGCCGTGGTCACCGGCGACGTAACGCAGATCGACCTGCCGCGCGGCCAGAAGTCCGGTCTGGTCGAAGCGCGCCGCATTCTGGCCGATGTCCGCGGTCTCGCCTTCACGGACTTTGATGCCTCGGACGTCGTGCGCCACCCGCTGGTGGCACGCATTGTCGACGCGTACGAGAGGCATGGTGCCGTCCGCCAAACGCCGGCAACCTGAGCTGAGCCTCACGGTTCAGTATCCGGGTGGCAAGGGCCAGGCCCCGACTCGGCCGCAGCTTCGCCGCTGGGTTCGCGCGGCGTGCAGCAAGACTGCCGTAGTGACGGTGCGCATCGTCGGCAGCGCAGAAGGCCAGCGCCTCAACCGCGATTATCGGGGACGCGACTACGCCACCAACGTGCTGTCCTTTCCCTACGAATCCGGAGACCGCCTTTGCGGCGATCTGGTGCTCTGTCTGCCGGTGGTGGAAGGCGAAGCGAAGGAACAGGGAAAGTCGCTGGAAGCCCACTTCGCGCACCTGATCGTGCATGGTATGCTGCATTTGCAGGGCTATGACCACGAGACCGGCAACGCTGACGCCGAACGCATGGAAGCGGTCGAACGCGAAATCATGGGTGCTCTCGGTTACCCCGATCCTTATGCTTGACTTCGATTGACAATGGACCCTTCCAGTAGACCCAGTCTGATCGAACGGCTTTCCGCGCTGCTCCTGCGCGAACCCGAAGACCGCGAACAACTGCTTGCACTGCTGCATAGCGCATTCGAGCGCCATCTGATGGACGCCGACGCCCTGTCGATCATCGAAGGCGCCCTTTCCGTGGCCGACATTGCGGTACGCGACATCATGGTGCCGCGCGCGCAGATGGACGTGGTGGATATCAACGATTCACCGGAGCAGATCGTCGAGATCGTGCTCGAAACTGCGCACTCGCGCTTTCCCGCCATCGGCGAGAGCAAGGACGATGTGCTCGGAATCCTGCTGGCCAAGGACCTGCTGCGCTATTTTGCCGGCAAGGAATTCGATCTGCGCGACACCCTGCGCCCGGCGATATTCGTTCCCGAATCAAAACGGCTGAACGTCTTGCTGCGCGAATTCAGGGCATCGCGCAATCACATGGCGATCGTGGTCGACGAATATGGCGGCGTCGCCGGACTGATCACCATCGAGGACGTGCTGGAGCAGATCGTCGGCGACATTGAAGACGAATACGACTTCGACGAAACCGCCGACAACATCGTCAAGGACAACACCGGCCGCTATCGGGTCAAGGCCGTGACCGAAATCGCCGACTTCAACGCCGCTTTCGCCACCGGCTTTTCGGACGAACACTTTGATACGGTTGGTGGACTGGTGATTCATCAGCTTGGCCGCCTGCCGAAGCGCAGCGAAGTGCTTAACATCGGCGGTCTGCGCATGCAGGTACTGCGCGCCGACAGCCGCCGCGTGCATACCCTGCTGGTCGATCCGCAGAAGGATCTGCCGCTTTCAACGCCTCCCTCCGCGGGCGAATGACGCCGCAACAACAGGCCGGCCCACTGCTCGCCGCAGCCACTGCGTTTGCTCTGGGCGCGATCTGCGTCCTTGGTTTCGCGCCTTTCGACGCGTATTTCGCCGTATGGCCAGCGCCGACTCTTGCATTGGGCGGTCTGTTCTTCCTCTGGCGCAAGGCGGCCACCCCGCGTCGAGCGATGCTGCTCGGACTGGCCTGGGGTGCCGGCTGCTTCCTCTTCGGCGTGTCATGGATCTATGTCAGCCTCTCGCAGTTCGGCGGCATGGAACCCCTGGCCGCCGCCGCCGCAACCCTGCTGTTCTGCCTCTATCTCGCCCTGTTTCCCGCACTGGCCGGCGGGGGGGTTTTTGGGGGGGGGGG
>JANXRC010000216.1 GCA_025353195.1 Rhodocyclaceae bacterium
CTCGGGGCAACGGGACGAGAATTCGCCACGCCGCTTGTCGCTCTTAATGAAATCGAGACTGACCACCGTAAACGGATAGACCGTAAAGATGCTCTCGGAGACGGTGCCGACATCACGTTCCAGCCGGGCGGCGCTCCCGGCGGTGACGGCCACGGCCTTGATGTGAAAGCGGTCGTCGAGTTCACACACCCACTGCTCCACCAGATGCGGCGGGCATAGCACGGCGAATCGTTTGAGTTCGCCCCGGTCGAGCAACTCGCGGGCGATCATGCCGGCCTCGATGGTTTTGCCGATACCCACGTCGTCGGCAATCAGCAGCCGGAGCGTGTCTAGCTTGAGCGCCATGAGCAATGGCACGAGCTGGTAGGTGCGCGGCTCGAAGGCAAGATTACCGAAGCTGCGAAACGGCCCGGCGCCCCGACGCAACGACATGAGCAGCGCGTCCCGCAACAGCAGCGCGGTTTCCTGGCTGGCGCGCAAGCGGCCATCCGGCGGCGGGAAGGTGGCCGGCACTACGGGTTCAAATTCCAGAGCCGGGCTCAGTACGGTTGCGTCTTCTTCCGAACCAGACAGGGGTCGCAAGTGAAGTTCGTCGAGGGAGCCGCCCGGCAGCACGATCCACTCGCGGCCACGCGCACGGACCAGTGAGCCAGGCGCGAAGTGGTTGGGTAGTTCTACGGCCGGCACTGCACTCATTGAAGATGGGCTTTCAATTGCAGGATGGCCGCGAGTTGATCATCTGCCGACGCTGGAAGCTCGATGACGGTCATGCCCCGCTCTCGCAGCGAAGCCGTATTTGCATCCAAACCATCCCCGCAATGGACCAGGGCGACGCGGGCCGTGCGCCATGCGGCCAGCACGGGGATGCCGGCCACTTCCCCATCCAGCAGGTCGACGGCTGGCAGGCCGTGGGCACTGGGGTCGAATCCGTCCGAACCTTTTGACGGTGCAGAGGCTGAACCGGGCGTGGCCTTGGGTGGCATGGCTTCAAAAATCTGGGTGCGCACACCGGCGAGCCGCAACAAGATGCTGCGCGCCAAGCGGTCGCGGCGATCGATGATCGGGTGATCCGGCTGGTTGTAGTAGGAGAGCACGCAGCGATAGCAGCCCGCGACGCAATTGGCTTCGGGCAGATCCTGAAGTGCATCTACCGACGGCAATGGCTGGCCATATTCGGGAATGTCGAGGTGCAGCAGGCGAAGCGCTGCATGGGCGATGCGGGCGATGGCCTCTGGCTCGCCAACGATGCGCGAGAGCACCCCCGCCCCGCCTTCCGTGGCCTCGTAGAACAACACGCCATTACGGCGCTTCCGGTCTGGCAATGGCTCGGCCAGAAGCTCGGATTCTTCCAGTTGGTATACGGCTTCGGTACCGCGTTTCAGCGCGTATTGGACAGTGGCCACGGTGGTTTCTGTAATCTCGGGATCAGGCAGCAGCACCAGAAGCGCATTTTTCTGGTCGCGTACCCAAGGGACTATCCACTGGTTGGCGATCTTTGTCGGGTCGTCGTTGGCCTCGCTGTCCTCGTCTTCCAGCTTGGACCAATAGCCGTTCATGGGATTGATGCGGAAACCGTGCTGGGTCTGGTTGGCCCGCCGACGCAGACCTTTATTCAAACGGCTGATCTCGGTGCTGGGTCCATAGCGGAGGATGGCGATTTCGCCGGCAGCGTCTGCCGCCCTGACGGAGCGGACATCCGGCTGGCCATTTTCACGTCGAGACCAGCGAAACGTGGTCTGTAGCTCGAATCCCTGCCGCAGACGATCTTCGTCGTTGACCGTGATGCGGTCCGCCGGGCTGGTGCGCACATTTTCGATCCGGTACAGGTTGCGCACGATTTCGACGTTGTCGGTGAGCGCCACGGCGCATGAACGACAGTGGGAAACATCGTGGTCGCTGGGATCGGACTGGAAATGCGCGGCACCACAGGTGCGGCAAACCAGCACGGTATCCGTTGGGAGTTGGCCGCCCGATACCGTTTCCCCTTGGCGAACACCCAGCGCTGCGGCCACCACGCGATAGGCCCGGCCTTCGTGGTAGACGAGGCTACGTGGCCCGAATTCGGCCAAGGCAAGGAAGCGTGGGCGCTGGAGGTAGGCACCCCGGCCCCGGTCGGCGCTGCCCGGAATAAAGGCGGTAAGTGGCAAACGTGGAAAGTTGTAGCCCGGCATGAAGCCTTCGGTAGCCAGGTAGCGATAAGTATAAAAGTCACTGGACAAGCTCTCCTTGCCCCGTTGCAACAAGGCGAGCTGATCCATGGCCTGCCCATGGAGAATGCGCGCGGCATTACGTTCGCGTTCGGGCAGACTGTGCGTATCCATGGTGCGGCGCGAGAGGTCGCGCTGGCGGGCGGCACTCATGAACAGGTCGCGCCAGCGGGTAAACGCATGGTCGAAACGGTTGAAGGCATTGCTCACGACGTCGTCGGCAAGCTGCTGCTTGCCCTTGAACCAGGGCGCGGTTTCCGGCGTGAGATCGGATTCGATCAGTTCGATGACTTTGAGAATCCGCGCCGTCGCGTCTGGTGCGATGGACGCCCTGGACAGCGCTTCTGCTATTTCCTTGCGGAGAGGCAGGTCAGTCTTTTCGTCAGGCTCCACTACCTCGGCAATCGACGGCTTGATCGGGTATGCGGTGGCCGCCAGCCAGACGGCCTGGAGATGGCTGCGTATCAGGTCTTCGTTGGCCAGATCGAGGGTTGGTGCGCGCACTTCGCCATGCACCATGGCGGGTGGATTGGCGAAGAAGTATTGATCGTGGGGACTTTTTGCTGCGCAGTAGGTGAGGATCAATGCCGGCATGCCGCTGCGTCCGGCACGCCCGCTGCGTTGCGCGTAATTGGCTGGTGTGGGCGGCACATTGCGCAGATAGACGGCATTGAGCGCCGAAATATCGACACCCAGTTCCATGGTCGGCGAGCAAAACAGCACCGGCAGGAATCGATTGTTCTCGCCGATTTCGGCGAGTTTGGTAGCGCGATTTTTCAGTGCGTCCTGTTCCGGATCACCGAAGCGGAAGCGCATTTCGCGGATTTCGCGGCGGTCGGCATCGACCTGCGCCGTGTGTTCGCGCGCCTCATAGTGGAAAACATGAAAGCCGTCGGACAGGGCGCCGGCCAGATTGCTATACAGATTACGGAAATACTGGTTATCCATCGCGCCGCGCTGGGCGACACCTTGACCGCAGCGAAACAACACGCAGCCGGCATTGAGTTGCCATCCGGTGAAGCCGCTGAAGGGGCTGGGTACTTCGAGCACCAGCCCGACCTTTGCCGCGGCCAGGAGCAAATCCTTCAGCAGGTTGCCGTAGTCCTCGCGCTTGAGCGCTGCGGCACGGGGATCGTTGCCCCACAGGCTGGGAGCGCGCAAACACCGACCCAAAGCGCTTTGCGGCCCAGCTCGCACGATCAGGTCTTCGTCACCGAGGTTGTTCTCGCGCCGGTTGGGCGCCTGCGGCATGAGGTAGCGCGCGGTGCGCGGGCGCTCCTCTCGACCGAAGCCCCATGGCGCGCGCAGCAGATCTCGGGAGCGTGCCTTGAGCGCTTCGGCATCGGCGGCGGCGAGCACGTCGGCAGTCACTGCCAGCCCCTGTCGCATGACATCGAAGAGTTCGCGATAGATCGCCAGGCGAGTTTCCGGAGTAACGTCAGTCAACAGCTCATGGCTGCTTTTGAAATAGGATTCATCGGCGACAAACTCGGCAAGCCCTTCGTAGTCGATGGACAGCAAACCGAGCTGCTCAAGGTTCGGGTTGGTGAAGCGCCACCCGCGACGCTGATCGACCCAGACACGATAGCTCAGCATCTCCCGCAAGGCACGCTGCGCATTGACGAACTGAACACCCGAGAGGTCCGGATTGAGTAACCATTCGCCACGCATATCCGCCCGCTCGAAACCCAACGCACGCGAGACTGTCTGTCCGATGCGGTCTGACGTTAAGCCGCCGCCATCCTCTCCTCCTCCGGCCTTGATTACCGCCCCTAGAATTCCGGCCCGCAAAACGCTGACGAATAGAAAGTCGTTGAAGTGCCCGGCCTGAAGTGCCGCATCCTGACGATTGTCGGTAAAGCCAAGCAACTTGCGACGGTTCGGCGGAATGCTCTGCCCGGATTGACTATCCATCCAGCGCAAAATCGAGTGCGTCAATATGGTCGTGGCCGAGGCGCGGCCCTCCGAGGACAGCGAGGCAAGCCGGTTGCTGTCCTTGCCCTGGGCGGAATGCACAGCCTTGCAGTTGAGGCAAAACCGGAATTTGCCGGGAAGAAACCAGGCATCGGTACCGGTGCCGACACTGCCGGTTGCTTCAACCTTGATCGGCTTGGATCGATACTGGCGTGCCGGTGTGGCCTTCAGTCTCGGGTTACCCTGAACGTCATACTCCAGCCAGCTCTCTGGGTAATCTTCGGTGCGATCTGAAAAATCCAGTGATCCATTGTCGGGATGCAGAGCCAGAAAGCCGTATTTCTGCCGACTGTCAGCCGATTCCTCATCGTCTTCCCGTGATACGGGAACGTCTTCGATCTCGCGTGGCAGTACCTGCTTGATACCGTCGCGGTCCTCAAGCAGGACCGGGAAATATTCCTGGCCGCAGTCGCGGCAGAAGTGGATGGGGTAGAGGCGTTTTTCGTCCTGGCCCGGCAGGTATTGCTGACCATTGGTGGTAACGATGCGCTGTCCCGGGGGATCAATGGTGCTATATGCCGTACCGGCGCCGGATATGAACTGATGTAGCCGGAAGGCAAAGAAGCCGCGTGATGAGGTGTGGTGACCACTTGGGCGGTCTTTTTCAGACAGCGAAGCAAGCATCAGAAAACGCTGCAGCACGGGGGTGCATTCTGCCGTTGAAAGGCCGCTGTCTTCCACCAGCCACTGCACGGCAGTCGACAATTTTTGGGGCTTGGCCCTGATCCACTTTCCGTCTTCTATTTCCAGGCCGAGCTTGGTTTCGACCCAAATGGCAAGTGGGTGATCCACCAATTGAGCGTCCGTGATGGCGTCAGGAATCGTTGCAGACAACGCGGACGCCAGCTTCGACTTGACGGAATGAGCCGTTTCGTCAGGATTTGTGACTCGACGAAGCGTTTCGCCGATGACGTTGTTGGTGGTGATGGCGGTACCAAAAAGCTTGGATGCAACTTCCGCGACAGCTTGTTTGCGATCCAGCTCGTTGCCACTGGCCATGGTGGCGGACGTACCCACGCACTGCAGCCCCTCTCCGGCGAGGGAGGCTTTGATCCTGCGCACCAGCAAAGCCACATCGGCGCCCTGTCGCCCGCGATAGGTGTGAAGCTCATCCAGGACAAGGAACCGCAACCCGGCACAGTTACCGATGACCTTTTTGTCGATTGGGTCCTGCCGCGTCATCAGGTATTCGAGCATGACGAAGTTGGTCAGCAGGATGTCCGGCGGATTGTTGGAAATGACTTCACGCATGGCGCCGTCTTCCTGCCCGGTATAGCGCGCGAAGGTGACGGGTTTCGGAGATACGTTCTGGAGAAACTTCTCCAGTTCCTCCATTTGGCTGTTTGCCAGCGCGTTCATCGGGTAAACGATGACGGCTCGAGTGCGCGGCGCGGAATTGGATGCCTTCTCGCGCAGGATCGCATCAATGATCGGGATAAAGAAGCATAGAGACTTACCAGAGCCTGTTCCGGTAGTGACTACATAGCTCGATCCCGCTTTTCCGGCAGACAGGGCCTGCACCTGGTGGGTATGCAGCCGGAGTGGAATCAGATCGCCACTCGATTCGTCCTTGACTTGGAAAATCGATGCACAGAGAGGGTGCAATTCGCCGGAGTTAGCCAGATCCGCAACAGTTGGCCCCGCCATGTAGTTTGGATTGATCTGGAGCAGCGGCTCGGGCCAGAAACGGTCGCCGGCATAAATCTCATGCAGCTGATCGCGGATATCGGCTGACTTGATCTTGGTAAACGATCGGGCAAAAGCACCATAGTCATCGACCAGTTGCTTGCGAAGCTCGAACACATTCATTGGACCTTGCCTCCCCAAGCCAAAGCGGTGCGGTTATTGGTTGCCTGAGAAAAAATCATTCTCCGCGTCTCTGCTTGGCGTTGGGTTTCTTGCTGCGAGTCTGCCTTGCTCCAGGCTTGGATAAATGCAGTTCGGCATGGTCGAGAATAAGTATCTCGATCATCGATGCGACTGAGCGATGCTCGCGATCGGCCGCTTGACGGATCAGTTCTTTGATCTCTCCTGTCGTCCGAATGGACAGGGTTTCACACTTATTGCGAGGCATGGCTCAATCCATCTGTGGCGGCCTTGCGAATGTACTGCCTTTCCGCGACTATGGCAATGTCAAATTAGGCGCGACTCCATTCACTGGGTTGCCGATGACTACTGCTCCAACGAGGTCGTTTCGACGATTCGCTCAAACAGCTCCGTCACCACGGGCTGCCGCTTCTTCAGATACCGGACCACGGCCTTTTTCTCCGTCACTTTTGCCCGGTATCTGGACAGACTGGGATGACCCGCATTGGTAAGGTCGGTCTGATTGGGACATCCTTACTGCAGGCTTGGCGGAAAGGAAGCGAAGGCTCCCGGAAAAAGCCGACCTGGTTTGAAAAGCATCAGGCGCGTGCGCTTTTGACGGCCATTTCGGAACACGCATCTGTTTCAATCTGGTTCATGAGAACCCTCGATCTCCGTGAGGCTGCTGGATTTCTCGGCCTTCACCCGAATACGTTACAGGCCCGCGCAAAGGCGGGTTTGGTGCCCGGCGCCAAGATTGGCAAGGAGTGGCGATTTCTGGACCTTGATCTCGCTGAACATCTTCGTAGACAATATCCGGCCAACCAGCTGAAGGAGGAGATGCCGTGTCGCTCTACCAAGTCGAGGAAACGTGGTACGTCTACATCACCCATAACGGCGAACGCGTTCGACGAAGCGCTGGGACTACCGACAAGAAAGCCGCGCAACGATTCCACGACGAA
>JANXRC010000220.1 GCA_025353195.1 Rhodocyclaceae bacterium
GCGATCCGGCGCCCGGCGCCGCTGCCGGCGTGGTGCCACACCGCTACGGCCAGCGCGACCACCAACCAGGGCTTGGTCAGCAACTTGAGCCAGAACATGTCGAGCGCCAGTCCGACCAGGTACAGACAGGCGGCCAGTACCGCGGAGACAACCAGCAGGACGGGATTCATGGAGCTTCTCATCAATGGGAGGATCGTCGGTGCAACCACAGCAGCATACTCGCCAGCGCCGTCATGGCGACGATGGGCAGGGCGTAGGTGTTGAGGCGGCCCCAGCCTTCGCTGCTGATCAGGATTCCGGAAGACAGCGACGTCAGGCCCTGCACGCCGAGCACGATGAAGTCGTTGGTGCCCTGCACCTTGGCCTTTTCCTCCGGACGATAGGTCTCCGTGAGCAGCGTGGTGCCGCCAATGAACAGGAAGTTCCAGCCGACGCCCAGCAGCACCAGGGCCCACCAGAAATGCATCAGCGTGATGCCGGCAAGTGCAATGCCGATGCAAACGAACATCAGCGCCGCACCGACGATCAGGATGTTCAGAACGCCGAATTGCTTGATCAGGCCGCCGGTAAAAAATGAAGGCGCAAACATCCCGATGACATGCCATTGCAGGATGAAGGCGGTATCGGCGAAGGGCAGGCCGCAGATATCCATCGCCAGCGGCGTTGCTGTCATCAGCAGGTTCATCACGCCGTAGCCGCAAGCGGCGGCCAAGACCGCAACCACGACGGCGGGCTGGCGTGCGATCCGGCGCAAGGGCCGGCCGACCGCCTTTTGTTCGCTGACCGACAGCGGCGGGATATCGAGCCGGCTGGCGATCAGCATGGACAGCGCGGCAAAGCCGATCAGCGCGCCATAGCTGGCAAGGTAGGTCGGCTCCAGCAGCGTGCGCGTGAGTTTGCCGACTTCGGGACCGATCACGCCGCCGAGTATGCCGCCGGCCAGCGTGAAGGATATCGCCTTGCCCTTCCAGTCGAGCGATGCGGCGTCGGCCGCGGCGTATCGGTATTGCTGGCCGAAAGCGTTGTAGACGCCCGCAAACACGGTGCCGAAGCAGAGTAGCCAGAAGCTGCCGAGGCTGACGGCGAACGCGGCGATCAGCGCGCCGAGCATGCCGAGGCCGGAGCCCAGCATGAAGCCGGCCCGACGGCCGTAGCGTTTCATGAAGAAGGCTGCGGGCAGGGTTGCCAGCGCACCGCCGATCACATAGGTGGTGATCGGCAGGGTGGCCAGGCGCTTGTCGGCGGCGAGTTGCAGGCCGAGCAGGCCGTTGATGGCCACCAGCGTGATGCCGTTGGTCAATAGCAAGGCCTGCGCTGCGGCCAGCAGCGCGATGTTCCTGCGCTGGGTCATGGCTTGGGCGATTCGATCAGTGCGCGGTAAGCGTGCCAGGTGGCGTGGCCCACCAGCGGCATGGTGACGATGAGGCCGACGAAACCCAGGGCGATGCCCAGCGCCCCGAGCAGAGCGATCAGTGCGCCCCAGATCAGCATCGTCGGCAGGTTGCGCGCCAGCGCCAGAAAGCTGGCGAGCATCGCAGTGACCGTATCCTCGTTGCGCTCCAGCAGCATCGGAATGGACACCACGGAAAGGGCGAACACCAGCATGGCAAAGATGCCGCCGACGGCAAGGTAGGCCAGCAGGAATTCGACATTGTCGAATTTCAGTATCTCCCTCATGAAGCTACCCAGGGTCGGCATGCCGCCCTGGTAGAACAGGGCGAAGATCACCAGCGAGGCGCGCGCCCAGATCAGGTAGATGACGATCAGGATCAGCGAGTAGATGCCGAAGCAGCCGATATTCCGCTTCCAGACCGCCAGCGTGGCCATCAGGCTCAGCGGCTCGCCGGTTTCACGGCG
>JANXRC010000226.1 GCA_025353195.1 Rhodocyclaceae bacterium
CCGATCCGCGGACGATCTCGATTCGATCGACGCGCTCCAGCGGAATGGCCGACCAGATTATGGAGCCCATGTCGATGGGATTGACGCGCAGACCGTCGACCAGAATCAGCGTGTTGCTGGTGGCCGTCGAGCCGAAGCCGCGCATATCGACCGTGGCGTCCCGGCCCATTGCGCCGCCAAGCTGGCGAACGTCGATGCCGGCGCGGGTGGTGAGTATGTCGGGGAGGTTCTGCGCGGGCGTGTTGTGGATGTCCCGGCGGGTAATTACGCTGACGTTGGCGGCCACGCCCGAATCGGCCTCGCTGAAGCGTGTGGCGGTGACAACGACAGCCGCGGGATCATCCGCGGCGATTGAAGCACAAGGAGAAAGCAGGATTGCCGCGCAGGCGGCGATGGCGAAACGGTTATGCATGGAAAATACTCCCGAAGCCCGGCGAGCGTCCCCGCAGCCGGTAGGTGGCGAAAGAATGCCTGGGAGGTGAGGGTGATGGACGGGGTGGACACAAACCCCCGGCACGCCGCAACCCCGCAACGCATTCGCTGATTTGTCCTTGGCCGGTCTCCGGGCTTGGAAGTCTTAGTTCATCGCCTTCCCGGGTTCGACCCAGTGGCGTGTTGATGAACTCGCACTTCCTTACCGTTGCGGGGGCAGCGCCGGAATTGAGGGTTTGGCTCTCACCGGCTTCCCGTTTCACCCGGCACGGAAAACCATGCACGGGCACCACGAACAGGGCAAAAGTATAACATTGCGTCTGTCCCATGACGCAGGTGATCGGGCTTCGACCCGGCAGCCTTCGATTCACCCGAAATAATTGACCTTCATCAAGGTGTGGGTTAGCTGACGGTGAAATACTGATTCGGAACGCGGGGAAGGCCTGCCCGCGAAGCGTTTTAGATCGTCCAACCAAGGGGAAAGAAAATGACCAAATCGAAGTGGATTGCCCGTACCATCGTCGCGGCCGTACTGCCGCTGGCGATGGCCAATGCGTTCGCCCAGGAGAAGGGAAAGCATCCGACGACTGGCGCGGAAATGCAGTACCAGGCAGGCAGTTCGCCGCTTGCCGGCGTCGACATGTACCAGGACATCAATCCCAAGGCCCCGCCGATGAGCAAGGCCGAGTTCGATGCCGCGCGCGAGATCTACTTCCAGCGCTGCGCCGGTTGCCACGGCGTGTTGCGCAAGGGTGCCACCGGCAAGCCGCTGACACCGGACAAGACCATACCCAACGGCAGCGAATATCTGAAGGTCTTCATCAAGTACGGCTCACCGGCGGGCATGCCCAACTGGGGAACGTCGGGCGAACTGACCGATGAGCAGGTCGACCTGATGGCGCGTTATGTGCAGCAGACGCCACCGCAACCGCCGGAGTTCAGCCTGAAGGATATGGAAGCCAGCTGGAAGCTGGTCGTGCCGGTCGCCAAGCGTCCGACCAAGCAGATGAACAAGCTCAACCTTGGCAACCTGTTCTCGGTCACCTTGCGTGACGCCGGCCAGATCGCCCTGATCGATGGCGACAGCAAGAAGATCGTTTCGATCCTCAAGACCGGCTATGCGGTGCACATCTCGCGCATGTCGGCATCCGGCCGCTACCTGTATGTGATTGGCCGCGACGCCAGGCTCAACCTGATCGACTTGTGGATGGCCGAACCGGCTACCGTGGCCGAGCTCAAGGTCGGCCTCGAAGCGCGTTCGGTGGAGACCTCCAAGTTCAAGGGCTTCGAGGACAAGTATGCCGTCGCCGGCACCTACTGGCCGCCGCAGTTCGTGATCATGGATGGCGACACGCTGAAGCCGCGCAAGATCGTCTCCACCCGCGGCATGACCGTTGATAATGAATACCATCCGGAACCGCGCGTCGCCTCCATCGTGGCTTCGCACTTCCGTCCGGAGTTCGTGATCAATGCCAAGGAAACCGGCAAGATCATGCTGGTGGATTACTCGGACCTGCAGAACCTGAAGATGACCACGCTCGATGGTGCCAAGTTCCTTCATGACGGTGGCATGGATTCGACCGGGCGCTATTTCCTGGTTGCCGCCAATGCGTCGAACAAGATCGCGGTGGTCGATACCAAGGAAGACAAGATGGCAGCGATTGTCGATGTGGGCAAGATTCCGCATCCGGGTCGCGGCGCCAACTTCATCCATCCGAAGTTCGGTCCGGTCTGGGCCACTAGTGATCTCGGCGATGAGGGCATCTCCCTGATCGGCACCGATCCGGTCAAGCACAAGGCGCAGGCATGGAAGGTGGTGGCCACGCTGACGGGTCAGGGCGGCGGCTCGCTGTTCATCAAGACGCATCCGAAGTCGAATAACCTGTGGGTCGACACCCCGCTGAATCCGGATGCCAAGATCAGTCAATCGGTTGCGGTGTTCGACATCAAGAACCTCGACAAGGGCTTTGTCACCCTGCCGATCGCCGAGTGGGCCGGTATCGGCGATGGCGCCAAGCGCATCGTCCAGCCGGAGTACAACAAGGCGGGCGACGAGGTCTGGTTCTCGGTGTGGAGCGCCAAGGACAAGGAGTCGGCGATCGTGGTGGTGGATGACAAGACGCGCAAGCTGAAGGCCGTCATCAAGGACAAGCTGCTGATCACCCCAACCGGCAAGTTCAACGTGAACAACACCCAGCACGACATTTATTGATCGGTCGCAGAAATGCCTGCCTGCACTCGGCAGGCAGGCATTTCAACTCAAGGAGAATGTCAATGAAGCTCATCAAGCTGATGCTCGTTGCAGGATTTGCCGGTACTCTTGCAGCGCCGGCCATGGCCAGTCTGGAAATGGCGCAAAAGAGCGGCTGCACGGCCTGCCACACCGTAGACAAGAAGCTCGTGGGTCCGGCTTACAAGGACGTCGCGGCGAAGTACAAGGGGCAGGGCGATGCCGCTGCCAAGCTTGCCGACAAGGTCCGCAAGGGTGGAGTGGGCGTATGGGGTCCGATTCCGATGCCACCCAATGCCGCCGACAAGATCAATGATGCCGACCTGAAAACCGTGGTCGCCTGGATTCTGAAGGGATAAGACCGCCGTGCGTGGCCTTGGCCTGCTACCGGCGCTGCTGATGCTGCCTGCCTTGGTTGTCCATGCGGACGATCAGACGGCGCTGATTCGGATGGTGCGGCAGGATTGCGGCTCGTGCCACGGCATGACGCTGAAGGGGGGGCTGGGTACTCCGCTGACGCCCCAGGCTCTGAGTGAAAAGCCGGTCGAAAGCCTGATCGCAACCATACTGTACGGCCGACCAGGCACCGCGATGCCGGGCTGGAAATCCATGCTGTCGGCATCCGATGCGCAATGGATTGTCAGCCATCTGCAGGAAGGGTTTCCGGAGGAGCGCCGCTGATGCTGACACGTCTGGTCGGGTTGCTTTTTGTTTTTCTGGCGGGGTGTGCTCAGGTCCCTCTGCGCGGTACCGGCGATCTCGGCCTGATTATCGAGCGCGCCAGTGGCCATGTCACTCTCGTAAACACCAGCAGCCGTCAGCCCTATGCCCGTATCGGCGGTCTTGGCGATCTCTCGCATGCCTCCGCCGTGTTTTCGCGTGACGCCCGCTACGCCTTCATCTTCGGTCGCGATGGCGGCCTGACCAAGGTCGATCTGCTCGAAGCCCGCATCGTCAAGCGCGTCATGCAGTCGGGCAATGCCATCGGCGGCTCGATCTCGCAGGACGGGCGAATTGTCGTGGCGCAGAACTACACGCCGGGCGGGATCAAGGCGTTTGATTCAGAAACGCTCGAGTTGCTCGCCGAGGTTCCCGCCGAGTACGCGCCGGGAAGCTTCTCCAAGGTGGTGGGTCTGGCCGACGTGCCGGGCAATCAGTTCGCCTACGCGCTATTCGAAGGCGGCGAAATCTGGGTCAGCGACTTTACCGACCCGAAGCGGCCGGTGACCAAGCGCTATCCGGCAGGCCTGCAGCCTTATGACGGGCTGGTTACGCCCGACGGCCGCCACTACCTTGCCGGCCTGTTTGGCGAGGACGGCATCGCCTTGCTCGATCTCTGGCAGCCGGAAAAAGGCTCGCGCAAGATTCTCGAAAAATACGGTCGCGGCGAAGAAAAGCTGCCGGTGTTCAAGATGCCGCATCTGCGCGGCTGGTCGGTCGCGGCGGGTCGCGCATGGTTGCCGGCCGTCGGCCGCCATGAGGTACTGATAGCCGACGCGGCGACCTGGAAGGAAACCGGCCGGGTGGCGGTCAAGGGCCAGCCGGTGTTCGTCATGGCCAGTCCCGACGGGCGCCAGATCTGGGTCAACTTCGCCATTCCGGACAACGGCTGGGTGCAGGTGATCGATACGCTGACGGGCAAGGTGGTACAGACCCTGCAGCCGGGCAAGGCCGTGCTGCACATGGAGTTTACGCCGCGCGGAGAGGCGGTCTGGGTGTCTGCGCGCGACGATAACCGCGTTGTCATCTACGACACGAAGACCTTCCAGACTCTGGGCGGCTTCGACGTTGACGCGCCTTCAGGCATCTTTTTCACCAGCCGTGCTGCACGCATCGGATTCTGATCGTGGACTCGGCCTACACCCCGCTCGAATTTGCCCTGCTCAATGGCTGGCAGCGGGACTTTCCGGTTGTCGCACAGCCATTCGGGCAACTTGGCACAAGAGTCGGCGCTGACCAGACGGCGATTCTGGAGACGCTCAAGCGATTGCAGGCGCGCGGGGCCATCAGTCGCATCGGGGCGGTGTTTGCGCCGCGCCGGGTCGGTGCCTCGACGCTGGCCGCCCTCGCCGCTCCCGCCGAGAAGCTTGAACAGATCGCGGCTCAGGTAAGTGCCAGGCCGGAAGTGAATCACAACTACCAGCGCGAGCATCACTACAACCTTTGGTTCGTCGCCACCGCTGCCGATCAGGCCACGCTGGCCGCGGCGCTGGCCGCGATCGAGCGCGAGACGGGCTGCGCCGTCATCTCCTTGCCGCTGGAGCAGGAATATCACATCGACCTTGGCTTCGATCTGAAGTCGCCGCACAAGCATCGTGTCGATACCCCGAGCACACCGGTGCGCGAGCCGGATGCCGTCGAGAAGCAACTGATTGCCGCGCTGCAGCCGGGCCTGGAACTCGTCGCGCGCCCCTTCGCGCGCCTCGGCGAGCGCGCCGGCATGAGCGAGAGCGAAGTGCTGACGCGGATCGGCGGCTGGCTCGAAGAGGGGCTGATCAAGCGTTTTGGCGTGATCGTGCGCCACCAGGAACTGGGCTACCGCGCCAATGCCATGGTGGTGTTCGACGTACCCGATGCGGACGTCGACCGGATCGGCCGGCTGTTCGCTGCCGAAGCCGGCGTCACGCTGTGCTACCGGCGCAGTCGCAGCCTGCCGCACTGGCGCTACAACCTCTATTGCATGGTGCATGGCCGTTCCCGCGCGGAAGTGCAGCCGGTGATCGATCACTTGAGCCGACTGGCAGGCCTGCCAGCTCAGGCACTGTTTTCGACGCGGCGCTTCAAGCAGTGTGGCGCGCGCTATTTTGCCGAAATCGCGTTGCCAAACCAGAAGGCGGAAGAGTTGGCCCATGCGTGAGGCCACAGCGTCCGCCGCGACGCTGGATGAAATCGACAGGAAACTGATCAACGCGCTGCAGGGCGATTTCCCGCTGGTCCCCGAGCCCTACCGGCAGGTTGCCGAAACGCTCGGTTTGAGCGAGACAGAACTGCTGCGGCGCCTTGATTCGCTGCTCGAGCGTCGCGTGCTGACGCGCTTCGGTCCCATGTTCCAGATCGAGCGGGCCGGCGGCGCTTTTGTCCTGGCGGCAATGCGTGTGCCGGAAGCCGATTTCGAGCGGGTCGTGGCGCAGGTGAATGCCTTCCCCGAGGTGGCGCACAATTACCGCCGCGAGCACGCTCTGAACATGTGGTTTGTCCTTGCCACGGCGACGCCGCAAGGCATTGCCGAAGCCATTGCTGCGATCGAGGCCGCAACAGGCTTGCCGGTGTTCGCTTTCCCGAAAGAGCGCGAATATTTCGTCGAGATGAAGCTGCGTGCCTGAGATGAAGCGGGAGGCCAAGCTGGATACCGAACTCGACGCAACCGACCGGCGCCTGATGGTTGCCACCCAGGCCGGTTTGCCGCGCGTGCCGAGGCCCTACGACGCATTGGGCGACCGGTTGGGCATGGCCCCCGAGGAGGTGCTGCGCCGCCTGCAGCGCATGCTCGACTGTGGCGTGATCCGTCGCATCGGCGCCGTGCCCAATCATTACGCCATCGGTTATACGGCAAACGGCATGTCGGTATGGGATGTCGATGATTCCCGCGTCGACGCGTTGGGGGCGCAGGTCGGCGCACTGGAATTCGTCACGCATTGCTATCGGAGACCACGCCGCCTGCCGGACTGGCCCTACAACCTGTTCGCGATGGTGCATAGCCAGAATCGAGATGAAGTTGCGGCGCGGGTGGCGCAGATCGCGGCGCTGCTCGGCGATGCTTGCCGGACCCATGACGTTCTCTACAGCAGCGCCATCCTGAAAAAGACCGGGCTGCGTATCGCGGGCTGACGCGGGCCGGATTGTCTTTCGCCGTCGCCGCAAACGCGTGGTGCGGGATCGTGGCATGCTTCGCCGCATGACCGAAATCCGGACCCGCAAGCAATACCTGCCGAAGCCGTTGGAACCGACCCTGGAGGCCCTGCCCAACCCGTTGCTGCGCTACTTTGCAGCTACGCGGCCGGCCTTCCTTGCCGTAACCTTCGTCGGCTGTCTGCTGGGCCTTGCCACTGCGGCGTTTTCCGGCATTGCGGTCGGTCCGGCGTTGGCCACGGCGACACTCTTCTTCGCCCTCGTGGCGCACGCCGGTGCCAACGTCATCAACGACTACTACGACGCGCTTTCCGGCTGTGACGGGGCGAACACGGAACGACAGTTCCCATTTACGGGCGGCAGCCGTTTCATCCAGAACGGCATCCTGTCCCTGCGCGCCACAGGCATCTTCGGCTACTCCCTGTTGGCGGCGGTGGTTCCAGCAGGGCTATGGCTTACGGCCGTCAGCGGATCGGAATTGATGCTGATCGGCCTGGCGGGACTGCTGGTGGGCTGGTCCTATTCGGCGCCGCCACTGAAGCTGCAGAGTCGCGGTCTTGGCGAATTCGCCGTGACCGCAGGCTGGTTGCTGGTGGTCATCGGCAGCGATTTCGTGCAACGCCACGGTTTTGCCTTCGTGCCGGTCGCCGCCGGCCTCGGCTTTGCCCTGTTGGTAGCCAACGTGCTTTACATCAATCAGTTTCCCGACGTGAAGGCGGATGCCCTCGCGGGAAAGAAAACGCTGGTGGTGCGCCTGGGCGCTACCCGGGCGCGTTGGGGCTACGTGGTGATCGCAGTGCTGGCCTACGGCTGGCCATTGCTGATGGTACTGCGCGGACATCTCCCTGTCGTGGCACTGGTCGCGCTGTTGCCCGCGCCTGCCAGTATCGCCGCGGCACACCAGCTCTGGTTCCGCGCAGCGCAGCCGACCGAACTGACCCCGGCGCTCAAGCTGACCGTCCTCGCCGCGAGCGCACACGGCCTGTTGCTGGCCATCATTCTGAGCATGCCGTGGCTCCGTCCCACCTGAAGGGCGCACGGTTCATGAAGGTTCAGTCGATCGCGCCGCGAAATTGACTGCTGTCAACGCGAAGCCAATCATTTGAGCGTCTAATCCGCACATGTTCAGAATCTCGCAATTCATGCAGGAACTTGCCGCGCCGACACCCATCGGGCCGGTGCGCAAGCCGCCCGGACCGGTGGTGATCTGGAACCTGATCCGCCGCTGCAACCTCACCTGCAAGCATTGCTATTCCATTTCTGCGGACAAGGACTTTCCCGGCGAGTTGACCACTGCCGAGGTCTTCCGCGTGATGGACGATTTGAAGGCGTTTCGCGTCCCGGCGCTGATTCTCTCGGGTGGCGAGCCGTTGCTGCGTCCCGACATATTCGAGATTTCCGCACGCTCCAAGCAGATGGGATTTTTCACTGCACTCTCGTCCAACGGCACCCTGATCGACGCCCCGCTGTGCGAGCGGATTGCCGAGATCGGCTTCGATTACGTCGGCGTCAGTCTCGATGGGCTGGGTGCGACGCATGACAAATTCCGCCGCAAGAACGGCGCCTTCGATCTGTCGCTGGCGGGCATCCGGTTGTGCCGCGAGGCGGGGCTTAAAGTTGGCGTGCGCTACACCATGACCAAGGACAATTTTCAGGATTTGGCAGGCCTGCTCAGGCTGGTGGAGGAGGAGGGCATCGACCGCTTCTATTTCTCCCATCTCAACTATGCCGGGCGCGGCAACAAGAATCGCAAGGACGATGCCCAGCATCAGATGACGCGCGCTGCGATGGACCTGTTGTTCGATACCTGTTGGGACTATCAGGAGAGAGGGCTGCGCAAGGAATTCACCACCGGCAACAATGATGCCGACGGCGTCTATCTGCTGCAATGGGTTCAGCGGCACTTCCCCGAGAAGGCATCGCACATCCGGCACAAGCTGGTGCAGTGGGGTGGCAATTCGAGCGGCATCAACGTGGCCAACATCGACAATCTCGGCAATGTCCATCCCGATACCATGTGGTGGCATCACAACCTGGGCAATATCCGCGAGCGTTCCTTCGGCGAAATCTGGATGGATACCTCCGACCCGCTGATGGCCGGCCTCAAAGGGCATCCGCGCAAAATCGGCGGCCGTTGCGGCAGCTGCGCCCATTTCGACATC
Organism: Rhodocyclaceae bacterium; assembly: GCA_025353195.1. Classification (GTDB taxonomy): domain Bacteria; phylum Pseudomonadota; class Gammaproteobacteria; order Burkholderiales; family Rhodocyclaceae; genus Sulfuritalea. The sequence goes on from JANXRC010000226.1 coordinate 8,674, forward strand.
TGCGGTGGCAATACGCGGGTGCGTGCCCAGCAAATGACCGGCGATCCCTGGTCCGAAGATCCGGGTTGCTACCTGACCGACGAAGAGATTGGAATGGCATGAAGAAGCTTGCCGTAATGGCTTTCCTGTTGGCGAACGCCCTGCCGCTGCAGGCTGCAGAGCCGCCGGCCCTGTTTCAGCAGCATTGCGCCGTTTGCCATGGCCCGGGCCGGCTCGGGCTGATCGGACCGGCGCTGCTGCCGGAAAGCCTGGCGCGGCTGAAAAAGCCCGAGGCGATCAAGACCATCACCGAGGGGCGCGTGGCCACGCAGATGGCTGGCTTTGGCGACCGTCTCGGCAAGGACGAAATCGCCGCGCTGGTTGATTACATCTACACCGCCGTATCACCAGCGCCGACTCTTGGCGCGGAAGACATCAAGGCCTCGCGCATTGTCAGCTACGCTCCGGGCAGCCTGCCCGCACAGCCGGCGCCGGTGTTCACGGGCGTGGACATGATGAACCTGTTCATCGTGGTCGAAACCGGCGACCATCATGTCACGGTGCTCGATGGCGACAAGCTGGAACCGATATACCGCTTCC
>JANXRC010000239.1 GCA_025353195.1 Rhodocyclaceae bacterium
TGCGATTCCTCTGTGTCCCCCAGGGGGATTTCCTTCAGGGCATCTCTGCGCCTCTGCGGTGGGTGTTGGGTTTCGGGTGCAATTGCCCGACACAGGCAATAAAGCGCTGTTGTGAGTTTTTAAGTTGTCCGGATCTGTAGCACGTTATCTGTCCGGTTGTCATAGAGCCCAGAAGGAGGTGCGCTATGAGACGGACGGAACTGCTACAGGAGATCCGGAAGATGAGATTTGAAGAAGCCTATGAGGGTTGGAATGCTGGGCGACTGACGCAAGTGGAGGCGGCGCAGTTACTTGGGTTTTGTGAGCGGAGCTTCCGCCGGTACGTGTTGAGATACGAGGCAGGCGGATTGGAAGGGTTGCTTGACCGGCGACTGGAACAGGCCTCAAACCGGCGAGCGCCGGTCGATGAAGTCATGGCTCTGACGGAGCGATACCGCAGCCGACACAGCGGCTGGAACGTCAAGCATTTCCATAGTTGGTATCAACGGGAAGGGGGCACCCGGAGCTACACCTGGGTCAAGAAAAGCCTGCAAGACGCCGAACTGGTTCCCAGGGCGGCCAAGCGAGGGGTGCACCGCAAACGGCGCGAACGCCGCCCGTTACCGGGCATGATGATTCATCAGGACGGCAGCACCCACGAATGGGTGCCTGGAGCCCTGTGGGATTTGATCGTCACGATGGACGATGCCACCAGCGAACACGTGTCGATGTTCTTCGTTGAAGAGGAAGGCACGGCAAGCAGCTTCCGTGGCGTGCGTGAGGTGATCGATACGCGGGGCCTGTTCAGTTCGTTCTACAGCGATCGGGGTAGCCACTACTGGCATACGCCCGAAGCGGGCGGGAAGGTCGACAAGCAGAATCTGACCCAGTTCGGACGCGCCATGGCGCAGTTGAGCATTGAGATGATCGCCGCCTATTCACCTGAAGCCCGGGGTCGATCGGAACGTGCCTTTGCCACCCATCAGGGACGTTTGCCGCAGGAGTTGGCCTTGGCCGGCATCACCGACATGGCCGCGGCCAATCGCTACTTGCAGGCCGTCTATTTGCCCGCCTTCAACGCCGAGTTTGCCCAACCGGCGATGGAGGACGGTTCCGCCTTCGTACCCTGGGTCGGTGGTAGCCTGGATGACATTCTGTGCGAACAGCATGAACGCACGGTCGGGGCCGATAACTGTGTGCGTTTCGAGACGCTGATTTTACAGATTCCGGCGGATCGGCATCGCTGTCACTACGTCAAAGCCAAGGTACGCGTGCATCGCTATGCCAACGGAGACTTGGCGGTGTTTCATGGTCCGCGCAAGCTGGCCGACTACAACCCCGAAGGGAAAACCATCACCAAGAACTTGAAACAGGCCGCCTGAACCGTTCGCCAGACGCGCCGTGGTGAGTGGAAACCGGCTCCGGGCTTCGCCCTCCACCGATTCCCGCTCACCACAGAAAAAGCGGACAATTCATGTGCTACAGAACCGGACAAGTCTAAAAACCCGCGACATCCCGGAGCGGGCCACTGCTCCAAAAACAACGTTTCAGTGGAGGCCGACAAGATGACCCTTGCGGATATCGGCATCAAGATCAGCGCCCCCCACTCGAAACCATCACTTGCAGTAGTCCCCCGTTTCGTTTATAAAGCCCGTTCTCCGAAAATACGGATTGTCTGCAATGACTGAAGATCTTCTGCACAAGAAGCAATTTCCGCCCTACATCCCGAAAAAGGGTGAGGGCTACATGAGTACGAAACAACTCGCGCACTTTCGCGCGATTTTGGCTTCCCTCAAGGACGAATTGAGCGAGGATATCGAGCGCACGGTACATACCATGCAGGACGAGGCCACCGTATTCGCCGATCCGAATGATCGCGCCAGCCAGGAGTCCGACATTGCGCTCGAACTGCGCAACCGGGACCGCGAGCGCAAACTGATCAAGAAGATTGACGAATCGATTGCCCACATCGAGAGTGGCGAGTACGGATATTGCGATTCCTGCGGCGTCGAGATCGGCCTGAAGCGCCTTGAGGCAAGGCCCACTGCAACGCTTTGCATCGACTGCAAGACCCTCGAAGAGCACCGCGAAAAACAGGTTGGAAAGTAATTCCAGCCTGTTTTCGGTGCAGGCTAACGTGAGCGTAGCGAACGTTAAGCGTAGCGGCCGAAGCCAACAGCAGGTTGGCAAGTAGGGCACTCAGGAACCCGGACGCACCGACCAACAAAAAAGGACGCCGCGGCGTCCTTTTTTGCTATTTGCGACGGAGACTTATTGGGCCACTGGAACCGGCGCCGCCGCTTCGGTGGCGATAGCCTTCATCGACAGCCGTACGCGTCCCTTGTCGTCGGTCTCGATGACCTTGACCTTCACTACCTGGCCTTCCTTGAGGTAATCGGCTACGGCGTTCACCCGCTCGTTGGCGATCTGCGAAATGTGCAGAAGGCCATCCTTGCCCGGCAGCAGGCTGACGATGGCGCCAAAATCAAGCAGGCGCAGCACCGTGCCTTCGTAGATGCGACCGACTTCAACCTCGGCGGTGATGTCCTCAATGCGCTTCTTGGCCACCTGCGCCGCATCGGCATTCACCGAAGAAATGGTGATCGAACCGTCGTCCTCAATATCGATGACGCAGCCGGTTTCCTCGGTCAGCGCCCGGATCACGGCGCCACCCTTGCCGATCACGTCACGGATCTTTTCCGGGTTGATCTTGATATGGATCATGCGTGGCGCGAAGGTGGAAACTTCCTCGCGATGGCCGGTCATGGAGCCCTTCATTATTTCCAGGATATGCAAACGCGCCTCTTTGGCCTGGGCCAGCGCGACCTGCATGATTTCCTTGGTGATGCCCTGAATCTTGATGTCCATCTGCAGGGCAGTGATCCCCTCTTCGGTACCGGCCACCTTGAAGTCCATGTCGCCAAGATGATCTTCGTCACCAAGGATGTCGGTCAGCACGGCAAAGCGCGGGCCGTCCTTGATCAGGCCCATGGCGATGCCCGCCACGTGAGCCTTGAGCGGCACGCCTGCATCCATCAGGGCCAGCGAACCGCCGCAGACCGAGGCCATTGACGACGAGCCGTTCGACTCGGTGATTTCCGACACGACGCGCATCGAGTAACCAAATTCCTCGGGCGACGGCAGCACTGCGAGCAGCGCACGCTTGGCCAGGCGACCGTGGCCGATTTCGCGACGCTTCGGCGTTCCGACGCGGCCGGTTTCGCCGGTAGCGTAGGGAGGCATGTTGTAGTGGAGCATGAAGCGATCGCGATACTCGCCTTGCAGTGCGTCGATGATCTGCTCGTCGCGGCCGGTGCCCAGCGTGGCGACCACCATCGCCTGCGTTTCGCCGCGGGTGAATAGCGCCGAACCGTGAGTGCGTGGCAGGACGCCGTTGCGGATCACGATCGGGCGCACGGTGCGCGTATCGCGGCCATCGATTCGGGGTTCGCCGTTGAGAATCTGGCTGCGGACGATCTTCGCCTCCAGATCGAACACGGTGTTGCCGACGAGATTGGAATCCGGCGCGTTCTCGACACCTTCGGTCAAAGTCGCGATGGTCTTCTTGGTGATTTCGCGGGTCTTGATGGTGCGGGCCTGCTTGCTGGTAATGCGATAGGCCTCGCGCAGTTCGGCCTCCGCCAGTTCGGCCACGCGAGCGATCAGCGGCTCATTCTTGGCCGGCGGCTGCCAATCCCACTCCGGCTTGCCGGCGACTTCCACCAGTTCGTTGATGGCCTTGATTGCGGCCTGCATCTGATCGTGGCCAAATACCACGGCGCCCAGCATGATCTCCTCGGAAAGCTGCAGGGCCTCGGACTCGACCATCAGCACGGCGCCTGCGGTACCGGCAACCACCAGATTCAGTTGCGCGCTTTCAAGTTGAGTCTTGGTCGGGCACAGCACGTACTTGCCGTCGATGTAGCCGACGCGGGCGGCACCGATCGGGCCGCTGAACGGAATGCCGGAAATCGCCATGGCGGCCGATGCGCCGAGCATCGCCGGAATGTCCGGATCGATTTCGGGGTTGCACGACATCACGGTGCACACTACCTGCACTTCATTGTAGAAAGCGTCGGGAAACAGTGGACGCAGCGGACGATCGATCAGGCGGCAGGTCAGGATTTCCTTCTCCGACGGACGCCCCTCGCGCTTGAAGAAACCGCCCGGGATGCGACCGGCGGCGTAGGATCGCTCCTGATAGTCGACAGTCAGGGGAAAGAAGTCCTGTCCCGGCTTGGCGTTCCGCGCGCCCACCACCGTGGCCAGCACGACCGTGTCATCCATGGTGACCATGACTGCTCCGCCAGCCTGGCGAGCGATTTCGGCTGTTTCAAGGGTAACCGTATGGTCACCGTAGGCAAAACTCTTCTTGATTGGATTCAACACAACAATTCCTTTCGGCAATAGATAAAAGCCGGCACAGCCATCATGGCTGTGCCGGCCTGTTCAGCAAGCCTGCGAAGCAGGCTGGAGCAAGGCGCATCGCACGTTGGGCATGACCCATGCCGGCGCTTGGGTGAGGAAATTACTTGCGCAGACCAAGGCGCTCGATCAGCGAGCGATAGCCGTCGACGTTCTTGCGCTTGAGGTAATCCAGCATCTTGCGGCGCTGGCTGACCATCATGAGCAGGCCGCGACGTGAATGGTGATCCTTGGTATGCGCCTTGAAATGATCCGTCAGGTCATTGATGCGCGCGGTAAGAAGCGCCACCTGGACTTCGGGGGAGCCGGTGTCACCCTGCGCACGCTGGTAGTCGGTGACGATCTTGGCTTTGTCGGTAGTGGAAATTGCCATTGTGGTTTCCTTGCTGATCCTGTGATATTGGGCTCTTGGAGAACCATGGATTATAGCGTTTCAATTGCATTCTAATCAAGCATTAAGAGCTATTTCGTCGCTCAAACGCCGGCGACAAGCCGTAGAGGTTGCAGCCAGCCGTCCGCGACCTGCCGGCAAACACCGATCAGACCGTGTTCAGCGTCGTAGACTCGCAGCCGGGTACCTTCATCGCCTGACCAGCGAACCGCCTGACCGTGCCTCAACCGCGCGGCATCGGCGCCATCCAGCCGAACCTCGACCAAGCCAGTCAGCAGTGCATCCGGCGGCAGCAACAAGGCATCGCGCGCTTCGGCTGTCAGGGCTTCGAGCGCCGCCAGGGAATGGGCCTCGGCGACATCGAGAACGCCGATGCCGGTGCGGCACAAGGCGGCCAGATGTGCTCCGCAACCGAGGCGATCGCCGATGTCGGCGGCCAGAGTTCGTACGTAGGTTCCCTTGCTGCAACGGACTTCGAAGACGAAACGCCCGGCAGCCAGGTCATCGCCACCATCGAGCAGGTGCAACTCATGGATGCTGATGCGGCGCGCCGCCCGCTCGACTTCAATGCCGGCGCGGGCGTATTCGTAAAGCGGCTTGCCGTCGCGCTTCAACGCCGAATACATCGGGGGCATTTGTTCAATCTCGCCGACGAACGCTGCCAGCGCCGCCTCCACATCCGAGCGGACGACGTCTACCGGACGACGCTCCAGCACCGCACCTTCGGCGTCGGCCGTGTCGGTGGTGATACCGAGTTGTACCGTCGCCACATAGCGCTTGTCGGCATTCAGCAATTCGCCGGAGAACTTGGTCGCCTCGCCAAAACACAAGGGCAGAAGGCCGGTTGCCAACGGGTCAAGCGTTCCGGTGTGCCCGGCCTTTTCGGCGTTGTAGAGCCGGCGCGCCGCCTGCAGGGCTTGATTGGACGACAGCCCGAGGGGCTTGTCCAGTAGCAGCACGCCATCGAGCCGGCGACGCGGGAGTTTGCCGCCTTCGCGGCGCGGGGCGTTCACTCGCGCCTTCAGTCGTCTTGCAGCTTCTTGTCCGACTCGACCGCCTCGTCGATAAGTTTTGAGAGGCGCGCGCCCTCCTGGACCGAGGGATCGAAGACAAAATGCAGTTCGGGAATATGATGAATGCGAATCCGGCGACCCAGTTCGCGCCGCAGGAAGCTGGCGGAATGCTTGAGCCCCTCATCGATCAGCTCGTTGGCCGCCGGGTCCGCCAGCGACGTATAGAAGACCTTGGCATGCGCATAGTCGGCGGTGACTTCGACACCGGTCAGCGTTACCAGGGTCAGCTTGGGCGCTATGCGCAGATCCTTGAGATGGAAACGCAGCAGATCCGCCAGTTCGCGGCGGATCTGCTCGGAAACGCGGTCAGCACGCGCATATCCGTGACCCGAGCCGCGCTTTGTCGCCATCGGCTGTCAGCCCAGCGTGCGGGCGATTTCCTGGATCTCGAACACTTCGAGTTGATCGCCTACCTCGATGTCGTTGAAGTTCTTGAGGCTCAAGCCGCACTCAAAACCTTCCTTGACCTCGCGCACGTCATCCTTGAAACGCTTGAGCGAATCCAGTTCGCCAGTGTGCACGACTGTATTGTTGCGCAACAGTCGCACCGAGGCGTTGCGCTTGACGATGCCGGACAACACCATGCAGCCGGCAACGGCACCAATTCGGGAAATCCGGAAGACCTGCCGAATCTCGACGAGGCCGAGAATGACTTCCTTTCTTTCGGGGGCCAGCATGCCGGACAAGGCGGCCTTCACCTCATCCACAGCCGCATAGATGATGTTGTAGTAGCGGATATCGACGCCAAGACTCTCTGCGGCCTTGCGCGCCCCGACGTCGGCACGGGTGTTGAAGCCGATGACCACGGCCTTCGAGGCGGCGGCCAGATTGATGTCGGATTCGCTGATGCCACCCACTCCGGCATGTACCACCATGACCTTGACTTCGCCGGTCGACAGCTTGTTCAGGGACTGCACCAGGGCTTCCTGCGAGCCCTGTACGTCAGCCTTGATGATCAGCGGCAAGGTCCTGATCTCACCTTCGGCCATCTGCTCGAACATGTTTTCCAGCTTGGCGGCCTGCTGCTTGGCCAGCTTGACGTCGCGGAACTTGCCCTGGCGGAACAGTGCGATTTCGCGCGCCTTGCGTTCGTCAAGGAGGACCATGCCTTCGTCGCCGGCTGCCGGGACGTCGGTGAGGCCCTGAATCTCGACCGGAATCGAGGGGCCAGCCGAATCGATGGCCTTGCCGTTCTCGTCAAGCATGGCGCGTACGCGCCCGAACACGGCGCCCACCAGCAGCACATCGCCGCGGCGCAGCGTTCCCGACAAAACGAGAATGGTCGCCACCGGGCCCTTGCCCTTGTCGAGGCGGGCCTCGATCACCAGGCCCTTGGCCGGTGCCTCCACCGGTGCCGCGAGTTCCAGTACCTCGGCCTGCAGCAGCACCTGCTCCAGCAAACTGTCGATACCCTCTCCGGTCTTGGCCGAAACGCCGACAAAAGGCGCATCGCCACCGTATTCTTCCGGTACCACGCCTTCAGCGACCAGTTCCTGCTTCACCCGTTCCAGATTCGCATCGGGCTTGTCGATCTTGGTGACCGCTACGATCAACGGCACGTTGGCCGCCTTCGCATGGGCAATCGCCTCCTTGGTCTGCGGCATCACGCCGTCATCAGCGGCCACCACCAGAATGACCAGGTCGGTCGCTTTGGCGCCGCGCGCGCGCATCGCCGTGAAAGCCTCGTGGCCCGGGGTGTCGAGGAAGGTGATCATGCCGCGCGGCGTTTCGACGTGATAGGCGCCGATATGCTGGGTGATGCCGCCGGCCTCGCCATGCGCGACACGACTCTTGCGGATGTAGTCGAGCAGGGAGGTCTTGCCGTGGTCGACGTGGCCCATCACGGTAACCACGGGAGCCCGTGGCAGCTGCACCACGTCCTTGTGTTCGCCTTCGTCAGCGAGGAATGCATCCGGATCGTCGAGCTTTGCGGCGAAAGCCAGGTGGCCCATTTCCTCGACCACGATCATGGCGGTTTCCTGATCGAGTACCTGATTGATGGTCACCATCGAACCCATTTTCATCAGGGTCTTGATGACTTCAGTGGCCTTCACGGTCATCTTGTGCGCAAGGTCGGCAACCGAGATGGTTTCCGGAACATGCACTTCGCGAACGATAGCCTCGACCGGTTGCTGCGCCGGCGCGTCCTCGGCGTGACCGTGACGCCCATGGCGACCGCCACCTTTGGAACCGCGCCAACCCGACGTGCCCGCATCGCCGCGGGTCTTGATCGCACGCCGCTTGGCGGCGTCATCCTTCCACGCATCCTTCTTCGCCGCCTTGGCTTTGCCGTCCTCCGGCTTCGTGGCCGGCTTGTGGATGGTACCGGATACACCAGCGGCAGCAGCGGCCTCCTTGGCCTTCTTGGCCTCTGCTGCGACCAGCAACGCCTGCGCCTCGGCAAGGCGCGCCTCGGCGTCGGCGCGAGCTTTGGTCTCGCGATCACCCTTTTCCTTGAACTCAGCCGCTTGAATCGCGGAAAGCTTGCCCTGACGCTTGGTTTCGGCCTCACGCAACGCCCTCTGTGCCGGGTCGATCACGGACTTCGGCGGGGCCGGCTTGACCACCGGGGCTTCAGCTGCGGCAGCCTCCGCCACCGGGATTTCAGCAGCCGGAACTTCAGCGACCGCTGCAACGGACACCACTTCGGGAACCGGCGCAGGGGCCTCGGGGACGACAACGACAGTTTCGACCACTTCAGCTTCGACCGGGGCTTCAGCGGCGGCCTCGGCCGCCAGCTCGTTGGGATCGCGTTTGACGAACACCCGCTTCTTGCGGACTTCAACCTGAATCGTGCGCGCCTTGCCGGTCGAATCGGACGCCCTGATCTCGCTGGTCTGCTTGCGTGTCAGGGTGATCTTGGCTTTGGGCACCGTATCGCCGTGCGCCTTGCGCAGATAGTCAAGCAGCCGCGACTTGTCCTGCTCGGACAAGGTGTCGTGGGATGCCTCCTTGCTGACGCCGGCCTTGGCCAGTTGCTCCAGCAGGGACGGCGCCGGCATTTTCAGCTCGGTCGCGAATTGGGAAACAGTCATCAAAGCCATGCCGTACCTCTCATTCTTCTTCGGCGAACCAATGGGCGCGCGCAACAGTGATCAGCGCCGTCGCCCGAACGGCATCGATGCCGGTCATTTCAATCAACTCGTCGGTCGCCAGGTCCGCCAGCGCGTCACGGTTGGTAACTCCGTTCTTGGCCAGCTTCGCTGCCAGCGACTTGTCCATGCCCTCAAGCGACAGCATGTCGTCGGCCACCTTCTCCATCTGTTCTTCGTCAACGATGGCCTCGGTCAGCAGCACGTTGCGCGCACGCTCGCGCAGTTCAGTCACCGTTGCCTCGTCAAAGGCATCGATTTCGAGCATTTCCGCGAGCGGGACGTAGGCGATCTCCTCCAGCGTGGAAAAGCCTTCCTCGATCAGGATGTTGGCAACTTCCTCGTCGACGTCGAGCTTGGCGATGAACAGGGCGCGAATCGAACTGTGTTCTGTTTCGGACTTCGTCTGCGACTCTTCGATGGTCATCAGATTGATCGTCCAGCCGGTCAGTTCGGATGCCAGACGCACGTTCTGCCCGCCGCGGCCAATGGCAATGGCCAGATTGTCTTCATCGACCACGACATCCATCGCGTGTTTCTCTTCGTCGACGACGATGCTCTGCACCTCGGCCGGGGCCAGCGCGCCGATGACGAACTGCGCGGGGTCAGCCGACCAGAGGATGATGTCCACACGTTCGCCGGAAAGCTCATTGGTTACCGCCGTGACGCGCGAGCCACGCATGCCGACGCAGGTGCCGATCGGATCGACGCGCGGGTCATTCGACTTGACCGCAATCTTGGCGCGCATGCCGGCATCGCGGGCGGCGGCCTTGATTTCGAGCAGGCCGTCTTCGATTTCCGGCACTTCCAGTTCGAACAGCTTCATGATGAACTCGGGCGCCGTACGCGACAGGATCAGTTGCGGGCCTCTCGCCTGACGATCGATCTTCATCAGCCAGGCGCGCACGCGATCGCCGGGGCGCAGATTCTCCTTGGGAATCATCTGATCGCGGGGCAACAGGGCTTCGATGCGCCCCGCCTCGATGATGGCGCTGCCGCGCTCCATGCGCTTGACGGTGCCGCTGACAAGGAATTCCTTGCGGTCGAGAAAATCATTCAGCAATTGTTCGCGTTCGGCATCGCGAATCTTCTGCAGGATTACCTGCTTCGCCGCCTGCGCGCCAATGCGGCCGAAATCGACGGGCTCCATGCCCTCCTCGATGAAGTCTTCGAGCGCGATGTCAGGAAGTTGCTGTTGGGCGGCACTGAGGCCAATCTGCTGTTCCGGATTCTCGACCATGCCATCGGCAACCACCAGCCAGCGGCGGAACGCCTCGAATTCTCCGGTCTCGCGATCGACTTCCACGCGCACATCGGCTTCGTCGTTGGTGCGTTTTTTTGTCGCAGACGCCAACGCCAGTTCAAGGGCGCCAAAGACGATGTCCCGCGGAACATTCTTCTCGCGGGCCAGGGCATCAACCAACAGCAGCAATTCACGGCTCATGTGAGTCCTCCAGCATTAATCAGAACTTCGGCACCAGGCGCGCCCGATCTATATTCTCGAGCGCGAACTGTTGCAGTGTTTCATTCACTCGCAGGCACACCATTTCAACACCGCCCTCTAGCCGCAACCCATCCAGCACGCCGCTGAAATTGCGCTGATTACCCATGGGAACGCGCAGCTTGAGCTGCACCTCCTGCCCGGCAAAGCGCCGGTAGTCAGCGGGTTTGACAAGCGCGCGATCGAGGCCGGGAGAAGAGACTTCAAGGCGGTCATAGTCGACGTTCTCGACCATGAACACGCGGCTGAGCTGGCTGCTTACAGCGGCACAATCTTCGACGCTGATGCCACTCTTTTCGGTTTGCGCACTTTCCGGCCTGTCAATAAAGACGCGCAGCAGCCGGGCGCGCGGACTGGTCTCGAATTCCACCAGTTCGTATCCCAAGCCAACAACAGTCGTCTCAATTAAATCAAGCAGTTGCATGCAAACTCACAAACACATCGCACAAATAGAAAATGGGCCAAAAGCCCATTCATTCCTTCTCTCTCCCGAGAACGGTGCCAACCAAAACCAGAAGATTATAGCAGAGGCGTCATTTCTCTGCAAAATCAATTCGATCGCCGTCGTCGGCACCGTCAAACTGATCGTCGTCGCCATCCGCATAAGGACCGGATCCCTCCGCAACGCCGGCCGTCTGCTCCGGCGGCAGCAGTTTCAACAGCTCCTGCACCTCTCCGGGCTCCAGATCGCGGCACTGCCCGCGCTTGAGGCGCGGCGACAGATGCACCGGCCCGTAGCGCACGCGCATCAGCCGGCTGACCATCAGGCCAACCGCCTCGAACATGCGCCGCACTTCGCGATTGCGTCCTTCCGCGAGGACCACGCGATACCATCGATTGGCGCCTTCGCCGCCGGCTTCCGCGATAAGACTGAAGCTGGCCAGGCCGTCTTCGAGCTGGATGCCACTACGCAAACGCGCCAGCATTTCCGGCGTCGCCTCACCGAGAACGCGCACGGCATATTCGCGCTCGATCTCATAGCGCGGATGCATCATGCGATTGGCCAAGCCACCGTCGTTGGTAAACAGCAGCAGGCCGCAGGAATTGAAATCCAGCCGGCCAATGGAGATCCAGCGCCCGCTCTTGAGCCGCGGCAGCTTGGCAAACACGCTGGGACGGCCGTCGGGATCGTCCTTGGAAACAATCTCGCCTTCAGGCTTGTGATAAACCAGCACCCGTGGCAGACGCAGTTGGAACTTGAGCTGCACCAGCTTGCCATTGACGCGGATCTTGTCCTCCGGTCCGACGCGCTGGCCGACGTGCGCCGGGAGGCCATTGACGCTGACACGCCCCGCCACGATCCATTCCTCGAGTTCGCGCCGCGAACCGTATCCGGCATCAGCCAGCGCCTTGTGCAGCTTGGGCGGATCAATGAAGACCGTCTCGCTGCGGCGCTTTGCGTGAGCCGGCAGAGCCGACCCGCCGCGAACACGCGGCGCATCGCCCTGAGGCCGTGGAGGCCCTTGCGGCGGCCGGAAAGGACTAGCCTTGCGCGGCTGGCGGTGCGGCGGGTCGTTCCGCTTCCCGCTCGGGGATGTCGAGTTGCCCGTCGGCGGGTTCGCTTGCCCGCTGTTCTGACGGCTGCCCTGATCCGGCTTGCCCGGCGTCCGATTCTTCGGCCCTCGCTTGGACCGGGAAGGCTTCGGCGATTGAGGATTGTCCAAGGTCCATCACCCTTTCAATTTCAGTCAATGGCGGCAGTTCAGTGAGGCTGCGCAAACCCAGGTCGTCGAGAAACCTTCTTGTGGTCGCATACAGCACCGGCCGTCCCGGCGCATCGCGATGCCCCACGGCATCTATCCAGCCACGCCCTTCAAGCGTCTTCAGAATGTTCGGTGACACCGCCACGCCCCGAATGTCTTCAATATCGCCCCGCGTCACGGGTTGACGATAGGCGATAATTGCCAGCGTTTCCATCACCGCGCGCGAATACTTCGGCGGTTTGTCGTTCTTCAGCCGGTCTATGTAGAACTGGTACTCGGGGCGGGTCTGGAAACGCCAGCCGGATGCCAGCTGCACCAGTTCCACACCCCGCTCGGACCAGTCGCGGCGCAAGTCATCAAGTAGTGTACGCCATGTATCGTCGTCAAACTCCTGGTCGAAGAGCTTCTTCAGTTCGGACAGGGGCAGCGGCTCGGCAGCCACCAGCAGCGCGGTTTCCAGCACGCGCTTGTAGTCATCGGGTTTATACAGCGGCAGCATCGGGCAGTTTCACGTAAATGGGCGCCATGGCCTCGTTCTGGGTAATTTCGATCAGCGACTCGCGGGCCAGTTCGAGCAGGGCAAGAAAACTCACCACCAGTCCCTGGGCACCCAGCGTGAGATCGAACAACTGGTCAAACACCACGTAGCCACCTCCCTGCAAGCGCCGCAATATGATGCTCATGTGCTCGCGCACGGACAGTTCCTCGCGATGAATCTTGTGGTGCTGATGCACTCTGGCCTGTTTCATGAGCGAAAGCCAAGCCACTTGCAGATCATGCAAGCTTACCTCGGGTTGGCGCTCAATGACCTTGTCGGCGATCCAGACGGTAATCCATTCGTAGTCACGACCGGCCTGCGGCATTTCATCCAGCTTTGCCGCCGACGCCTTCATGCGTTCGTATTCGATCAGGCGGCGCACCAGTTCGGCACGAGGATCTTCCGGCTCGCCATTTTCCGCCTTCGGCGGACGCGGCAGCAGCAGGCGCGACTTGATCTCGATCAGCATGGCGGCCATCAGCAGATATTCGGCGGCGAGTTCGAGGTTGCCCTTGCGCATCGCCTCGACATACACCAGATACTGCGCCGTGAGCGGCGCCATCGGAATATCGAGAACATTGATGTTGGCGCGGCGGATCAGGTACAGCAACAGGTCGAGCGGACCCTCGAACGAATCGAGAATGATCTCCAGCGCATCCGGCGGGATGTAGAGGTCGCGCGGCATTTCGGCCATCACCTCGCCATAGACTCTGGCCAGGTGGGCCGGGACCGCCGCGCCGGGCACAAGAGTCGGCGCTGGTGGTACGGCGAATGGCGCGCCGGTCGGATCCGGCATGGCGTTTTCGATCACGAGTAGTCGAGCCCGATCGCTTCGCGCACGTCGCGCATGGTCTCCTGCGCCAGCTTGCGCGCCTTTTCGCAGCCGTCCGCGATGATGCTCTTGACCAGTTGCGGATCTTCCTCGTACATCTTCGCCCGCTCGCGCATCGGTTCCTGCTCCTGCAGCACGCCCTCGATCACCGGCTGCTTGCACTCGATGCAGCCGATGCCGGCCGAGCGGCAGCCGGTTTGCACCCAGCCCTTCACCTCTTCGCTGGAATAGATCAAATGGAACTGCCATACCGGGCACTTGTCTGGGTCACCGGCATCCGTTCGCCTTACACGCGCCGGGTCGGTCTGCATGGTACGAATCTTCCGGGTGACTTCGCCGGCATCTTCGCGCAAGCTGATCGCGTTGCCGTATGACTTGGACATTTTCTGGCCGTCCAGCCCCGGCATGCGCGAGGCATGCGTCAGCAGAGCGTCGGGTTCCACCAGAATCATCTTGCGCGTGCCTTCGAGCCAGCCGAACAGACGCTCGCGGTCGCCCAGGGAGAGGCTCTGTGCCTCATTCAGCAACTCGTGCGCCTGCTCCAGCGCGCCTTCTTCGCCCTTCTCCTGATAGCGGGTGCGCAACTCGTCGTAGAGTTTGGCGCGCTTGTTGCCAAGCTTCTTCACCGCATCGCGCGCCTTGTCTTCGAAGCCCGATTCGCGGCCATACAGGTGATTGAAGCGGCGTGCGATCTCGCGCGTGAATTCAACGTGAGGCACCTGATCATCGCCCACCGGCACACGGTTGGCGCGATAGATCAGGATATCCGCGGCCTGCAACAACGGATAGCCGAGGAAGCCGTAAGTCGTCAGATCCTTGTGCGACAGCTTTTCCTGCTGGTCCTTGTAGGTCGGCACGCGTTCCAGCCAGCCCAGCGGCGTCATCATCGACAGCAGCAGATGCAGTTCGGCATGCTCCGGCACCCTGGACTGGATGAAGATGGTCGCCTGCGACGGATCGACTCCCGCCGCCAGCCAGTCGATGATCATGTCGCGGGTGTTGTCGGTGATGGTCCCCGGCTCGTCGTAGGCTGTGGTCAGCGCATGCCAGTCGGCGACGAAGAACAGGCAGGGATACTCGTGCTGCAGCTTGATCCAGTTGGCGAGTACGCCGTGATAGTGGCCGAGGTGGAGGCGCCCGGTGGGACGCATGCCGGAGAGGACTTTTTCTGCGTACATGTCAAAAACCGAAAAGGGTTCGAATCAGGGTGTTGAAGACCCGCAACAAGGGCCGCAGGATGGTATCCAGCACCCCCAAGAAAAGCAATGCCAGCAGGATGGGGAAGCCCCATCGTTCCAACTGCGAAAATTTCCAGGCCGCGCGGTGCGGGAGCAGGCTCACCACGATGCGCCCGCCGTCCAGCGGCGGCAGCGGCAGCAAGTTCAGCACCATCAGGACGCCATTGATGCTGATTCCGACCAGCGCCATTTCCCGCAACGCTTCCGAATAACCGTACTCGGCGCCGCCGATGGTCAACTTCAGGACCAGCGCCCATGCCAGTGCCATGACCAGGTTTGCCGCCGGCCCGGCCGCTGCCACCCAGAGCATGTCCTGCTTGGGGTGGCGCAAGTTGCCAAAATTGACCGGCACCGGTTTGGCCCAACCGAACAACAGCCCGCCCCCCGAGATCAGCAGTATCAGTGCCGGAACCAGAATGGTTCCGACCGGATCAACATGCCGCAGCGGATTCAGGCTGATGCGGCCCATCTGCCACGCCGTCAGATCGCCGAAATGCCGCGCCGCGTAGCCATGCGCCGCCTCATGCAGCGTGATGGCAAAGATTACCGGCAGGGCGGAAATCGCCAGCGTCTGGATAGCATTCATGGGAGCGGGCGATTCTATCAGACCGGGTCATTCCAGCCCGAAGGGAGCCAGCGGCCCCTGCCCGGCGCGTACCAGTTCCGGCTGGTCACCGGTCAGATTGATGACAGTCGTCATCTGCGTGCCGCAACGACCGGCATCGATCACCAGGTCGAGCAGCTTTTCCAGGTGCTCTCGGATCTCGTCGGCATCGGCCAGTGGCGTCACGGAGCCAGGTAAAATCAGCGTTGACGTCAGCAGCGGCTCATCCAGTTCCTCCAGCAGCGCGAGCGCCAGGGGGTGATTGGGCACGCGCAGGCCGATGGTCTTGCGCTTCGGATGCAGCAGGCGCCGCGGCAACTCCCGGGTGCCTTCCAGAATGAAGGTATAGCTGCCCGGCGTGGAGGCCTTCAACAGGCGATACTGCGTGTTGTCCACCCGGGCATAGGTGGCGATCTCGGAAAGGTCGCGACACATCAGCGTGAAGTGATGGCGCTCGTCGACGCCGCGTATCCGCCGGATCCTGTCGAGCAGGGGTGCGTAGCCGGCCACGCCGGCGAGTGAATAGGCGGCGTCGGTCGGCAGCGCGATGAGGCCGCCGCTCCGCGCAATCTCGGCGGCCTGCTTGATCAGGCGCGGCTGAGGATGTTCAGGGTGAATGTGGAATAGCTGTGCCATGCGTGGTCCGTAATTCCGGAAATCGAGGGCCGACTCAGGCCAGTTGGGACCAGACCGGGGTCAGATCCTCCGGCAAATCCGGCAACTTGCCCAAGTCCGTCCAACTCTCGCCCGGCCCGTGAAAATCCGAGCCGCGCGAGGCGAGGAAGCCGAACTCGCGGGCGATACGCGAGAACTCGCGCACCTCTTCATCCTTGATGGATCCCGACAGTACTTCGATGCCGCGGCCACCGAGATCCTTGAAGGCCACGAACAGCTCCTGCCGCTCGGTCCGCGACAGCCGATAGCGCCCTGGATGGGCGATCACCGCCGTACCGCCAGCGCCGACTATCCAGCGCAAGGCATCTTCCAGCGTCGCCCAGGCATGCTCGACATAGCCCGGCTTGCCTTTCGCCAGCCAGTAATCGAACACCGTTTTGACGTCCTTGGCGTGCCCCTGCTCGACAATGTAGCGGGCGAAGTGCGAACGGCTGACCAGCGCTGGATTGCCGGCGTGGCGCAGCGCACCCTCATAGGCGCCGTGGATGCCGACCTTGTCGAGTTCCGCAGCCATGCGCCCCGCGCGCGCGTCGCGGCCGCTCCTGACCTGCTGCAACCCCTCCCGCAGCGCGGCATTCGCGGGATCGATGCCAAGTCCCACGATATGCACGGTCTGGTCGTCGCCCCAGGAAATCGACACTTCGACCCCGTCGACGAAGCGCAGGCCGATCTCGTCGGCCGTCGCACGCGCTTCGGCCAGGCCGCCAAGTTCATCGTGATCGGTCAGCGCCAGCAGTTCGACGCCGTTGCCCTGCGCACGGCGTACCAGTTCGGCAGGCGCCAGCAAACCGTCGGAAACGGTCGAATGACAGTGGAGATCAGCGTTGAGCGGCTTCATGCAACAAAGAACTCCTCTATCAGGCTCGCCACCTGTTGCGGCTGGTCATGGTGCAAATTGTGTCCGCACTCTTCCAGCGTCACCTCCCGCACGTCTTTGAAACAGGCGATCCGGTTGCGGTAGTCCGCCGAATCGACGGCGAACAGCTGCTTGAATATGAAGGAATCCGCCGCCGTCACCCAGAGTACCGGCGCCGTGACCTGGCGCCAGATCGCCATCGCTTCTTCAACGCGATAAATGGTCGGATTCACCCAGCGATGGAAGGGGTCGGCAGCCAGATGGAT
>JANXRC010000248.1 GCA_025353195.1 Rhodocyclaceae bacterium
GGCTCGGTCCTGCCCTCCGGTGTCGCAATCGGCGCCGGTGCCGTTCTGGGAACCAGATCGGGTGGATCGAGCAGGAAGGTGTACTCGCGAACCAGCCGTCCCGAGGCCCAACTCAATTCGACCAGCATGTCGATGAACGGCTCGTTCAGGGGACGATCAGTGCTTACTTCAAGGTAGTGACGGCCGCCGCGTTCCTTGATCTCACGCGAAAACCGCAAGGTCGCCAGGGCCGGCGAGTAGTCGATTCCAGCCTGGCGGAAGGCGTCGGCGGCAGCGACCTTGACGGCCAGGGAAGACGCCTCGTCACGAGTTGCGGTCACCTCGAGTTCAGCCTTGAGGGGCTGCCCCAAAGCCGAGAGCACGGTAATCTTTCCCAACCCAGCAGCATGCGTCGCCAGTGGCAGGACCGCAATCGCCGCCGCTATAACGGTGGCCTTGAGACGATTTCGCTTGTCAGTATTGCGCACTGTGACTCCCGACGGGCATTTTGTCATGTTATTAAAATAACATCATGGTGTTAGCGATGCAAGCTCAACCTTCCCATTACATTCCGATCGCATCCAGCGCGCGGCATCAATGCAACAGGATGCGCAGCATGCGCCGCAAGGGTTCGGCGGCACCCCAAAGTAGCTGGTCGCCGACCGTAAATGCCGACAAATACTGCGGCCCCATGCTCAGTTTGCGCAGACGGCCCACGGGAACGCTCAATGTACCCGTCACCGCCGTTGGCGTCAGTTCCTTCAGGGTAATCTCACGCTGATTCGGCACTACCTTAACCCAATCGTTGTGAGCCGCCAAGATGTCGTTGATGTCGTCCAGCGGGACATCCCGTGTCAGCTTGATGGTGAAGGCCTGTGAATGGCAACGCATGGCGCCGATGCGCACGCAGAGGCCATCGACCGGAATCTGTGCGGCAGTGCGGCCGAGGATCTTGTTGGTCTCGGCCTGCCCCTTCCATTCCTCGCGACTCTGGCCATTGCCAAGATCCTTGTCGATCCATGGAATCAGGGATCCGGCCAATGGCACTCCGAAGTTCGTTGTGGGGAAACTCTGGTCACGCAGAATGCCGGCAACCTCGCGGTCAATATCGAGGATCGCCGAAGCGGGATCGTCGAGCAGATTCTTCACCACGCGATGCGTCTCACCCATCTGCGCCAGCAGTTCGCGCATGTTCTGAGCGCCCGCACCGGATGCCGCCTGATAGGTCATCGAGGTCATCCAATCGACCAGCCCCGCCTTGAACAGTCCACCCAATGCCATCAGCATCAGGCTCACCGTGCAATTGCCGCCGATCCAGTTGCGACCGCCCTTGGCCAGGCTGTCCTTGATCACGTCGAGGTTCACCGGATCGAGGATGATCACGGTGTCGTCCTTCATGCGCAGGCTCGATGCCGCATCGATCCAGTGGCCCTTCCAGCCTTCCGCGCGCAGCCTGGGGAAAACCTCCGTGGTGTAGTCGCCCCCCTGACAGCTGATGATGATGTCCAGCGTCTTCAGCTCATTGATATCTTTTGCATCCTTGAGCGGCGGCGCTCCGGTGGCAAATCCGGGGGGCTTGCCGCCAGGATTCGACGTCGTGAAGAACACCGGCTCGATGAGGGCGAAATCGTTCTCTTCCCGCATGCGCTGCATCAGGACCGAACCCACCATGCCACGCCAACCTACCAGACCCACACGCTTCATGATCAATCTTTCGTTATCGAATTACAGTGCCGCAAGTACGGCGTCGCCCATTGCCCGGGTGCCGACCTTGTTCATTCCCGGCTCGAAAATGTCGCCGGTTCTGAGTCCCTGTGCAAGGACTTTTTTCACGGCATTCTCGATGCGAACGGCGGCAGGCTCATTGGCAAAAGTGTAGCGCAGCATCATGGCTACGGACAGGATTGTCGCCAGCGGATTGGCCACGCCCTTGCCGGCGATGTCCGGCGCGGAACCATGAGACGGCTCGTAGAGCCCCTTGTTGTTGGCATCCAGGGACGCGGACGGCAGCATGCCGATCGAACCGGTCAGCATCGAGGCCTCGTCCGACAGGATGTCGCCGAACATGTTGCCGGTGACCATGACGTCGAACTGCTTGGGATTCTTCACCAACTGCATCGCGGCATTATCGACCAGCATATGAGAGAGTTCGACGTCGGGATATTCCCGCCCTGTCTCGATGGCCACATCCCGCCACAGCTGGGTACATTCCAGTACGTTCATCTTGTCCACCGAACAGACCTTGCGGCTGCGCTTGCGCGCAGCATCGAAGGCCACGCGCAGGATGCGCCGGATCTCGCTTTCGCTGTAGATCATGGTATTGAAACCGCAACGCTCGCCGTCGCGCACCTCGATACCTCGCGGCTGGCCGAAGTAGATATCCCCCGTCAGTTCGCGCACGATCAGAATATCCAGTCCGGCCACCACTTCGGGCTTGAGGGTGGAAGCATTGGCCAATTCCGGATAGAGAATTGCCGGGCGCAGGTTCGCGAACAGGCCAAGGTGCTTGCGAATGCCCAGCAGTCCGCGCTCAGGCCTTTGCTCGCGTGGATTGTTGTCCCATTTGGGACCGCCAACGGCACCGAGCAGCACCGCATCGGCGGCCAGCGCCAGCTTCTGGGTGGCTTCCGGATAGGGGCTGCCGGTGGCGTCCACGGCACAACCGCCCAGCAGGGCTTCTTCCATTTCAAACCCGAGACCGAGTGCCTTGAGGACCCGGACAGCTTCAGCCATGATTTCCGGCCCGATCCCATCTCCGGGCAGAACGCAAATTTTCATTAAAAATCCTCTATGCAAGAAGTCAGCGCCGTGCGACCCTGACGAGAACATTGAATTATCGCACAGCCGTGCCCGCCGAATCACCCGGAACGCCGCGCCAGACCAGAATCAGGCCGAGCAAAGCAAGCAGCGAAGCCGCGCTGAAGGTGATCCCGGGACCGACCCGTTCCCACAACGCGCCCGCCAGCAAGGCGCCACCCAAACCGCCCGCGCCATACGCAACGCTGCCGTAAAGCGCCTGCGCCCGCGCCTGCTGCCCTGACACGAACCAGCGATTGAGCGCCGCCATGGTCGCCGCATGGTGCGCGCCAAAGCTCGCGCCATGGAGCAACTGGGCAACTACCAGGAGGCCGACGAATTCTGCGGTCCAGCCGATCAGCAGGAAGCGCAACGTGGCCAATGCAAAGCAAGCCAGCAGGATCTTGCGCATGGAGACAAGGGCGGAAATTCGTGGCATGAGCAGGAACACAACAATCTCTGCAACCACGCCCAAAGTCCATAGCAGCCCGACCACGGTCTTGCCGTAACCTTGCGCCACCAGATGGATGGAGTAGAAGACATACAAGGCGCCATGCGCCGCGGTCATGAACAGCCCGGCGGTCAGCAGGAACACGACCTTGCGCTGGCGCAACACTTGCAGAATCGGACCCGCAACCAGACCAGAGTGCCCCCTGGTTTCAGTCAGCGTCAGCGCACTGAGAAACGTGCCCAACAACAACGCCCAACTCACCCAAAGCTGCGAACTGATCGGCGCCGCATCGAGCAGGAAACCAACCCCCGTCACCGTGACGATGAAGCCGACCGAACCCCAGAGGCGGATCCGACCGTAGCGCTCCGGATGGGCGGCAAGATGCCCCAGCGTCAGCGCTTCGACCAGCGGCAACGACGCGCTCCAGAAGAAATGCAGGATCGCGAGACCGATCAGCAGGCCGACAAAATCCCGGGTCAGGAACACCACCGAAAAACTCGCCAGCGCGGCCGCCGTCGACGCAACCACGATGCGCACGCGCCGGCCCCCGCTGTCGGCCAGCCAACTCCACAGCAGCGGCGCCAGCAGACGCATGAACTGCCCGAGCGACATCAGCACTGCGATGCGGCCGGCAGAAAAACCGATGGACTGCAGATAGAGAGCGAAATACGGCAGGAAGGCGCCGATGAAGGCGAAGTACCAGAAATACCAGGCGGCCAGGCGGCCGTGCGGCAGGAAGATCAAGCCTTGTGTTTCTGTCCGGCCCGGAAGGCCCGCAACAGCTGGAATATCTCGTCCTTGAGCTTGACCCGCGCCTTCTTCATGTCTTCAAACGTGAAGTCGGCGACCGGCATGTCGTGTTCCTCGAGGTCTTCGACCTTGCCGGTGAGACGGTTGTAACGCCCGAACAGACTGCCGATGTAACCACCCTCAGCCTTCAGCGCATCGATGGCATCGCGCATATCGGGGAATTCGGTGTAGAGATCGTGGTGATCGACTTGCATGGCTTCCTGCCCTGTCAACTTTATGTATATGCTCAAATTCTATCAGGCAACATCGGGGGCCCTGCCGGGAATCGCAGGCGTTTGGCATTTGACGTCGGCGCATTGAGCGCGATGATGCAGGGCGGCGTCAATCAGCACCAGTGCCAGCATGGCTTCGGCGATGGGCGTGGCGCGGATGCCGACGCAGGGATCATGCCGGCCGTGGGTTTCGACGATGGCCGGCTCTCCGGCAAGATTGATGGTACGACGCGGCAGGCGAATGCTCGAGGTGGGCTTGACCGCCATCTTCACCACCACGTCCTGCCCGGTCGAGATTCCTCCCAATATGCCTCCTGCATTGTTGCTGAGGAATCCCTCGGGGGTCAGTTCGTCGCCGTGTTCGCTGCCCTTCTGCGTCACCGAGTCGAAGCCGGCGCCGATCTCGACGCCCTTGACCGCGTTGATACCCATCATGGCGTAAGCGATGTCGGCATCGAGGCGGCCATATACCGGGTCGCCCCAGCCGACCGGAACGGCACGCGCCACGACTGTAATTTCTGCGCCTACCGAATCGCCCGACTTGCGCAAGGCGTCCATGTAGTCTTCAAGCCGGGCAACAATCCCTGCATTGGCCACGAAAAATGGATTGGTATCGATCGCGGCTTCGTCCTGCCAGGGAATCTCGATGTTCCCCAGTTGGCTCATCCAGCCGCGCACCGTCACCCCATAGCGTTGTCGCAGCCACTTTCTGGCAATGGCCCCGGCGGCGACGCGTACTGCCGTCTCGCGCGCCGAAGCACGACCGCCGCCGCGGTGATCGCGAATTCCGTATTTCTGCCAATACGTGTAGTCGGCATGCCCCGGGCGAAAAGTCGCGACGATATTGCCGTAATCCTTGCTGCGCTGGTCCTCATTGCGGATCAGCAGTCCGATCGGCGTACCCGTGGTGCGCCCTTCGAATACTCCGGAGAGAATCTCGACCGTATCCGATTCGCGCCGCTGGGTAACGTGGCGCGATGTTCCCGGCTTGCGCCGGTCGAGGTCGGCCTGGATTTCCGCTGCCGATATTTCCAGGTCCGGCGGACAGCCGTCAACCACGCAGCCGATCGCCGGGCCGTGGGATTCACCGAACGAAGTGACGCGGAAGAGCGAGCCGAAGGTGTTGCCGGACATGAAGTCTCAGCGCTCCAGCAACTTGAGCTTCCCTGGCTTTCCCACCCATTCGTCGGCGTCGGCCGGCGGCTCCTTGCGCTCGATGATGACCGGCCACGTCTTCGCCAGTTCGGCGTTAAGCGCAGTGAAATGCTCCTGTCCCTTTGGCACGTCATCCTCGGCAAAAATGGCCTCGACCGGGCACTCGGCAACGCACAAGGTGCAGTCGATGCACTCCTCGGGATCGATCACGAGGAAGTTCGGCCCTTCATGGAAACAATCCACAGGGCAAACGTCCACGCAATCGGTGTACTTGCATTTGACGCAGGATTCGGTGACAACGTAGGTCATGGTTACACTCCGGTTTCAGCGGACAATGTACCATCGCCATGCGCGATTGGCACAAGGCAGAGTTCGCCATGGCTGATTTTTTTTGCTAGGATTCGACCATGCAAGCGGCTGCAGTCGCTGCAATTCATCGCGCCGCCCGGCCGCAGATGCGGCAACCGGAACGCAAAACTCCCGAGGAATCCATGAGCGAACACATTCACCACGTCACCGACAGCACTTTCAAAGCAGAAGTGCTCGACTCCGCCTTGCCCACTCTGGTCGACTTCTGGGCCGAATGGTGTGGTCCTTGCAAGATGATCGCGCCCATTCTCGAGGAGGTTGCCAAGGACTATTCGGGCAAGTTGCGCGTCGCCAAGCTGAACATTGACGACAATCCGAAGGTTCCCGGCGAGTTTGGCATTCGCGGCATCCCGACGCTGCTTCTGTTCAAGGGCGGCAGCGTGGAGGCGCAAAAAGTGGGCGCCCTGTCAAAGTCGCAACTCACGGCATTCATTGACAGCAATCTCTGATCCCGTTACATTCCGGCTCGGAGTCTAGTTTCGGGCCGCTCACCAGCAAGGCAGGCGCCCACGCCTTAAGGGCGCCGATTCGATTCCCTTCCTGATCGAATTCTTTTCTGAATTCATTCCCTACATCCTTCCGTTCCGGCGTCCCGCCGGGACTTCTGCGCAG
The DNA here is from genome assembly GCA_025353195.1 of Rhodocyclaceae bacterium. Taxonomy (GTDB): domain Bacteria; phylum Pseudomonadota; class Gammaproteobacteria; order Burkholderiales; family Rhodocyclaceae; genus Sulfuritalea. Next base: position 6,385 of record JANXRC010000248.1, read on the forward strand.
GTAGTCCATGCACCTATCCGAGCTCAAAGCCCATCATGTCAGCCAGTTGCTGGAGATGGCGGCCGCCAACAATATCGAAAACGCCAACCGGCTGCGCAAGCAGGAGCTGATCTATGCCCTGCTGAAAAATGAAGCCAAGAAAGGCGAAACCATCTTCGGTGACGGGGTATTGGAAATCCTCCCCGACGGCTTCGGCTTCCTGCGCTCGCCCGAGGCGTCCTACCTCTCCAGCACCGACGACATCTACATCAGCCCGAGCCAGGTACGCCGTTTCAACCTGCATTCCGGCGACACCATTGAAGGCGAGATCCGCACCCCCAAGGAGGGCGAACGCTATTTCGCGCTGGTCAAGGTGGACCGCGTCAATGGCGAGGGACCGGAAGCGGCGAAACACAAGATTCTGTTCGAGAACCTGACACCGCTGCATCCGACGAATCACATGCTGCTCGAGCGCGACATCCGCAGCGAAGAGAACATCACCAGCCGCGTGATCGACATGATCGCGCCGATCGGCAAGGGGCAACGCGGCCTGATCGTTTCGCCGCCCAAGGCGGGCAAGACCGTGCTGATGCAGCACGTGGCCCACGCCATCACCACCAACCATCCCGATGTCACGCTGATCGTCCTGCTGATCGACGAACGGCCCGAAGAAGTCACGGAAATGTCCCGCACCGTCAAGGGCGAAGTGATCGCCTCGACCTTCGACGAACCGGCCACGCGTCACGTCCAGGTCGCGGAAATGGTCATCGAAAAGGCCAAGCGCCTGGTCGAGCACAAACGCGACGTGGTGATCCTGCTCGACTCCATCACCCGCCTTGCGCGCGCCTACAACACCGTGCAGCCCGCTTCGGGCAAGGTGCTCACCGGCGGCGTCGATGCCAACGCCCTGCAAAAACCCAAGCGCTTCTTCGGTGCCGCCCGCAATATCGAGGAAGGCGGCTCGCTGACCATCATCGCCACCGCGCTGATCGAAACCGGTTCGCGCATGGACGACGTGATTTACGAGGAATTCAAGGGCACCGGCAACATGGAAATTCACCTTGACCGCAAGATGGCAGAAAAGCGCGTCTATCCGGCGATCAACGTCAATCGGTCCGGCACCCGCCGCGAGGAGCTGTTGCTGGTGCCCGCCGTGCTGCAGAAGATGTGGATCCTGCGCAAGCTGCTGTACAACATGGACGACATGGAAGCCATGGAGTTTCTGCTGGACAAGGTCAAGGCGACCAAGAACCACGGCGAGTTCTTCGACGCGATGCGCCAGCGCTGATATGTCCCCGCAGGACGCGGGGACGGTATCC
>JANXRC010000268.1 GCA_025353195.1 Rhodocyclaceae bacterium
CCGATCAGGATCGGCGTGCCGCAGGCCGCCGCTTCGATCAGGTTCTGACTGCCAAAATCGAGCAGGCTGCCGCCGATGAAGGCAATGTCGGCGGACGCATAGAAGGCAAACATCTCGCCCATGCTGTCGCCGATCAGCACCCGGGTGGACGCTTCAACGGCAGCATTGCCGCTGCGCCGCTGCACGGCAAAGCCGCGCGCCGTCGCGAGTCGGGTCACTTCGTCGAAGCGTTGCGGATGGCGCGGCACGATGACCAGCAGCGCGTCGCCAACGCCGGCTTTCTGCCACGCAGCGAGGATCAGGGCTTCCTCGCCTTCTCGCGTGCTGGCCGCCACCCAGACCGCTCGGCTACCGTAGCGGGCTCGAAATTCACGGGCGAGCTCGAATTGCTCACTCGGTGCTTCGATGTCGAACTTGACGTTGCCGGTGACCGCGACGCGTTGCGCGCCCAGCGCTTCGAGGCGCTCGGCGTCAGCGGCCGACTGCGCGCCGATGGCGACTAGACCCTGCAGCGCCTCGCGCGTCAGAGCGGGGAATAGCGCGTAGCGCCGCGCAGAGCGTTCCGACAGGCGTGCATTGACCAGTCGCAGCGGTACCTTGGCCTGCCGGCACGCCGCGATCAGATTCGGCCACAACTCCGTCTCCATGATGAGACCGAACTCGGGCCGGTAATGGCGCAGAAAGCGCCGCATCGCCCAAGGGGTGTCATAGGGCAGATAGATGCGGTCAACGCTGTCGCCAAACAGTGCTTCGGATGTCGCGCGTCCGGTCGGAGTCATGTGGGTGAACAGGATGCGGTGGCCGGGATAGCGCTCGCGCAGGGCGGCCACCAGTGGCTGTGCGGCGCGGGTTTCGCCGACCGACACGGCGTGCAGCCAGATGGTGGGCTGGGGCGAGGTTTGAGCATCCGCCGCGGCGAAAGACCCGAATCGTTCTCCCCAGTGGCGAAGATATTCAGGTTGCCGGCGGGCACGCCACAGCAGATGCAGGACCGCCCAGGGCATCAGGGCGAGCACGGCGAGGGTATAGATCAGGCGCGCCATCAGAGCAGGGGCCTTGCCGCTGCGAGCACTTGCTCTACGCTGGGCGGCTGGCCCCGTGCGCCCAGGTTGATGGCCGGCGTGGCAGCAAGAACCCCGGTCAGCGCCGGATCCGACGCGCTGAACAGCGCCAGTGTCGGCGGCCCCAGCGCAGCGGCGAGATGCACCAGACCGGTGTCGACACCGATGACGACGCGTGCC
>JANXRC010000070.1 GCA_025353195.1 Rhodocyclaceae bacterium
CTGTACAGCAGGTAGACCGCGATGCGGCCCTGCTGCAAACGCCCGACCTGCTTCGACACCGCATCCGTCGCCCGCGCGATCGGCAGATAGATCCAGTGCCAGAAGTGGTCGTCGACGCTGACGCGGTAGATCGGCTTCTCGTCGAACGGCGAGGGGTGCTTGATTTCCATGCGGAAGAAGGGTTCGAACATCCTGCGGATCGGCTGCCCGAAGCCTTCGGCGGTGTCCTGCATGCGCGCGTTGCCGGCGGGATAGCCGCAGTCCCACGGCGGGGCGCGGCGTGACTGTCCACGATAGAGCAGTCGCACCATGATGACAGCCAGGTAGAAGCTTGCGGCGCCGACGACGAGGAATACCAGCGGCGCATAGCTGGCCCGCGCGACGGACATCGGCGCCAGCAGGAGCCAGCCGTTGGTACGCACGGTGTCGGCCAGGTTCTGTCCGATCAGGATCTGCGTAACGCGGCCGATGAGCTCGATGATGTGTACCGGAAACAAGCCGAGCACGACACACGCGGCGACCAGCCAGAGCATTCCCGCGCGCTCCCACCATGCCGCGTCATGCGCCTGCGCCAGCTTTTCCTCGCGCGGCTGGCCGAGGAAGATCACACCGAAGAACTTGACCATGGCGAAGCCGGCGAGCGCCGCAACCAGCGCCACGACCGCCGCCACCAGCGGAATCAGCATGTTGAGGAAGGGATCGGGCAGGCCCGGCGTGAACAGGAAGCTCTGCAGCAGCAGCCACTCCGAAACAAACCCGCCGAACGGCGGCAGGCCCGAACTGGCCAGCACACCGACCAGCGTCACCCAGGCCACCCAGGGCATGTAGCGCATCAATCCGCCGAGGCGCCCGAGATTGCGCTCGCCGGTGGCATGCAGCACCGAACCGGTGCCGAGGAACAACAGGCTCTTGAAGAAGGCGTGGCTGGCGACGTGATACAGGCAGGCAGTCAGCGCCAGCGCCGCCAGCGCGTCCATGTGGTAGGCCCTGAACAGCACGCCGAGGCCCATGCCGACGCAGAGCAAGCCGATGTTCTCGATCGACGAGTAAGCCAGCAGGCGCTTCATGTCGGTCTGCACCGCGCTGAAGACGACACCGAACAAAGCGGTGCCCAGGCCCAGCGCGAGCAACACCACGCCCCACCACCACAGCTGCACTTGCAGCAGATCGAAACTCACCCGCAGCAGACCGTAGATCGCCGTCTTCAGCATCACGCCGCTCATCAGCGCCGACACCGGCGATGGCGCCGCCGGATGCGCTTCGGGCAACCAGATGTGCAAGGGCACGATGCCGGCCTTGGCGCCGAAGCCGAACACCGCGAGCAAGAACGCGGCGGAGGCCCAGAACGACGACAGATGCTGGCCGCGCATGTTGGCAAAGGTGTAGTCGCCGGTGTTTGCCTGCAACACGCCGAAGCAGAGCAGGATGCCGATGGCGCCGACGTGCGCGACCAGCAGGTAAAGATAGCCGGCACTGCGGATCGCGGCAATGCGGTGATTGCTGGTGACCAGGAAGAACGAGGACAAGGCCATGGTTTCCCACATCACCATGAAGGCGTAGGCGTCGTCGGCCAACACCACCAGCACCATGCTCGCCAGAAAGATGTGGTACTGCAGACAGAGCAGGCCCGGCGGCGTGCCTTCGCCCTTGCGAAAATAGCCGGCGGCAAAGATCGACACGCCGGCGCCAACGCCGCAGATCACTGTAATGAAGAAGGCGGCCAGCGCGTCAAGCCGGAGATGGAAGGGCAGACCCGGCAGACCCAGCGGCAAAACCGCCGTCTCGGGCGTGCTGAATATCGCCTGCAACGCAACCAGGAACATTCCGAGGCAGACCAGCCCGCCGAGGGGAAACAGCACGTGGGCGACGAAGCGGAAGCGCCGCAGCGCCAGGATGCCGAACGCGCCGATGCCCAGCCAGACGGCAATCAGCAGCAGAATCCAGTCGAGATGAATCAAATCAATGGGCACCAGCAAACAGGCGGAAGCCGAGCGCGAAGTCTACCTTGGATTTGCTATGCCAAGGCCATATCCGCGACACCGGAATCAGCCGAATCGCTGCGCCGGCAAGGGCCGTAGCGCGCTCGCGGAATCGTCCTGACCGCGCTCGGCGGCCCAGGCATGGATCGCTGCCAGCGCCATATCGGCGGTGGCGAAGATGTGCCGCTGCGAAATGTAGTCGAACAGCCCGGTTGCGCGCATGACGTCTATCACCTGCTTCTTCAGGCCGGAGAAGACCACCGTGACGCCATTGCTGCGCAGCCGCTCGACCATGTGATGCATGACTTCCTCGCCCGAAGCGTCGAGCTCGTTGATGCCGTTGCCGACCACCAGCAGGTAGGGTGCTTTCGGGTTGGCCGCCACGGCGTGCAGAATCGCGTCCTCGAAGAACGACACGTTGGCAAAATACAACCGGCCGTCGAAGCGCACGGCCGTCACCAGGTCGGAGGCCGGCAGGTTGTTGATGGCGGCATCGCGCAGGCTACCATCGGCATGACGGCCAAGTATCGCCACGCGCGGCGACATGGTGCGATAAAGGTAGAGGCCGATGGCGAGACCGGCCCCGATCATGATCCCGCTGTCGAGATGCGGTGCTGCCGCCAGGGTGGCGACGAAGGTGACCACCGCGGCGATGCCATCGTGCTTGCTGGCTTTCCAGGCGTGCTTGACGGCCTCGACATTGATCAGGCCGATCACCGCCATGATGATCACTGCCGCCAGCACCGATTGCGGTAGATGGTAGAGCAGCGGCGTCAGGAACAGCAAGGTCAGCAACACGAAAAGGCCGGTGAACACGGAAGCCATGCCGGTCAGCGCCCCGGCATTGATGTTCACCGCCGAGCGCGAGAAGGAACCGGAAACGGGGAATGCCTGGGTGAAGGAGCCGACGATGTTGGCCAAACCCTGGCCGATGAGTTCCTGGCTCGGGTCGATCTTCTGTTTGGTCTTGGCCGCCATGGCCTTGGCGATGGATATCGCTTCCATGAAGCCTACCAGGGAAATGACAACGGCGGCCGAGAACAGGCTGCCAAGCATGTCCCACGACATCTTCGGCATGCCTACCGAGGGCAGGCCTTGCGGCACATTGCCGACCACTTCGCCGCCGCCGGTGAGCTTCATGGCGCCGTGCGCCGCACGGGCGATACGCCAGCGGTGGCCGTCGGCTGCCTTGCCGGCCGGGACGCGGCCCTCGGCATATAGTTCGAACGCCTGACCATCAGCAGCAGCAACGCGCTCGAACACAAAGCTGCGGATAGTCCGGTTGCGGCGGCGATTCTCGTCTTCACGGTCCTTGAGCTGAAGGCGGAGCAAGTCGACTTCGTAGTTGAGCGTCACCGCCTCGTGGGAAAGCTCGCCGCGGTCCTTGCGCAAGCGATTCAACTCGGCCGCCCTGACGCCGATCTGGTCGTTGATTTCCTTGATGCGAGCCTCGGTGCGGACAAACTCGGTCAGCATGGCCCTGGCTTCGGGCTCCGCCACCTGGTCGATAGTAGCAGTGGCATTGCGCTCGAAACCGATCGACCATGCCGCCACGGTGGTCACCGCGACGGCGATCAGCACGCCCGGCAGCTTCGGCGCCTTCCTGCGGATCAGCCACATGATGGCAATGGCCGTAGCGCCCATGGCCAGGGTCGGCAAGTGAGTATCGCCGACCATCTTGGCCACGCCCCAGATGTCCTCGATGAAATGCTCGGAACGCCCCATCGGCACGCCGATCAGCTTGTTGACCTGCGAGAGGCCGATGATGATCGCGGCCGCATTGGTGAAGCCGACGATGACCGGGTGCGACAGGAAGTTCACGATGACGCCGAGCTTGAACACGCCGAGCGCCAGTTGGACCATCCCCACCATCAGGGCCAGCATGATGGCCAGGGCAATGAACTGCTCCGAGCCGGACGCCGCCAGGGGCGTCAGCGCCGAGGCGGTCAGTAGCGAGACCACGGCCACCGGCCCGGTACCGAGCTGGTTCGACGACCCCCACAGCGCCGCCACCATCACCGGCAGGAAGGCCGCATAGAGCCCGTAGTACGCCGGCATGCCTGCCAGCTGGGCATAGGCCATCGACTGCGGAACCAGCACCAGGGCCACGGTCAGGCCCGCGAGGAAGTCGGCTCGCAGTGTCGCCCCGCCGTACGGCAGCCAACGCAGAAACGGGAGCAGGCTCTGTAGTCGAGGCGAGACGATCATGATCGTTCAATATTAGCAGCCCGATAGCCCTCATTAGCAAGAGGTTTTCTATCTGGTAATCAGGAGCGCAAATTTGGCGCCGCTACGCGCGGTTCCGCGTTTGTCGACGCAGGGTCCACGGCGGCTCCATATCTCGATCTGCTAATATTCCTCGCTTTCCCCGCTGCCTGCTGCCCGTTCCGCCTCGCGACATGACCGCACACTCCTCCCTCTGGTTGCGCAAGCTGTTTCCCTTTCTGCTCTGGTGGCCGCTGGTCAACCGCCAGACGGCGAAGGACGATTTGCTGGCAGGCTTCTCCGGCGCACTGATCGTCCTCCCGCAGGGCGTCGCCTTCGCCACCATCGCCGGCCTGCCGCCGCAATACGGCCTCTATGCGGCGATGATTCCGGCAGTGATCGGCGCGCTGTTCGGCTCGTCCTGGCACCTCGTCTCCGGCCCGACCACGGCGATCTCCATCGCGGTCTTCGCCGCCCTTTCCCACCAGGCCGAGCCGGGCTCGGCGCACTACATCAGCCTGGTGCTGACGCTCACCTTCCTGGTCGGCGTGTTCCAGCTGGTGCTCGGACTGGCGCGCATGGGCGCGCTGGTCAATTTCATTTCGCACACCGTCGTCATCGGCTTCACCGCCGGCGCCGCCGTCCTCATCGCCGCCAGCCAGGTGCGCAATTTCTTCGGCATCCAGATTCCGCGCGGCACGCCCTTCTACGAGATCGTCCATCAACTGGTGGTTCAGGCCCATGACATCAACCCCTGGGTCACCGCGATCGGTATCGCCACCCTGGTCGCGGGCATCCTCACCCGCCGCTACATCAGGAAGATTCCCTACATGATCGTGGCGATGATTGTCGGCAGCGTCGTCGCCGGGATTCTCAACCTCTGGCTCGGTCCGGATGCTACCGGCATCAAGACCGTCGGCGCCCTGCCCGCCCGGCTACCGCCGCTGTCGGTACCCGACTTCTCGCTCGACACGCTGCGCCATACCATCGGGCCGGCGCTGGTTATCACCATGCTGGGGCTGACCGAGGCGGTATCCATTGCACGCGCCATCGCCGTGCGCTCCGAGCAGCGCATCGACGGCAACCAGGAGTTCATCGGCCAGGGCCTGTCGAATATCGTCGGCGCCTTTTTCTCCGCCTACGCGTCCTCCGGATCCTTCAATCGCAGCGGGGTTAACTACGAAGCCGGCGCGCGCACGCCGCTGGCGTCGGTGTTCGCCTCGGTATTCCTGCTCCTGGTGCTGCTGATCGTGGCGCCGCTTGCCGCCTACCTGCCCAATGCAGCCATGGCCGGCATCCTGTTTCTGGTCGCCTGGGGCCTGATCGACTTCCACCACATCGGGCACATCTGGCATGCCAGCAAGGCCGAGTCGGTGATTCTCGCCACCACCCTGATCGGCACGTTGTTCAACCTCGAGGCCGGCATCTTCCTCGGCGTGTTCCTCTCGCTGGTGATGTATCTCTATCGCTCCTCCAAGCCCGAGATCGTTCCCGTGGTGCCCGCACCCGAACAAGGCGCCTACCATTTCGTCCGCGCCAAGGGCCGGCCGGAGTGTCCGCAGCTGCGCATCATCCGGATCAACGGCGCGGTCTATTTCGGCGCCGCCAGCTACGTGCAGCAGGCGCTGCAGCAGATAGACGAGAACAATCCGCAGCAGAAGTCGGTGCTGATCGCCGCCGCCAGCCTCACCTCCATCGACATCGCCGGGGCCGAGGTGCTGGCACAGGAGGCGCGGCGCCGGCGGCGGATCGGCGGCGGCCTGTATTTCTACCGTCTCAACCAGCCGGCCTATGAGTTCTTGCGCCAGGGTGACTATGTCAAGGATTTCGGCGAGGGAGCCTTCTTTCCGGTAATGACCGATGTCACCAGGGCTCTTTACTGGACCCTCGACCCTGACGTCTGCCGCACCTGCAAGACACGCATCTTCAAGGAGTGCAACAGCGGCCTGCTGCCCGACGGCTTCCGCCGCCAGCGCCTGATGCTGGTCGCCGACCAGAGCGACATGGCGGCCTATCCGCGCCAACTGGCGATAGCCCTGGCAAGCAAACTCGGGGTAACGCTCGACGTGGTCGCTGTGGCAGCGGACAAGCCCGCTCAAGACAGCGTTGCGATCCAGATGAAAGCGATCGAGACGAGCGCCATCGCGGCCGATGTGCCCTGCGAACTGATCCTGCGCCTCGGAAGCGATCTGGCGCGCGAGGTACATGCCGCCGCGACGGCGGCGAACACGCAATTGCTGATCCTCGGCCGCCGGGTGAAGGCGGGGGCGGTTGCCGAGCTCGGGCCGGTGACGAAACGCATCGTCGGCGGCGCGCCCTGCCATGTGCTGGTCGTGCCCCCCGGCGCCATGTTGTGGCACAGGCGCATCCTGGTGGCATTTGACGGCAGCACCGAGGCGTTGGCGGCCTGCGAACTCGCCGCGCATCTGGCGAAACCGGGCCATCTGCCGATCACCCTGTTCTCGGTGACCGGCCGCAAGGAGCATTTGCCCGGAGCCATCATCGAGAGCGCGCAACTGGCCATCGCCAACCTGAAACTTGACGGTATTGGCGCGGAACACCGGATCAGCGGCGGCGGCATTGCCGATGGCATTGACGCGGCGGCACGGGAAACCGGCGCCGACCTGATCGTGCTCTACCGCCACGCCAGCAGCGGGCTGAGCCGCACGCTGCTGGGCAGCGTCAGCGATCAACTGTTACAGCGTGCCGAAGTGCCGGTGCTGCTGGTGGGAGATGTCATGCAGTCGGCCGCCGAGACCGTCGGCTAGGCAAACGTCGCCCCGAGGTTTGCTCTGGCCGGCTACAATCCACCCATGGGACACCGCCTCTCGAAGATCTACACCCGCACCGGCGACGCCGGCACGACCGGCCTCGGCGACGGTTCGCGCACCGCCAAGAATTCTGCCCGTGTCGCTGCGATGGGCGATGTCGATGAACTCAACTCGCTGCTCGGCGTGATTCTCTGCGAGGAATTGCCCACCGACATACGTGAGCTGTTCACCGGCATCCAGCACGATCTGTTCGATCTGGGTGGCGAAATGTCGATCCCAGGTGCGACGCTGCTCAAGGCCACGCAGCCGGCACGACTCGAAGCCGCCATCGACCGCTACAACGCCGATCTGGGACCGCTCAAGGAATTCATCCTGCCCGGCGGCAATCGCGCCGCCGCCTTGACGCATCTGGCCCGCACCGTCTGCCGCCGCGCCGAACGCGTGACGGTGGCGCTGGCCACTGAGGAATCCGTATCCGACGCCGGACGGCAATACCTCAATCGGCTCTCCGACCTGCTCTTTGTCCTTGGCCGCTGGCTCAACAAGACCGCCGGCGGTGGCGACGTGCTGTGGCAGAAGGGCAAGAACGCCTGACCAACAGTCGGCGCTGGCGCTACGGCGCCCGGAGACTCGCCCAAGGGTAAAAACCTACTTTATTAGTATGGTTTTAAGTTTCTGATTTACAAATGATTTACATCAATTTTTGGCCGGGGTTGGCGAGTCATACTTAAGCCGTTGTGACCAACCGGACAATATGCCATGCACGTTCATCTCTCCCCCGATTCAATCTATCCCTTCGACGCTCGCGGCATTGCCAAGCGCTTTCGCCACGCGGCCATCTTCGGTGCGCTGGATGCATTGCGCGCCGGGGAAACCATGCGTTTCGTCAATGACCACGATCCCCTGCCGCTGCTCGACCAGCTCGTGCAGCGCTACGGCGATGCGGTGGAAATCACCTACAAGGCGCGCGAACCCGGCAACATCGTGATCGACTTCGTCAAGAAGAAATAGGACCAGCGCGATGCAGACGCCGGCCTTCTACAGCCAGGTGCGCAGCCTGGCCGTCCATGACCCGCTGGCCGAGTTTCTCGGCGCCGCTGACAATGGCCGCATCGAGTACCGCTACATCGATGCGGTCAAGCTGGCCGGCCACTCCTGCCCGACCGTCGCCGCGGCGTACTGGATGACACTGAAGGGTCTGGCAAGCCTGTATCCCGATTCACTGCCGGAGCGCGGCGGGATTCGCGTTGAATTCCGCCAGGATCAGTTGTCGGGCGTAACCGGCGTGATCGCCAACGTCGTCGCCATGCTCACCGGCGCCACGCATGACACGGGCTTCAAGGGCATCGGCGGACGTTTCGATCGCCGCGAGCTGCTCTACTTTTCCGCCGACGTCGCCGAAGAGATTCGCTTCACGCGGGTGGATACCGGTCAGGCCGTCGATGTCGCGGCGCGCGTGCAACGGGTACCCTTCGCCGCGCAAACCGCCGAATTGATGCAGAAGTGCCTGGACGGCAGCGCCACAGATGAAGAAGCGGCCCGATTCCGTGACAACTGGCAAGCGCGGGTGCGTACGCTGTTGCTCGACCACGGCGACGACCCGGAGGTGTTTCCGGTGCGCCCGGCATCTCGGTGAAGCAGAACTGAAAACGCCAATACCGCTGCTGCGCAGCGTTCTCTACCGAATGCGCGAACGGCGGGCTTCCATGCAGTCCATGAGTTGCTTGCTGACGCTGCGCAGTCGTTGATTGAGCAGCATCAACAGTTCCATCAACAGCTTGACGCCGATCCGCGGCTCTTCGGTAATGATCCGCGAAAGGCTTTCACGATCAAGCACCGCGATGTCGACCGTATCGAGCGCAACGCAGCTGGCAAAACGCGGCTCACCATCGATCAGCGACATTTCCCCCAGCGTCTTGCCCGGACCGGCAGTGGCCATGATCTGCGCCAGCCCGCGCACGTCCTTCTTGACGATCTCGACGCTGCCGTCGAGAAGCAGCAGCATGAAATCGCCGTCGTCGCCCTCGCGAATGATTTCGGTGCCCAGCGGCGCGCGGTAGCAGCGCATGTAGCGGGCCAGCCCCTCCAACTCATCCGGGTCGAAGTCCTCGAACAACTGAATGACCTCGATGATCTCCCGGATGCGGCCGACAAACGGCAGGGCATCACCGAGAAACTCGACATTCGGGATATGGTCGATCGAACTCATGGCTTTGGCATTATAGACCCGCCCAGCAGCGCCAGCACCAGCAGCAGCCAGCCGACCGTGGCCGCCAGGAGATGGGGATCGGTCAGCAGTTCCTGCGCCGGATCGCCGCCGCCGCCTCGGCTATGGAGGCGCCACAGATAGCGCAGCACGCCATAGAGCACGAAGGGAACGGTCGCAATCAGGCCGCGCGTGCCGTGCAAGGCCACCGTCTCCGCACTCACCGTGTACAGCGCGTAGGAGATCACCGTTCCTGCCGCGGCGACACCGATGAACTGGTCGAGCATGGGCACCGTGTAGTGCTCCAGCACGCGGCGGTGTCCGGCACTGTCGCTCAGCAGCGCGTTGAGTTCGGCGCGACGCTTGGCGAAGCCGAGAAACAGCGTGAGCATCAGGCCGCACAGCAGCAGCCACTGCGACGGCGCGATGCCGATGCCCAGTGTGCCGGCCAGGATGCGCAGCATGAAGCCGGAGGCGATGATGAATACGTCGAGAATGACGACATGCTTGAGGCCGAAGCTGTAGCCGACGTTGAGCGCCACATAGGCCAAGAATATCCACGGTGCCGAGCCGGCCCACAGACAGGCGACGGCACTGCCGGCAGCCAGGCAGAGCAGCGCCAGGACCACCGCCGCAGTGACGCTCACCGTACCTGCCGCCAGCGGGCGGCTCTTCTTCTTCGGATGCAGCCGGTCCTGCTCGCGATCGACCAGATCGTTCATCACGTACACGGTGGAAGCCAGCAGGCAAAACGCGGCGAAAGCGGCCAGCGCCTGCCCGAGTTTGGCCGGGTCGGTCCAGGCATGGCCGAACAGCAAACCGACGAAGACAAAGCCGTTCTTGAGCCACTGCTGCGGGCGCAACAGGCGCAGCAAGGCAGCGAAACTCGTACCCGAGTTCGCGGGCATCAACGACGACATGCTTCCCCCGGAAAATATCGATCACACATATAGCATGCAGTTTGCGGCAACCAGGCCGGCAGCGCATAGTACTTCCGCCTGACGCCGGCCAGTACGCCATCGCGGTAGGCAGGGTAGTCGAAGCCCTCGCCTTTCACCCGCCAGAAACGCGCGCCGCGAATTTCGAAACTGTCTACGCTGAGCTGGCGAAAATACTTGCGATAGTCGTGCGGTCCGGGTTCGGACTTCCTCAGAATCAGGATGTTGCGGCCCGCCAGCGTGCGGAAATCGGTCATCAGATCATCGTGCCGGGCATGGCTCGAAGCCTCGCCGAAGACCATGACGTACTGGCGCAGGTTATAGCCCAGCGTCACCGCATTCGAATAACCATCCATCGCCAGCACCCAGTCGCGCCGGTAAGGATCGAGTTCGCGCGCCAGCGCCTGATGTTCGAAGCTCAGCACGATGCCGTCGTAAAGACGTGTCTTCTGCCATGTTTCGAGAGGCAGGCGCGAAACAATCAGGATGCCGGCAATGTGCAGCGTCGCAAACGCCGCAAAGAACACGCCGACCCGACGCAGGCTGGCGGGTGTCAGCCGCAACGTCAGCCAGATCAGGGTGAAGGGAACAAACGACAGCAGCCAGTGCAGCCCGATCTGTTTGACCAGCGCCAGCATGGCGAACAACAGAAACGGGAGCCAAGCCAGGGTAGCCAATGCTGCTGGAGTCGATGAGTTATGCGCAGCGGTATCCCCGGGGACGGCGCTGGTGGTGCGGCGATTGCGCAGCGCCAGCCACAGCACCGGCGGGCCCAGCACATACAGCAGCGTGAGCGCATACAGCAGCGGGGTCTTCAGCGACCAGCCTGCATCTTCGTGACGATTGACGAAGTTGAACATGTAGTTCGGCCAGCAATGACTGCTGTTCCACCAAGCCATCAGGGCCAGCGCCGGCAGCGTGCAGGCATAGGCGATGGCCAGACCGGCGAACGCGCCGGACTTGCGTCGTCTGACCACATCCACCAGATAGGCAAAGCCGAGGATCGCCGCGAAGTACTTGGAAAGCACCGCCCCGGCAAGCAGCAAGCCGGCTGCCAGATACCAGCGCCAATCGTCGTCGCGCGCGGCGCGAATCCACGCCAGGCCTGAAAACACGCTGCAATAGATCAGCGGCGTATCGGTGGTGATGAATACATTCCAGACATTCACCGGCGCCAGCAGTATCAGCACCGCTGCCCACAGCCTGCGTTCGTCGCCGATCCCGGCAATCAGGCGCGGCAGCGCCCAATACACGGCCAAGGCAAGCACTGCCGGCTGCACAATGACCGGCAGCCGCAGCCACCATTCGGCGTCATTCAATTGCAGCAGCGCGGCGAGCCACCAGCCGATCATCGGTGGATGGTCGTAGAAGCCCCAATCCGGCTTCCAGCCCCACCAGATGAAATAGGCCTCGTCACCGGTGATCGGAAAAACGGCCGCCAGCCAGACGCGAAAAACCAGGGTAAGGACCAGCAGCGCTGCGAACAGGCGGCCGAGTAACACCTGTTTTACTGGGCAAGCGCCACGCGGCGGGCCTTCACCGCGTTGGCGAGGATGTCCAGCGCCACCACCGTGTCATCCCAGCCGAGACAGGCATCGGTTATTGACACGCCATATTCGAGGGGCTTGCCGCGCGTCAGATCCTGGCGGCCTTCCTTGAGGTGCGACTCGATCATCACACCGAAAATGCGGTCGTCTCCGGCCGTCAGCTGGGCCGCAACGTCCCGTGCCACATCGAGCTGGCGCTTGAACTGCTTGCTGGCGTTGGCGTGCGAAAAATCAATCATGACGCGTGCCGCGAGGCCGGACTTACCCAACTCGGCGCACGCGACATCGACCGACGCGGCGTCGTAATTCGGCGCCTTGCCGCCGCGCAGGATGACATGGCAATCCTCGTTGCCGTTGGTGGACACGATGGCGGAGTGGCCTGCCTTGGTCACCGAAAGAAAATGATGGGGGCTGGCCGCGGCCTTGATCGCATCCACCGCAATCCTGATGCTGCCGTCGGTGCCGTTCTTGAAGCCGACCGGACAGGAGAGGCCCGAGGCCAACTCGCGATGCACCTGCGATTCGGTGGTGCGCGCGCCGATCGCGCCCCAGCTGATCAGGTCGCCGATGTATTGCGGCGAGATCACGTCGAGAAACTCCGAACCGGCCGGCACGCCCTGCTGGTTGATGCGCAACAGCAAGTCGCGGGC
>JANXRC010000100.1 GCA_025353195.1 Rhodocyclaceae bacterium
CCAATCCGCGCGACCCGCTCCTGCAACGGCAGGAAATCGCGCAGGAACAGATTACTGGGCCCGGGCCTCAGCAGCCCGCGCACGAACTCGCGTGTCGCTTCCTCATAGTCTGAATTCGGATTGATCCACGAACTATGCACCTTAGCCTCTCGCCCGGCCTTGAGCATGTAGGACTCGACCCGCTCGGCAAGCTTGGCCAGCCCATCGGCGTCCGGCGCCTCGAAGGGCCAGATCCCCAACAGGGTCTGGTAAAGCAGATACTCATCGTTGCGGCTGGGCGCGAGCTCCGTTCCAAGTTTGAGGCGCTTATTGGGGTCCAGCTTGCTCCAGCGAGAGATCGCCCGGGACCATTCGTCCGGCATCTCGGAAAGCACGCTGATGCGGGCCCGCACATCCTCGGAGCGCTTGCTGTCGTGGGTCGAGCTCGCCAGCATCGCATGGGGCCAGTGCCGGGCGCGCTCCTGATTGCCCTGGTGAAATGCCGCTAGCGTTACGCCGAAGCGGTGGGGGTCAGCACCGACTTCGTTCAGGGACACTAACCGGTTGTACTGGTAGAAGGTTGTATCTTCCACGGCCTTGGCCATCACAGGCCCGCTGTACTGCTGGAATTTCATGGCAAATACGCGCATCGCATTCTGGTAGTCCGCGCTCTTACCCTGGGTCTGTCGCGCCAGTAGGACTTCGCGCACGAAATCGAAAACACTGGTATCCGCCGACAAACTGCGTTTCTTTGCCACCCCGATGGCCCAGTCCACGTAATAAACGTCCTTCTGTGAAGTCTCGCCGTCCGCCACATAGGTGCGATACACCGGGAAGCTCGCCACGATCTCTGCCAGCGCGCTGCGTAACCTGTTGAAGGTGAAGTCGCAGGTGTTGCGATCCCCCTTGGCCAGACGTGTGAGTTGGTTTGCCAGCACCTGTAATTCGCCCGCGAGCGAAATCTCCATGATCAGGTGCTTGTTCGCCCGCATCATCTCGTCCAGGTTCTGTCGGATCCGGATGAAATTCTGATAGATGCGGGTAAAGCGATCGGCATTGCTGCCATCGACGAACAGGCCTCCGCAGGCTGCAGCGAAGTCGTAGCCGGTGGTGCCATGAATGGGCCAAGACTCTGGAAGATATTCATGGACGGCGAGAATCTTCTCCACAACCAGGTACAGGGGTTTGTCGTTTTCCTCCACCAATTTTGGCGAAAGTGCCGCGGTCATAGCCTGCAGGCGCTCAAAATATTCCCTCGGCGCATACATGCCATCCGGATGATCGATGCGAAGTCCGTGCACATAGCCATGTGCCAGCCACTCGCGCACCAAGCGGTGGGTGCTCTCGAATACCTCCAAGTTGTCCATGCGAAGCGCCGCCAGATTATTGATATCGAAGAAGCGGCGATAGTTGATCTCGTCCGCTGCTACGCCCCAAAAGGCCAGACGGTAGGCTTGAGCCTGCAGCAGTTCGTGCATGAAATCGAAATTGGCTGCGCCTGGCGGCGTGCCGTTGAATTCCGCCACAATCTCATTGATGCACTGCGAGATGTCGGCACTGGCCGCGAACAGGGAGGCCAGGTGCTGCTTTTGCACCTCCTTATCACGACTGCGCTCTGCCACTGCCTCGAGAGTCACACTATCGCGCGACGGCAGATGGCCGAAGGCTGTGATCAGTGATTGGAAATCCAGCAAAACCGCATCTTCCGCCCCCAACCGCGCCTGCAGACGCACAAGGCTATGACTTAGAATGCGCGGATATTCGCGCGGGTCCACCGGGACTCTGTGTTCGAAATAGAACACGCTGAATGAGCCCTGCTCCGAGTTGAACGCGAGTTTGAGTTCGCCGTTTTCCAGAATCGTGCCGTAATGATCGCTTAACAACGGCAGTAGCACCCGACCCCGCAGATCCTCAGTGATGGGATACCAGTCGATGTCGAAGTAAGCAGCGAATCTCGAGGCTGGCCCATTCTCCAGCACGTCCAGCCACCAGAGGTTGTCGGCGCCCATGATGCCCATGTGATTGGGAACCATGTCCATGATCTGCCCCATGCCATGGTCATTCAAGTCAGCGACGAACTGGGCAAAGCTCTCGGCGCTGGCGATCTCTGGATTCAGGCTGCCATGGTCGGTGATGTCATAACCGTGACGGCTGCCAGGCCGCGCCTTGAGCAGCGGCGACAGGTAACAATGGCTGATGCCAAGTTCATCGAGATAGGGAATTAGCGCCGTTACCTGCTGCAGATCGAAATCGCGATTCACTTGCAACCGATAAGTCGCACGCGGAATCCATGAGCGCACCCGTGCCACCGCCGAGCCGCCGGTGGGGCCTGGCACATGAAGCACCGGCCGCTCCTGGCGCAGCGCCCGCAGAATACCCTCCAGGTAGGTGCTGGAGTGCCACTCCTCCAGATTGAGGGGCTGCTTCAGGCGCCAACAAGGGTAGGCCGGCGCCATGGTGCCCGGCAGGTTCGGCTGATCACGCACGCCGAAGCCATCTTCCGTCTGCACTAGCAGCAGTTTTGACGGTGACCGCGCCAGATAGGTGTACACAGCAGCCGCCAAATCAGGAGTCATTTCCGGGAAGTCGACCGGATGCAAGCCACTTCCTGCTGGCACCAAGCCTTCGCCTTCCAATGCCACCAGAAGCTGCGCGCGGTCTTGCGCGCGCCCAACTATCTGCTGATTTCGTACCTCGTCGTTGGGGAATAGCTGCAGAACTTCCCGCAGGTCGATATCCAGGCCCAGCCAAAAGCCAGCCAAAGTCGGCAGATCATGGGTGGTTACGGCTGCCACGGCATTTACCGGATAGGTCTGCGGCGGATTCAGGCGCCCGTCTTCGCGGCGCTCGAAATACAAGAGTCGGGTCGACAGCACCCCCATCGGCTGCAAAGCATCACGCACTGCATCCGGCACCGTACCTAGATCTTCGCCCATCACCAAGCAGCGATTTCGCTGGCTCTCCAGCGCGAGAATGCCCAGCAGATCGCTGAAGGGATAGGACACATAAGCGCCTTCGTTGATCGGCAACCCATGCGCCACCCAATACAGGCGGCACAACCCCATCACATGGTCCATGCGCAGCGCGCCCGAATTGGCCATGTTGGCGCGGAGAATTTCAATAAATGGGGTGTATCCAGCCGCCATCAATTGCTGCGGAATCCACGGCGGCAGGCCCCAGTCTTGCCCAATACGGTTAATTTCGTCGGGCGGCGCACCTGCGCTTGCCTCCAGCGCATATAGTTCTCGCCGCGTCCAGGTGGCTGCGCCGCCGTTTGCCACGCCGACCGCAAGGTCCAGCATCACCCCTATGCCGAGGCCTAATTGCCACGAACGCGTGCCGGCTGCCGCGAGTTGCCCGGCCGCCTGCCATTGCAGATACTCGAAAAACTCCACCCGCTCCAGATGGGCAGCAGAGAAGGCTTCCACCTCGGGCGAATGCTGGTCGCGGTAGGCCTCCGGCCAAACCGGCCAGCCCCAAATACGGCTGTCCTGTTCGCGGAAATGCTCCTGCAGCGCGTCGAAGAGCGCCTGCCGGCGCAGGCTCTCGCCATGTTCGACTTGAAAGGCAAGGAACGCATGCGCCCGGTCGGTGTCGTGGCCCAAGTGATTGCTTCGGAAATGCTGGTACAAGCGTTCGAGAACGTTTGCCTTCACCTCCGCCACGCCGCGGTAATCCACGTGCTGAGCGGCACGCAGCGCCCGCAGCTGTGCCTGGAATTGGGGTGCGTGAACCATCGCCATCGCCTCGGCACATTCGGCGAACTCGCTGATGGCCTCCACATCCAGATAAATCGTGTTGAAGTAGGCGCGGTTAGAGGGACTGTACGGGCACGTGTGGTCCGGCGCATCTGGGAACAGCGCATGCAGCGGATTGAGCAGCACCGTGTCGGCGCCGGCTTCGGCGCAAAATTCCAGCATTTGGCTCAGATCGCCGAAATCACCGATGCCCCAGTTGCGTTCCGAGCGGATGCCGTAGAGTTGAGTCGCGAAACCCCAAACGCGGCCCTCGCCATGCACCGCTGGCGGTTCATAGCAAGCCGTAGGCGCGACGATGAAGGACATCTCACCGGTGCGACCGTGCCCGTCGGCGCGTTCAATAGAGAGGCAGTGATAGCCACATTCCACCGCCAGATCCAACGGCAGAACCCGGCGCACGAAATCCTGGCCGTCAAGCTGGCAGCGGCCTGCCTCCTCCAAGGCAGCCGGAGTGAACTCGCCCCAGTCCTCGGCGCCGGATTCTCGGCGAAGGCACCACCGATAGGCCAGAGGCTCTTCGCTGACCGGCAAGGCGACTCCGATTCGGTGCGGCCGCGCCGGCTCGCGCACCACCTGGACCGGCGGCAACGGCCGCTGCCACGCGCGGCGTTCGAGGTTGAGCAGCGCTGCGGTGATCTGTTCGTCGGTATCGGCAGCCAGCCCCATGGCGCAGAGCAGGGCGCGCTTTGCCACATCGGAGGTGCGATGGACATTGCCCCAGATATCGCGGTACTCGGGAAGCACGCCACAGCGGTCACTCAGTTGATCAAGTGAATTGCTCATGCGATTCCTTCGCTGTTAGCAAGCGTCCATGCCACCGCCCACGGACCGAGTACGCCCTTCGCTGCCTCGGCGGAAGTAGCGAACACACTCTCTCCTGGCTGAGCAGTGGTGCTGACCGTTTCGTCAGATAAATTCGCCAGGAGCCGCAACGTCGAACCATCGCCCAGGTGCCAGGTTACGCGCAGGCCAGCAGTTGCGAACACTGCAAACGCTCCCGCGCCGCCACGCATGCCAGCTAGGCGCGGAACGATGACATTCCGCCGCAGCGTCAACAGGTTTCGGTAGAACGTTAGCCAGCCCGCCTGTGCCTCTTCGGCGAGTGAGCCCCAGTCAAGTTTAGACTGCAGAAAGGTCTGCTCCAGATTCGGATCGGGAATGGCCGCCAGCAGCGCCAGATTGGCAAAGCGCGCGAACCGACCGAACTCGCGCCGCCGACCTTGGGTCACCGCTGCGCGCAATTCATCGCCAAAGTCGCAGAAATACAGGAAAGGCGAGGTTGCGGCGAATTCCTCGCCCATGAACAACATGGGGATGGCCGGGGCCAACAAATAGATTACCGCCGCCGCGCGCACTGCCGGCTCAGAGGCGATGGCGGTGATGCGCTCGCCGAAGGGGCGATTGCCCACTTGGTCGTGGCACTGCAGAAACGACACAAAGGCCTGCGGTGGCAAATGCGCGCTCACTTCCCCGCGCGGGGCATGATCGCGATACGGCGAGGTAGCGCCCTGATAGGCGAAGCCTTCCACCAGACAGCGCCCCAGATGGCGGATCGGCGCGTCCACATAATCCATATAGTAGCCATCTGCCTCACCGGTACAGAGGACGTGGAGCGCGTGGTGAATGTCGTCGTTCCATTGGGCCACGTATCCGCCCGGTCCGATATGGTGGGCCACGTTGGCATCGTTTTCCAGGATCAAGTGCACCTGGGGTCTAGCGCTGAGGCTTGTATGCACCCGAACCGCCAGCTCGGTCAGTATGTGTCGCTCGGAGTCGTCGAAAATCGCTTGCACCGCATCCAGGCGCAAGCCGTCGAAGTGATATTCCTCAAGCCAGTAGAGCGCGTTATGGATGAAGAACTCGCGCACTGTTCCGCTTCCCGGTCCATCGAAATTGATCGCTGTACCCCACGGCGTGTGGTGGCGCTCGTTGAAAAACATTTTCGCATAGAGATGCAGATAATTTCCTTCGGGACCGAAATGGTTGTACACCACGTCCAACAGCATCATCAGGCCCTTCGCATGCGCGGCCTGGACCAATGCTTTGAGCTCCTCAGGGCGGCCATAGCAGCTGTCCGGCGCGAACGGCAGCACCCCGTCATAGCCCCAGCCGCGGGCTCCCGGGGAAGCCGCCACGGGCATCAGCTCGATCGCCGTCACTCCCAGCTCCACCAGGTAGTCCAGACGTTTCCTCACGCCTGCAAAAGTGCCTTCCGGCGAGAAAGCGCCCACATGCAGTTCATACACCACCGCCTCTGCCCAAGGCCGTCCTCGCCACGCGCCATCCTGCCAGTTGAAGGCCGCTGGATCAATCACCTCGCTCATACCGTGTACGTCGATCGGATTGAAACGCGAAGCAGGATCCGGGACGTGTTGGCCGTCGTTGACTTCGAAGCTGTAGCGCGTGCCTGCGCAAGCGTGAGGCGCTGTCAGCCCAAACCAGCCGCTGCCGCAGTCGGTCATTGGCAGCGCCGGCTTAGTGTCAATGCACAGCCTCACCTGCTCGCAACTGGGCGCCCAAAGGCGAAACCGCACGCCGCTCGGCGTGATTTGGGCACCGAAGGGCATGTCATGTCGCCGTTTCGGCATACGCAGCCCTATCTTCCACGCTGTGCTACATGAATCAACCGCCGCATGGAGCTGCCGACGGTGGTCGAATGCTGTGCGAGTGCGCTGCTCACACTGGCAGTCGCCTTCTCCGCCAGGGCCAAAGTCACCAGCGTGTCGACGGCCGCCGCGGTCGCAGGGCACGACGGATGCCCGCTCATGGCCTTGCGGTAGCTCCGGAAAAAGGTCCTGCTCGCCAGCCGTTCCCAATCATCCAAATGGAGCAGAAGTGCTGCAACACTTTCCGCCGGATCGTCGAGCACATGGTCCAGCGCCGCAGCACTGACCTCGCCCAGGGAAATCAACATGCTCGCCACATCTCGCAGCGGCGTGTGCTTCCGCCGTCGCTCGGCCCAGGTGAGCCCCGGTTCTCCGCCGTAGTTGGCGATTAAAAAGTCATTCTTGGTCAGCCAGACTTGGCCGAGATAGTAGTCGCCGTGGTAACGAGTCTTCACCGCCTGCAACCGCACCCCGACCGTCCGCAGGATGCGCCAATAGAGCTTAGGGCGGGCCGCGAGCAGACTGCTGCCAATAGACTGCACGGCGTACGGCAAGCGCGGCAGCTCCTGCTCCAGCAGTTCGAACATCGTCTCCATCTCGCGCCGCACCTTGTTGGCCCAATCGGTGATTTCCTCAGCACTGAGCGGCTCGCTGCCGAAGGCCCCCGCTTCGTCGGGCAGGGCCAGCGCCCGGTGGAATTCCGCAGTGCGCTGGCCGAGCGTCTTCATCAATCCCAGGTAAGCGGTGTGCCGCGCGAGCGGCGGCTCCGGAGTGGCTCGGCAATCGTCCAGGAAGCGTTCCAGATAGCTAAGTGTAAAGACCCAGGCGTCGCCCTGATTTTCCACGTAGCGTTCCAGGATCGCCAGAGTCGAACGCTCTCCTCGCGCGTCCACGTATTCCACCGTGCCCGCCAGTTGCGGGACGTGCGAAAACTTCGCCGTCTCGGTGAGAAAGCGCGACAATTCCAGCTCGGGATGCGTACCCTCCAGCAACCAGCAATAGCCCTTCAGCCACAGCCGATCCTCGAGATTCACCCGCAGCTGCCCATGCTCGGATACGGTGTGCGTGACACTTGCAGACCCGAACGAGCCGGCGAATCCCGAGTAGGCTCTGGTCGCGCTGAACTCCAGTGTCCCTTTACCGAAGGCGAGCTTCTCGCCCTGTTCGATCCCCGCCACGATGGCGTAACAGAAGTGATCGTCCCAGAAAGCATCGAACAGTACACCCATCCGCGCGCGCCGCCGCACCTTTGCCAGGGTGGCATGCAGCAGAGCGCTGACGCGGCCCTCGTCCTCATCCTCCCAGGCCAGCGCCAGCGGAACCGCATAGCGATGGA
>JANXRC010000122.1 GCA_025353195.1 Rhodocyclaceae bacterium
CGCTCTTGCCCTTGCCTCCACGCGCCCAGCGCAGCTTGCGCACACCGCCGGTGCCTTGCATCAGGTCGCCGGCTTTCGGCTGCGCCGAGAGATAGTCGATTACGCCTTTGCGCTCAACCTCGGAAAGCAAACGCTCGGCGCAACGGATGTATTCGGGCAGTTCGGCAACGGTGGCCAGCATGGGCGGATACTAATCCATTGGATTAGTTGTGTCGACCCCGGTTCCGCGACACCCCGGTTCCGCGACACGCTGGCAGCGCCTTGAAAGTCGGCGCTGGCGAGACGGTGGCAAGTTGCCATCAGGCCGGCGCCGACAGGCCCGTGGCTCCGTCAGGGTTTCACATTCCTCCGCCCCGGGCCTGCCGGTGACGCCCAGTGTGGGACTCCAGCTAGACGATGTTCAGACTTGAATTGAATTCCCGCATGCGACAATCCCCGCATGCCCGCCGCCCTTCCCCTGCGACACTTCCTGCTCGCGCTCGCCGTGGTCGCCGTCTGGGGCAGCAATTTCGTGGTCATCAAGGTCGCCCTCGGGCATCTGCCGCCGCTCCTGTTCGCGGCCTTGCGCTTCGGCCTCGTGCTGGTTCCAGGCATGTTCTTGGTTGCGCGCCCGGCGGTGCGCCTGGGCAACCTTGCGCTGTACGGCTTGCTGATCGGGGTCGGCCAGTTCGGCTTGCTCTATGTCGCCATGAACGGCCATATCTCGCCGGGCCTCGCCTCGCTGGTGATCCAGGTCCAGGTCTTCTTCACCATCGGCCTGTCGATGCGCCTCTCTGGCGAACGGGTGCGCGGCTTCCAGTGGTTCGCCCTGCTGCTCGCCTCGGCGGGAATCGCCGTCATCATCCTGCATACCGACGGCACCACCACGCCGCTGGGTTTGCTGCTGGTGCTGCTGGCGGCGCTGGCGTGGGCCGGCGGCAACATCGCCGCGATACGGGGCGCCCCGGCCAACATGGTGGCCTACGTGGTCTGGTCCAGTGGTTTTGCGGTGCCGCCGCTGATTGCGCTCTCGCTGTTCGTCGAAGGCTGGGACGCCGTGGCGGCCGGCCTGCAGGCGGCCGATGCGGCGACCTGGGCGGCGGTGGCTTACCAATCCTGGGGCAATTCGATCTTCGGCTATGCGGCGTGGGGCTGGCTGCTGGCGAAGCACCCGGCGGCGACGATCACGCCGATGGCTTTGCTGGTGCCGGTGTTCGGCATGGGCGGCGCGGCGCTGTGGCTGGACGAATCGCTGCCGTTCTGGAAACTGGCCGCCGCCGCACTGGTGATGACGGGCCTGGCGCTCAACCTGCTGTGGCCCCGGCTGCGCGCGGCCCTGGCCTCAAGAGGGTGATCGATGGGGCCGGGCGCGAATCCCGAAAGTCGGCGCCGGCGATACGGCGAGGCTTGTCGGGTCAGGCGGATTCCGGCGCCCCGAAAGCCCTTGGAGGAACGAAAATACTTTCATTCCCGAAATATGCGCGCGGCTACCTAATGGGATAATTCGGCACCTCGACACTCTGGCCACGCCTGAAATGACGGAAAAAAACGCCACAACGCTGGCGAAGCTGATTGCCGGCTGCCGCGAGCAGATGGAAAGCGACTTGTGCGAACTGCTCGAGGAACTCGGGCCCGCGCTGATCAAGGAAGCCGGCGAGCGCGACCATGCCGGCCAGGACCAGCCCAAACGCGTCGCCGCCGCTACCCTGAAGCGCTCGCTGCAAGCGCACTGGGGCAAGGTGACGCCGGCATTGACGGCCAGTCTCGCCGGGCGCACCCAACTGGCTGCAAAGACGGGCTACGGCGACGCGAGAACGCTGAAGATCGTCAACGATGCCGAGGTCGACCTGCAGTTGGCCGCACGCGAGGTCCTTGAGCGCCTGACCACGGCCTGCCGCGAGGAGACCAACCCGCTGGAACGGCGGATTTCCTACCTGGTGCTGCGTAGCGCCATGATTCCCGGCGACCCGACGTTCAAAATCGCGTCACTGTGGTCCTGCATCGAGGCCGCCTGCGCCGAGGTGACCGACGACACGGCGGCAGGCATCCTGTTGCTGCAGCTGGTCGGCGAGCGCCTCGCCACGGAACTGCCCCAACTCTATCGCGTCGTCAACGAAGCCATGATCGACGCCGACATCCTGCCGCGCCTCAAGCGAAGCTACCGGGAGATGACCCTGGTCGACCCCCAGGAGCTGGCTGCCGAATCGGCCAAGATGGCGAGCACCCTCGACCGGCTGGTGAAGGCGCGCACCAAGGACGGCGAAGGCGCCGCCAGCGGGTCCGACGGCGGCAGCCTGGAACTCTTCGACTCGATGAAGACGCTGCAGGCAGCGCCGGCGCCGGCGAACCCCGACACCCACACCAACCTTGTGCGCATGGCGCGCGACAGCGGTGCCGCGCGCGACGTGCGCCCGCAGGAAGCCGTCTCGCTGGACATCGTCGCCGAGTTGTTCGACCTGATCTTCAACGACCCGAACGTCGCGAACGGCATGAAGGGGCTGGTGGCCCGCCTGCAATCCACGGTGCTGAAGGCGGCGATGCTCAACCAGCGCTTCTTCGCCGACCGCAGCCATCCGGCGCGGCGCTTCCTGGACAGCATTTCGACCATCGCGATCCGCTGGGGCAAGGTGGTCAATGCCGACGACCCCTTCTTCGTCAAGCTGTTGGAGCTGGTCAACAAGGTCCAGGCCACTTACGACGGCGACATCGGCGTGTTCGATGCCGCGAATGCGGAGCTGGATATCTTCCTCGCCGAGCGCGAGAAGATCGAGGAGCAGCAGGACCGCGAGCTGGCCGACGCGGTGCACGCCCGCGAGGAGGAAATCCGCCGCACCCGCGTGGCCCAGATGCGCGCGCAACGGGCGGCGAACCAGTGCATCGAGCGGCTGCTGGGGCCGAATGTGGCGGGCGAGATCGAAGCGTTCCTGCGCAGCTACTGGCGCGACGTGGTACAGGGAAGGATTTCGCAGTCCGGGGAGGACGGCGCGCCCACCGTTGAGGCCCTGCGGACCGCCGTCGCGCTGATCTGGGCCGTGACACCGAAACACGATCCCGCGGAACGCAAACGGCATGCCGCTGCGCTGCCCGGACTGCTGAAGAAGCTCAACGCCGGTTTCGAAGAGATCGGCACCTCGCCCACCGAGCGCAAGTCTTTCATGGACACGCTGATCGACCTGCAGCTCGCCGCGCTGCGCGCGGACAAGCAGAAGCGCCCCGCCGCCAAGGCCAAGCCGGTGCCGGCGGAAAAACCGCGCGATCGCAGCGCGGGGCCGACCCTGCAGGTCAGCCATGCCACCGACAGCGGCGTCCGCGTGCAGGACATTTCGCTCCCGGGCGCCGGCGAGCTCGACGCGGGAAGCACACCGGACCGCGCCGACCTGCGCCGCGTGCGCCAACTCGTGCGCGGCGACTGGGTGGACTTCATCACCGCAGGCCAAAGCCGCCGCGAGCGCCTGACCTGGATCAACAACAGCCGGACGCTGTTCCTCTTCAGCAACAGCGCATCGACCTGCGCCATTTCAATCTCACCGGAAGCCCTGGCGGTGCGCCTGAGGAACCAGACCGTGCGCATCGTGTTGCCCGACCGGCCGATGTTCGAACGAGCCATCCACGGCGCCATCCGGTCACTGGACAAGCGCGCCTGAGGATCAGGCGCCGAAGGCGCTCAGGCGGTCTCGAACAGGACCGGGAAAGCGCGCGACATGCTGATGATCGCCGTCATGCTCGAAGCGGTGCCCGTCAGCCCGGAAGCTTCGATGCAGTGCGCGGCAGCGACAGGCCGCGGATGACCCCCGCAATACCGCGCCAGAGTTTTGGCAACAACCAGACGATCAATGCAATCTGAATAAGAAGCAGGGCCAGCGTCAGCCAGGGGTGGGCGAACATCAGCCACAAGCCGGTGAGGGCCACCAGGTCCTCGCCGGACGAAGCGGCGATGTTGGTAAATGGCTCGGGCGACGCATTGATCATGGCGCGCGTGCCCGCCTTGGTGAAGTGGGTGCCGGCCGCCAGCGTGCCGCCGAGCAGCGCCATCGCGGTCTGCCATTCGACACCCTGACCGCCGAACACCATGGCCGCCAACGCCGCGCCGGCCGGAATGCGAATGAAGGTATGCACCGTGTCCCACACGGAATCGAGCAGCGGGATCTTGTCGGCAAAGAATTCGACGACCAGCATGAGTCCGGCGGCGCCCAGCACCCAGGGATGCTCGAGCAGGCGCAGCCCCTCCGGCAGGACTATCCAGCCCAGGTTGCCGGCCAGGCCGACGACGAACAGGCTGGTATAAAGGCGAAATCCCGAGGCCCAGCCCAGCCCCGCGGCCAAGGCCAGGAGCCCGGCAAAGTCCAGCGGCAAATGGGCAAGATCCATCATCGATACTCCGCGTTCAGGCGACAGTCACAAGACTCCACTATATCCCTCGGCAGAAATAGCTCAAGCCGTCACCGGGCCATGGCCGGATCGGTTTCATGCATTTTGATGCACACTGTAAGAAATCGAGGGTTCGGCCGACGAAGCAAGGTCACCTCCTGGAGATACTTCATGCACGCCACCCTGCACCTGCTCGCCAGCACCGACTTTCCGGCCCTGACGCGACGCGCCGTTGAAACCCTGCAATTGAACCTCGGCTATCGCTGCAACCAGAGTTGCCTGCACTGCCACGTCAATGCCGGGCCGAATCGCACGGAAGAAATGACCGCCGAAACCGTCGATGCCGTGATCGACTTTCTCGCCGCCAGCCCGGAAGTCACCGCAGTCGACCTGACCGGCGGCGCGCCCGAGCTCAACCCGCAGTTCCGGCGGCTGGTGATCGCCGCGCGGGCGCGTGGCTTGCGCGTCATCGACCGCTGCAACCTGACCATTCTGGAAGAACCGGGCTTCGAAGACATGGCCGCGTTTCTGGCCGGGCACAGGGTCGAGGTCGTCGCCTCGCTGCCCTGCTATCTGGAGGAAAACGTCGACCGGCAGCGCGGCAAGGGGGTTTTCGAGGCCAGCCTGCGCGGACTGCGGCAGCTCAATGCGCTGGGCTACGGCCGTGCAGACAGCGGGCTCAGCCTCAACCTGGTCTACAACCCGCAGGGGGCCAGCCTGCCGCCGCCCCAGGTTGCGCTGGAATCCGCCTACAAGAAACATCTTGGCGAGAATTTCGGCATCGTCTTCAATCAGCTGTTCACCCTGGCCAACATGCCGATCCAGCGCTTTGGCAGCATGCTGATTTCGAAAGGCCAGTTCAACGATTACATGGGCACGCTGCGCGAGGCCCACCGCGAAGAGAATCTCGAGCAGGTAATGTGCCGCAGCCTGATCAGCGTCGACTGGCAAGGCTATCTCTACGACTGCGACTTCAATCAGCAGCTTGGCCTGGCCCTCGCCAACCCGTCAGGTTCGCGCCTGCATATCACCCAAGTCACCGCCGGCCTGCTGGAAGAGCGGCCGATCCGGGTCGCCGATCACTGCTACGGCTGCACCGCCGGCCAGGGCTCGAGTTGCGGCGGCGCGCTGGGCAATGAAACGGCGCCGGCGCCGACGTGCGGGAGCTGAACCATGAGCGAATTTCAGGGACTGTTCTTCTGGGGCTTCCTGCTGGTCTTCGGCGCCGGGATGTATCTGGTGGCGCCGCGCGCCACGGATGAGCCCGGCTTTTTCAGCGGCCATGACGCTCAAGGCCGGCCGGCCTCGGAATGGGCGCTGATGATGAGTATTTTCATCAGCTGGATATTCGCCAAGTCGGTGACCAACGCCGCCAACCTCGGCGCCGCCTACGGTGTCGTCGGCGGGCTGGCCTACGCGGCCTACTGGCTGTCGATTCCGGTGGCGGGTTTGGTGATCTACCGTTTGCGCACGCGCGAAGGCGCCACGGGTCTGATTCCATTTCTGGTGAGCA
The DNA here is from genome assembly GCA_025353195.1 of Rhodocyclaceae bacterium. Classification (GTDB taxonomy): domain Bacteria; phylum Pseudomonadota; class Gammaproteobacteria; order Burkholderiales; family Rhodocyclaceae; genus Sulfuritalea. The sequence continues at coordinate 5,861 of JANXRC010000122.1, forward strand.
AGTACGGCCGCGGCGCGGCGCTGGCTTTTTCGGCCGCGATCCTGGTGCGCTTGTTCAACGAAGTCTGGAGCAACACGGCGGTCGTCGGCGGCTATTACGGCGAATCCGGATCGCCCGGCTTCATCGCCGCTGCCTTGCTGTTCACCGCCGCCGTGCTGTTCTACAGCCTCAAAGGCGGCTTGCGCAGCTCGATCTTCAGTGACGTCATACAGGCGGTGGTGTTCATTCTTTTCGTCGGCGTCGTGCTGGCCTTCGTCCTGCCGGCCCATGCGCCCCGCGAACTGCTGGCGCAAGGCAGCTTCACCCTCGCCTCCGGCGGCGATCTCCTGCTGGTGGCGCTGCTGCAGACCGTGTCCTATCCGTTTCACGATCCGGTGCTGACCGACCGCGGTTTCATCACCCGCGAAAAGACCATGCTGCGCGCCTTTATCCTGGCCGGCGTGCTGGGCTTCATTGCGATTTTTGCGTTCAGCCTGGTCGGCGTGCATGCGCGGCTCGAAGGCATCAGGATCAGCAGCAACGTGCCGGCCGACGTCGCGCGCGGACTAGGATTTTCAGGTTTCTTTGCGATGATCGTGGTGATGGTTTCGTCGGCCGGTTCGACGCTGGATTCGACCTTCACCTCGCTCTCCAAACTGGTCGCACGCGAGCTGCCGCTGCTGGCGGGCCGCCTGCCCTCGCCGCGGGCGATGACCATCGGCGCCTTCACCATGATCGTCTTCGCCCTGCTCGGCAACCTGCCGATGATCGCCGGCACCGACATCCTCAAGGCGACCACGGTCAGCGGCACCATGGTGATCGGCCTGGCTCCGATCTTTCTGTTCTCGCACCGGGTTCGCTATTCCCCGCTGTCATTTCACCTCGCGTTCTGGACCGGGATGACGCTGGGCGTGTTGCAGCTGATGGATCTGGTCCCGCCAAGCTGGGCCATCGGCGGCGGCAAATACGGCATCCTGCTCGGCACCAATCTGTACGGCCTGCTGCTCTGCACGGCGGGATTCTTCGTGCCGCTGCTGGTGCCGCGCACGCGACTGTCGTCGGCATCGGGCGCGGCATGAGCGCAGCCGGCCGCGTGTGTCCGACCCGCTACCGCTACGGCGCGGAGGCGATTGCCGATGCGCCGGAGCGTGCGGCGCAGACCTTGTATGTGATCGGCGGCCTCTACGGCAACCTGCCCGCGCTCGATGCGATCGAGGCAATGGCCCGGGCCGAGCCGGGGCCGGTCGAATTGTGTTTCAACGGCGACTTCAACTGGTTCAACGTGGATGATGCCGGCTTCCGCGCGATCAACCAGCGCGTGCTGCAGCACAGCGTCATCGTCGGCAACGTCGAGGCCGAGCTGGGCACAGATTCGAACGACGCCGGCTGCGGCTGCGCCTATCCGGATGCGGTGGATGACGGCATCGTCGAGCGCTCGAACCGGATTCACGCCGCGCTCAAGCGGACCGCCACACGGCATCCCGATCTGCTCGCCCGCCTGCAGGAGTCGGCGCTGGTGGCACGGTGGCGAGTCGGCCGGCTGCGCATCGGAGTGGTGCACGGCGATGCCGATTCGCTCGCCGGCTGGCGGTTCGACCCCGACCGCCTCGATGATCCCGCGGAACGTGAATGGCAGGCGGCAGCCTTTGCGAGGGCCGAGGTCGACGTCTTTGCCAGCACCCATACCTGCCTGCCCGCGATGCGCTGCTTCGACCATCACGGGGAAAAGTTGATCGCCAACAACGGCGCGGCCGGCATGCCCAACTTTGCCGGCACCCGTTTCGGCATCCTGACCCGGATCGGACTGCAGGCGTCGCCCCATGCCGCGCTCTACGGCCACGCCCTGCAGGACGTGCACGTCGATGCGCTGGCGATCCGCTACGATCCTGCGGCGTGGGAGGCCGGCTTCCTGCGCAACTGGCCCGCCGGATCGCCTGCCTGGCAATCCTACTTCGAGCGCATCACCCACGGCCCGGACTACACCCGACAGCAGGCCTTTGCCGGTAGCTCCCTGCTCACCGTATCCTGATCACCCTGCAAGGACAGAACATGCCAAGCAATTACCTGACCGATATCGACGCCTGCGTCTTCGATGCCTATGGCACGCTGTTCGACTTCAACACTGCGGCCAGCGCCGCCCGGGATGAATTGGGCGACGACTGGCAGCGCCTCTCCGACCTGTGGCGCCTGAAGCAACTTCAATACACCTGGCTGCGCGGCTTGGCGCACCAGCACGCCGACTTCTGGCAGGTCACCGGCGACGCGCTGGATTTTGCCCTTGCCGCCTTGCGCGTCGAGCGGCCGGGCCTGCACGCGCGCCTGATGAAGCTTTACCTCGAGCTCGGCACCTATCCCGAAGTGCCGGCCATGCTGCGCGAGCTGAAGGCCCGCGGCATGAAGCTCGCCATTTTGTCCAACGGCACGCCGGCCATGCTTGCGGCGGTGGTCACCAACTCGGGACTGGACGGCGTCTTCGATGCCGTGCTTTCGGTCGAGGACGTGGGCGTCTACAAGCCGCATCCGTCAGTGTATGACCTGGCGGCGAAGCGCCTGAAACTCGAACCGTCGCGTATCTGCTTCCTGTCATCGAACGGCTGGGACGCCTACTCGGCCAAGGCCTTCGGCTTTCGCGTGATCTGGTGCAACCGCTTCGCGCAGGTGCCCGAACGGATACCGGCTACGCCCGACGGCGAGATCGCCGATCTTGCGGCGCTGCCGGCCATGCTCAATCAGTAGTCGGTTCGCGTCGGACTGCTCATGCCAAGTCGCTAGGAGTCGGCGCCGGGGGCACGGCGCCAATCGCGTTTGGCATCATTTCTTCGCGCTATACTAGAAAAATATTCCTCGGCGAGAAGCCGACTTGAAACCGGGACAACCAGAGGAGAACACCATGAATTTCAAGACGCTCGCCGCCGCATTGTTTACCCTCGGCGTTCTCGCCGCTCCGGCTGCTCAAGCCGTGACCGAAATCCAGTGGTGGCATTCGATGGGGGGCGCGCTCGGCGAGGCGCTCAACGGACTTGCCAACAAGTTCAACGAAAGCCAGCAGGACTACAAGGTCGTCCCCGTCTACAAGGGGCAGTACCCCGAGTCGATGACAGCCGCGATCGCCGCTTTCCGCGCCGGCAACGCGCCGCACATTCTGCAGGTGTTCGAGGTCGGCACCGCAACCATGATGGCGGCCAAGGGCGCGATCGTGCCGGTGGCCAAGGTGATGACGGACGCCAAGGAACCGTTCGATCCGAAGGCCTACCTGCCGACCGTGACGGGCTATTACTCGGACCTCAAGGGCAACATGCTTTCCTTCCCCTTCAACAGCTCGACGGTGATGTTCTACATCAACAAGGATGCCTTCAGGAAGGCGGGCCTGGAGCCTGTTGCGCCGAAGACCTGGAAGGAGTTCCTCGCCGACGCCGAGAAGCTGAAGGCGGCCGGCCAGCAGTGCGTCTATACCACCAGCTGGCCATCCTGGATGCATGTCGAGAACTTCAGCGCCTGGCATAACATTCCGATCGGCACCAAGCAGAACGGCATGGGCGGCCTCGACACGGAATTCACGATCAATTCGCCGCTGCAAGTGCGCCACATCGCGATGCTGGGCGACATGGCGAAGAAGGGCCTGTTCACCTACGCCGGACGCACCAACCAGGGCGACGCCAAGTTCTACAGCGGCGAGTGCGCCATGTTCAGCGGCAGCGCAGGTGCGCAGGCGGGCATCAAGAAGGCGGCCAAGTTCGAATGGTCGATCAATTTCATCCCGTATTACGACGACGTGAAGGGTGCGCCGCAGAACTCGATCATCGGCGGCGCTTCGCTCTGGGTGATGGGCGGCAAGAAGCCGATCGAGTACAAGGGCGTGGCCAAGTTCCTGGCCTTCCTGTCGGAACCCAAGATCCAGATGGAATGGCACACCACCACGGGCTACGTGCCGATCACCCAGGCCTCCTACGAGCTGACGCGAGCAACCGGCTTCTACGAGAAGAACCCCGGCGCCGACATGCCGGTGAAGCAGCTCACCAACAAGCCGCCGACCGCGAATTCGAAGGGCCTGCGCTTCGGCAACTACGTGCAGGGCCGCGAGGTGATCGAGGAGGAGCTGGAGGCCGTGTTCGCGGGCAAGAAGGACGCCCAGACGGCGTTGAACGACGCGGTAAAGCGGGGCAACGAGATCCTGCGCAAGTTCCAGGCGGCGAACAAGTAGCTAGTAACATCGGTCACGCCGAACGGGATGGAAAAGCGCGTCGTCTTCCGCTCGGCGTGGCTGCCCTACGCGCTGCTGGCGCCGCAGCTCGCCATCACGGTGGTGTTCTTCTTCTGGCCGGCGGGACAGGCGGTCTGGTACTCCTTCCAGTTGCAGGATGCGTTCGGCCTGCACAGCGAATTCGTCTGGTTCGAAAACTTCACGGCGCTGTTCGCCGATCCTCACTACCTGGAGTCCTTCAAGACCACGGCGGTGTTCAGCGTGGCCGTGGCCGGCCTCGGCATTTCGATCTCGCTGCTGCTCGCCACCATGGCCGACCGGGTGGTGCGCGGCGCCCTCGTTTACAAGACCATCCTGATCTGGCCCTACGCAGTGGCGGCGGCGGTCGCCGGAGTGCTGTGGGCGTTCCTGTTCGCGCCGTCCATCGGCATCGTCACCTACGTGCTGAAAGGCTTCGGCGTCGACTGGAACTGGATCATCAAGGGCGACCAGGCGATGCTGCTGATCATCATCGCATCGGTGTGGAAGCAGATCAGCTACAACTTCCTGTTCTTTCTCGCCGGGCTGCAGTCGATCCCGAAATCCCTCATCGAGGCGGCGGCGATCGACGGTGCGGGACCGGCCCGGCGCTTCTGGACCATCGTGCTGCCGCTGCTGTCGCCGACCGCCTTCTTCCTGCTGGTGGTCAACATCGTCTATGCGTTCTTCGACACCTTCGGCGTGATCGACGCCACCACGATGGGCGGGCCGGCACAGGCGACGCAGATCCTTGTGTACAAGGTTTACCACGACGGCATCAAGTCGGCCGACATCGGCGGCTCGTCGGCGCAATCGGTGATCCTGATGATCATCGTCATCGCGTTGACGGCCGCGCAATTCAAATACATCGAGCGCAAGGTGCAGTACTGATGGGCGTCCCATGGTAGAGAAGCGGCCACTGCTCGACTTCGTCACGCACGCGGTTCTGATCGTCGGTGCCTTCGTCATTGCCTTCCCGCTTTACGTGACCTTCGTCGCGTCCACGCTGTCGCTCGACGAGATCATGTCGGTGCCGATGCCGCTGCTGCCGGGCAGCCATTTCGTCGAAAACTATTCCCAAGTGCTGTTCGCCGGGTCGACCGGCGGCTCGCGGGCGGCGGTACTGGACATGCTGTTCAACAGCATGGTGATGGCCCTGGCGGTGCCGCTGGGCAAGATCAGCATCTCGATTCTCTCCTCGTTCGCCATCGTCTATTTCCGCTTCCCGCTGCGCAATTTCCTTTTCTGGACGATCTTCGTCACCTTGATGCTGCCGGTCGAGGTGCGCATCATCCCGACCTTCAAGGTCATGGCCGACCTCGGCCTGCTCAATACCTATGCCGGCCTGACGCTGCCGCTGATCGCCTCGGCGACCGCAACCTTCCTCTTCCGCCAGTTCTTCATGACCATTCCGGACGAGCTGGCCGAGGCGGCCCGCATCGACGGCGCCGGGCCGATGCGCTTCTTCTGGGACGTGGTGGTGCCGCTGTCCAAGACCACCATGGCGGCGCTTTTCGTCATCCAGTTCATCTACGGCTGGAACCAGTACCTGTGGCCACTGCTCATCACCAGCGATGAATCCATGTACACGGTGGTGATCGGCATCAAGCGCATGATCACCGGCGGCGATGCGGCCAACGAGTGGAACCTCATCATGGCGACCGCCGTGCTGGCCATGCTGCCACCGGCGGCAGTGGTGCTGCTGATGCAAAAATGGTTCGTCAAGGGACTCGTGGAAACCGAGAAATGAGCAAACGATAATGGCCAAGGTATCGATCCGCAACGTGCACAAATCCTTCGGCACCGTCAAGGTGATCCAGGGCATCGACGTCGACATTGGTGACGGCGAGTTCGTGGTGATGGTCGGGCCTTCGGGCTGCGGCAAGTCGACGCTGTTGCGCATGGTGGCGGGACTGGAGACGATCACCTCCGGCGAGATCTCGATCGGCGAGCGCGTGGTCAACGACCTCGAGCCCAAGGACCGCAACATCGCCATGGTGTTCCAGAACTACGCGCTCTACCCTCACATGTCGGTACGCCAGAACATGGCTTATGGTCTCAAGATACGCCGCATGGCCCCAGCCGACATCGAGGCGCACGTAAAGCGGGCGGCGGAGATCCTGGAACTCGGCGCGTATCTCGATCGCAAGCCGCGCGAGCTTTCCGGCGGCCAGCGCCAGCGCGTCGCCATGGGCCGTGCCATCGTGCGCGAACCCGCGGTATTCCTCTTCGATGAACCGCTATCCAACCTTGACGCCAAGCTGCGGGTGCAGATGCGCGCGGAGTTGCAGGCGCTGCACCGGCGGCTGACGACGACCAGCCTGTACGTGACCCACGACCAGGTCGAGGCCATGACCATGGCGCAGCGGATGATCGTGATGAACGCCGGCCGCGCAGAACAGATCGGCGCCCCGCTCGATGTCTACGCCAAACCGGCCACGACCTTCGTCGCCGGCTTCATCGGTTCACCGCCGATGAACCTGATTCCCGCACAGCGCAACGGACAAAACGTCCTGCTCGGCATTCGCCCGGAGCACCTCGAACCCTGCGCGCCGAGCGAGGCAAGGATGATGGTGGACGTCGATCTGGTGGAACCGCTCGGCAGCGATACGCTGGTCTACGGCCATCTCGGCGAGCATTCGACCGGCGCCCGCGTCGCAGTCCGCCTGCATCAATCCTTTGCTGCGCACACCGGAAAGCTGGCGGTGCACTACGATCGGGAACACGAACACTATTTCGACGCGGCGAGCGGACTGCGTATCGAAACTTGAGTTGCAGGCACCCCGTTGGCGCCGCCGATCGAGCCTAGCGACCTGATAGAAAGCGTTCGGCTTCGGTCACCGCCTTGAAGGCCGTGGCGATGGCGATGCCCGCTCCACTGCGCCCGCGAATCCAGTCCTGGTGGGCAAGGATGACCCCGGCGGCAAAAAGGCGGTCATGGTATCGACGACCCTCGCTGGTCAATGGCCTGAAGGAATCATCGACTTCGATGCCGGCCCGATGTATCGGGTGGCCACGAGGATCCGTGTAGCGGGCGCGGTACCAGTCGGCCCTGGCTGCCGGCTGGGTCACCGGCAGGTCCAGCAAGTGCTCGCGGATTCCCGTGGGATGCGCTTCGAGACCCCCGCTCAGGAAACGGCCGGTCGCCAGGATGACCGCTTGCGCATGCACCCGGATCGGGCCAAAGTTGTCGCTCAGGGCGAGAGTCGCGCCATCGTCGCCAAAGCTCAGCGAGGTGACTTTTTGCTGGGGAACCAGGGTTACCCCCTTCTGCGGCAACACCTGCTGGAATAACTCGCGCAGGCGGATCCCCGGTACGGAAGGCGGCATGGTGGGAATTTCAAAGATTTCACGGCCCGTGAGGCGCTCCAGTTCCGCGCGCACATGGTCCGGGCGGTGCATGCCGAGCATTGCCGGGAGGCCGATGATACTGGTCGATCCGGCAACACCGTTCAATGCCTCGGCCAGCTTTTCCCGGATCGCGGGAACCTCCAGTGCCCGGGCCATGACTTCGGGATAGACCTCACCGCGCTCCATGCCGGGAAAGCTGATGCGTTGCGTGGTGAGACGCGGCCAGCGCTGCCGCAGATTGGCCACCACCTCGACGCCGCTGAATCCCTTCAATCCCCTGAAATCGACGATCACGCAAGCTGCGTTGGCGGCCAGGGCGTGTGGCCCGGCGGCCATGGTGGCCGGCACGCAGAGCGTCTGCTTGAGGGTGCCCACTGGAGTCAGCGCTGAAATATTGACGGCTCCCGGCGCACTGTAGGCCAACCCGCATTCGCCGAGAAAGGCGGTAAATTCGGCGAACGCGCGCTGGATGTCGTCGGCGGCAACCCGACTGAGCGGATGCGTCGGTTCCGTTTCGCGCAGGCTTGCCAGGGCTTGCCATGGGTCGGTGACAACGTCTGCCACGCCGTCGCGCTTGCCGATCAAGTCCAGGTAGCCCGTGGTATAGGCCACCGCCCCCGTGTTGCCGACTTGCGCGGTGGCGATCTTGCGGTTCAGGGCGAAGATCGACGCGGCAAAACCGGCGATCCCCGAGCCGATCACGGCCAGTTGCGTGGTGAAATGCCGCGGCGCGTTCATTTGCCGCTCCGCTGCCGCGCCTTCCGTGCGCCGCTCATTGGTCACCCCCCAGCGTGTCCAGACCGAGCAGGCCGCAGTGCAGGGCTTCCGCAAGTTCCATCTGCGCCGCCTGCTGTCCCCAAATCACGCTGCGCTGACCCTTGAAGCGTTCGTCGAAAAAGTCTCGCATTTGCGCCAGGCCGGTGGCATCCCGGTAGTAGCCCTGATCGTAAAGCCAGGAGCCGATGCGGATGCCACAGAACGATCCCTGGCAGGGGCCTTTTCCGGCCCGGGTGCGCAGCGCGATCAACTCGATGGTCCGCTCCTTCTCGATGTCCGGCGAGCTGGCAAAGACCTGTTCGATCGCCGATTGCGGCACCATTTCGCATTCGCAGAGAATCATGTCGTCCGGATCCCTGTCGTGACGCCAGCGCTTCGGTGCGGCAGCGGGATCGGCCCAGCTGCTGGCTTCATCATCGGGCAGCGGAACGCTGGCCGTGGCGCTGGCCTGGTCGTTGCCGAGGCGGCGGGCGACGAGATCGGAGGTCTTTTCGGCCATCAGCCGGAAAGTCGTGAGCTTGCCGCCGGTAATGGTGCAGAAATTACCGACGCCTTGCGTTGCGTGGTCGAGCAGCGCAAAGCCGCGCGTCGCGGCGCGGTCCGTGGCACCGACGGTTTGCAGCAGCGGTCGGACCCGGGAAAAGGCCCGAATGTAGCGGGCGCCGGCCAGAGCCGGAATCATCGCCGCTCCCTCGCGAATGTTGCGATCGATTTCCTCAGCAGTCGGGGCTACCTGTTCCAGATCGTCGACACGGGTGGAGGTCGTGCCGAGCAGGGAAACCGTTCCGCCCGGCACCAGGATGTCGCCGTCGCCGGGAGGCCGCAGCCGGTTGATGACGCGCTGCGCCAGGCGGTCGCTGCTGACCAGGATGGTTCCCTTCGAGTAGAGCAGGCGCACGTCGGCGCAACCCGCCAGCCGCGCGATGTTCATGGCCCACGCGCCGCCGGCGTTCACAAACTGCCGGGCGCGGATCGTGAGCGGGCGGTTGTGCAGATGGTCGTGGCAGATGGCCGCACGGATTTCTCCCGCCGCCACTTCGAAGCGAAGTACCTCGGTATGCGGGCGATAGACGCTGCCGTTGATCAGCCGGGCGTGATCGACATTCGCCATGGCCAGGTGAAAGGGATCGATCGTGGCATCGGGTACCCGATAGGCCTTGAACAGCTCTTCCGAGAGCAGGGGTTCCAGCCTTCTCGCCTCGCCGGGACTCAGTTCCTCGCACTCGATGGCGGCACTGCGGCAAAGCGCCGGAAATTGTTCGGCAAACGCCGGATCATCCCCTTCGACGGCGACAAACAAGCCTCCGGCAGTCTCAATGCACTGCGGGGCAAGCCGCTTGAGCAGCGCGTTTTCCTGGCGGCATTCCATCGCTGCGCCGGGATCGGTCGAGACATAACGGGCGCCGGAGTGCAGCAGGCCGTGGTTGCCTCCGGAAGCACCGGCGCACAGGTCGCGCTTGTCGATCAGCAGGCTGTGAATGCCGCGCAGCGCGAGGTCACGCATGATTCCGGTGCCGGTCACTCCGCCGCCGATGATGAGGACCTCGGTTTCGAGGGTCGTTGCGTCGGATGACATGGATCAGCCGCGCAGCTCCGGCCCCAGATAGATGCGCTCGTTCTTGCCGAGAATCCCCAGCGAGAGGCAGATCAGCGTCCACAGATGCACGACCCCGTAGCGCCCGCCATAAAAGCGGCCGATGTCCAGCATCTGCGAATGGCAGTTGTGGCAGGGCGTGAGGACGTAGGCGGCACCCGTGGCGGCGATTTGATCGAACTTGCGCTTGCCATAGGTCCGCCGGTGTTCCGTCATGCCGGCCTGCAGGAAGCCGCCGCCGCCGCCGCAACAATAGTTCGCGCTGCGATTCGGCTGCATGTCGACGAAGTTCTCATCGCCGACGAGGGTCTTGACGACGAAACGCATGTCCTCCGCGATGGCATCGCCGTAGGCCTTGCGCACGATCATGCAGGGGTCCTGCACGGTGAACTTGGTGCCCCTGGAATTCCATTGCGAATTGACCGGAAGCTTGCCTTCGCGGATCCATTGGGCGTAGTAGGTAACGATGCTTTCGAGACGGAAATTGGCCTGCAGACCGAAGCGCTCGATGCCGTGCCACATCGAGTAGTAGCTGTGGCCGCACTCGGTATTCAGCCAGACCTCGCAGCCGAGTTCATTGACCGCATCGACCCGCTTATGGATAACTTCGCGCCACGCCTCTTCATTGCCCGAGAACATGCAGAAATTCTCCGCCGCCCAGCCTTTCGACGAATAGGTCCAGTCGGCGCCGACGACATCGAAGATCTTCCACAGCGGAACCATTTCTTCCGGCTCGCTCATCGGTTCGCGGGAGTTCTGGTTGACGAAGAAGTGCGCGCCCAGTTTGTCTATCGGCGCCCGCAACTGCTGGAAATCCGTTTGCGTGGCGCGGACTTCCGCCAGCACCTCCTCGACCACGGACACGAAGTCGGCGGGCGGCATGCCCATGGCGCTGGTCGAATCGGAAGCCCGGGTGAGCTGGCAGGAACGCACGATGCCCGACGGCTTCCTGTCCTCGGGCCAGTTGCCGCGAGCGAGAAAAACCAGTTGCGCGACGTCGATGCTCATCGGGCACACGTACTGGCATCGCTTGCACAGCGTGCAGCACCAGATCCAGGGCGTAGACGAGAGTTCCTCATCCATGCCAAGCATGGCCATGCGAATGAACTTGCGCGGATCCATGTTCTCGATCCCCGACGCAGGACAGCCCGAGGAGCAGAGCCCGCAGGTCAGGCAGGCCTCGAAGTTGGCACCCTCCGGCAACAGCTTGAGAGCTGCTTCCTTGAAGTTGATGCTTGCTATCGCAGTTTCCGCCATGATCTCGTTGTCCGCTACCTGTCTCGGGCATGCCGCCGCATCGCCTGCGAAGTATGACGCAAGCGTCTAAGCCTTGCGCGCCGCCAGCAGCGCCTCGCTGAGTTCGACGAACCCCGCGCCGGCGCGAGCGCCAGTGACCCAGGCGGGCTTTGCCACCAGCCGATCGGCAAAGTCAAGGACATTGGCGACACCCACCGAGTTGGGGAAAAACCCGAACATGGGTGCGTCATTGGGCGAGTCACCGACAAACACCCAGCGTTCCCGTTCTGCGTCCGCCTCCAGCGAGATGCCGAATTCTTCCGACAGCATACGCCGCGTCGTGCTCAGCTTGTCGTAGTCGCCGAACCAGCCATTGACGTGAATCGAGCTGAGCTTGGCACGCATTCCGGCCGCTTCCATACGCCCCACGATGGCGTTCACTTCGGCCGGTGGCAAAGCGGCGACATCCTCGCAATAGTCGATGGCCAGGTCGGCGATACGGCAAAACTGATCCGACGCCAGCGCGCAACCCGGCACGGCCGCCAGAATTTCCGCGGCGAGGGCGTCAATTCGATCCTGTCGATCAGGCGCAGGCGGGCCGGCGAACACGGTCCTGAGTCGCCTGGCACCGGCGTCGTAGCGCATCCAGAAGGCGCCGTTTTCGCCCACCACGGCATCAACCGGCCACATGCGGGCGATGTGGTCGCACCAACCGGCCGGCCTGCCGGTTACCGGAATCACACGGATGCCGGCGGCTTGCAGGCGTTCCAGTGCAGAGTAGGCCGCTGCGGTGAGACGCCCCGCGGTGGTGATGGTGTCGTCGATATCGGCCAGTACGCCAACGATCCGCGATCGGGCCTGCAAGGAAAATCCTGCCAGAGCCTGCATCTGGTGCCCGGCGTTCATGTTGGTGCCGCCTGTGCAGTGGCAAACCAACCCGCGAAATTGTCCCGTTGTGCCGCCGACATGCGCAAACCAGCCTTGGTCCGCCGCCAGAGAACGTCATCCGCCGCCATCGCCCATTCATTGGCGACGAAATAGTCCGCTTCGCGCTGGTACAGGCCGCCACCGAAATCCCTGCCCAGATCGCCAGGGGTCTGCGCATCGGCGAGCACGGCCGCAACGGCGAGACCGTGCCTGTGGAACAGGTCGCGCAGCACGACAGGCGGCAGTTGCGGGTACCTGGCGTACAGGCGCTGCAATTCCGCATTCCGCCCGGCCGGATCGAATCCGCCTCCCGGAAGCGATTCGCTGCCAGTCCACGCCGCGCGCTGGTAGTCGAGCCACGGCGAGAGCTTGTCGAGTACCGTTTCGGCCAGCTTGCGATAGGTGGTGAGCTTGCCGCCAAATATCGCGAGTTGCACCGCACCATCGCGATCATCGACGACCAGCGTGTAATCGCGCGTAATGGCGGCCGGATCGCCCTTGCCATCGTCATACAGGGGACGGACCCCGGTATATGTCCAGACGACATCGCCTTCAGTCAGTGGCTGTATCAGGTAACGATTGACCGCCGCCAGCAGATAGCGCGTTTCCTCGCCCGTGATTGACTGTTCCTGATCCATTGAACCGACTGCAACGTCGGTGGTACCTATCAGGGTAAACGCCTCCTGATAGGGAATCATGAAAATCACCCGGCCGTCGGTGTTTTGCAGAATGCAGGCGTGGTCACCACCATGGACTCGCGGCACGACTATATGACTGCCCTTCACCAGACGGACATTGGCGGCCACCGGGCTTTCGGTACGTTCAGTCACATTCTTGACCCAGGGTCCGGCAGCGTTGATCAGGACCCGCGCATACAACTCGAAACGCTTCCCGCCATCACCGGTTTCCACCATGGCGCGCCACCGCCCGTCTTCACGGGTAGCGGCGATCAGTCGCGTGCGTGGCAACAACGTAGCTCCATGCTCCTTTGCCGACATGAGATTCGCTATCACCAGGCGGGCATCGTCTGCCTGTGCGTCGAAATAACTGAATCCCCTGGTCAGTTCGGGTTTCAGTCCCGCGCCATATTGATCGGGACGCAAGCGGATGCCGGCCGAAGCGGGCAAGGAGCTGCGTCGCCCCATGTGATCGTAAAGCCAGAGCCCGACACGAATCATCCAGGCGGGGCGCAACGAGGCGACATGCGGCATCACAAAACGCAGAGGCAAGACCAGATGCGGCGCAAGGCGCAGGAGCACTTCCCGCTCATCGAGCGACTCGGCAACCAGGCGAAATTCGTAATATTCGAGATAGCGCAAGCCGCCGTGAATCAGTTTGGTGCTGGAGGACGAAGTCGCGCCGCCGAAATCACCCTGGTCGATCAGCGCCGTCTTGACACCCCGCCCCGCCGCATCGCGGGCAATGCCGGCACCGTTGATGCCACCGCCAACGATCAGCAGGTCGAATTCCGTGTCGTGCGTCGTCATCGATCAGCGCGAACCGGGGTCGCTTCCGTTGCACAAGAATCAGCCATGGGCATCGACGTCCCACATTTCGGGCGCGAAGCGCACCACGCGGTTGCGCCCTCTCGACTTGGCCTGGTACAGGGCCACATCGGCGAATTTGACCACCTGCGAGAAGGTATCTGAATCCGCCGGATATTCGGCGACGCCGATCGAAATGGTTTTTTGCAGTATGCCGCCGGGCACGGGAACCTTGGTCGCCTCGACTGCGTCACGAATCTTTTCGGCCACCTTCATCGCGGCGTCAGCGCCGGTGTCCATCAGCACCAGAAGGAATTCCTCGCCGCCGTAGCGCACGGCCATGTCGGAACTGCGCACACTGCGCACCAGGATGTCGGCCAGGGTCTTGAGCACCTTGTCGCCGGCCTCGTGGCCGTGGGTATCATTCACCTGCTTGAACAAGTCGAGGTCGAGCATGAGCACCGAGAACACGCTCTTGCGTCGCTGCGTGCCACCCACCAGTGCAGTGACGTATTCTTCGAGAAAGCGGCGGTTGTACAAGCCTGTCATGGGATCGCGCAGGGCATTTTCGCGCAGGTGTTCCATGAGCCGCCTGGCCTCCAGCACGGGACCGGCTTCGCGCAGATAGACGGCGAGAAACGGCACCATCAGCCGCGCCAGTGCGGCTTCGTCGGCCGCAGCGACAATTTGCACCACCCAGCCCGCCGAGCCGGATTGCGTGATCGGCAGACAGATGTGGGTGTCGCCGGCAGCGCCGGGACGAAACATGGGACACAAGCCCGGAAAGTCCACCGCATTCACCACATGGCCGGTGCGGGCGGCGCGACATTGACTCGCATCGATGGTTACGTCCAGGGCGCACCAGCGGCAGGCGGCGCCGACTTCGCCATCGATCACGATGGGCGTCATGCGATTCTTGCTCGCCGCTATCTCATAGATGGAGAATCGCTTGAAGTCATACTTGTGCTGCAGCACATCTGCCAGCCGCCGGTAGACTTCGAGTTTTGTCTGGTCTTCTTCGATGGCCTGCTTGAACTGCGAGGCCTCGACCAGGCTTTCGACCAACTCGGTGGTGTGCACCAACTGGTTGCCGCCTTCGTTCACCTGGTGCCCCATCAACTGGCCTACCCGCGTGCGGATGGTGGTCACCTCGCGTTCGAGAAACTCCATCAGATGGTTGATGTTGAGTGCGATCTCGCCCACCTCGTCGGTACTGCGCTGGCGAATGCGGCCGGCGAAATTGCCGCCCACCGCCTGCGAACTGACCTCCCGCACCTCCTGCGCGATTTCCGACAGCGGGTTCATCATGCGGCGCAACAGCGCCAGGGCGAGCAGCGCCGCGACGAACATCGCCAGGGTCACCATGACGACGGCGATGATTCCCTGGCGGCGAATTTCGGACAGCGAAATGTCGACGCTTACCGCGCCCAGCACCGTGCCATTCTTCACTTCGTGGCATTTCAGGCAATTGGGCACGCCCTCGTCATTGGCGATATAGGGAATCACCGCGTGGAATGCCAGGCCGTCATCCGTTTCGACGACATCGAAGGCTTCCTTGCCCGTCGCCAGCACGGCTTCGGCAGCGACGTCGGCTCTTTCGTTGATCAGGCCCGTACCGAACTGGCTGACTACGGCCGGCCCGCGCACGACCCGCACCTGTTGCACGCCGGGCACCGCGGAAAGGCGATCAAGAAACTCCTGGCGCCTGTCGGTAGTCTTGCTGATCATGCTTTCGGTCAGGCCAACCATGACCGTTTCGGCGACCGATCGCGCATGGCGTTCGGTGGCATACATCGAGAAGCGGCGAAAGCCCAGTGCGGAAAACACGGTCAGGACCACGACCAGCACGGCCAGAATGCCGACGAAGAACACCAGGATCTTGCTCTTGAGTTTCATTGAGGTGAAGCGGCCGGCCGTTTGCCATGACCGCGCCATCCTAACAAATATCCACAATCCGGATACAGGAACTCAGCTCAGGGCGCAACCACCGTGCACTGCTGCAGCCTGGCCTTGAGACAGGCCGGACACAGGCAGCTCGCCGCCGGCGAGCCCGGATCGGATATATCGGGAACCGGCATCAGGGCCGGCAGGGCCGAGCACCAGCACTCCTGGTCGCCGCCTTCGTTGCCGCAGCGGAACGATGCGCCGCATTGCGGGCAGACGCTGGTGGGTGCGGCCGCTGCGGGAGCGGCGCTCACGGCAGGCCACCGCCGATACGCCGGCAAGCGGCACGCAGCACCTGCATCTGGTGGCGGTAGTTGGTACAGCCGGCGCAGATCCAGACGTGCAGTTGCAGCGCGAGGCGCTCGGGCAGGGAGAGGGGGCGATCCTGTTCCTGCGACATCAGCTCGGTCGCTTGCCTGCAACTCAGCATGTCAAGCCCCCGCTCCGGCAAACCATTTCGTTTCGAGACAGGTGCGCAGGCCCAGTCGGGCGCGGTGCAGCACCACCCAGCAATTGGACGAACTGATGCCGGTTTCCTTACAAATTTCGTCGGTCTCGAAGCCGAGGAATTCACGCATCATGAAAACGCGAGCGGTCTTGCCGGGCAGATGGTCGAGGCAGGCCTCGAACACCCGCCAGAATTGCTGCTGCTCGAAGGAAGCCTCCGGATCAGCCCAGCGCCCGGGCTGTGTGGCCGGCTGCCAGTGGCCGCGCCGGTCAAACAGCGACTCGGCGAGCAGGTCGTCGCCAGCCTCGTCGTCGGCCAGCGAGGTCGCCGCAATTTCGCGGCTCTGGCCGCGAATGATGTCGATGATCTTGTTGCGCAGGATCGAAATCAGCCAGGTCTTGTAGGATGATCGACTTTCGAAGCGATGGCTGCCGAGCAGCGCCGCCAGCAGGGTTTCCTGCACTGCGTCTTCGGCAGCGCCCGCATCGCGCAGCTGCAGGCGGGCGAAACGCAGCAGGTCGGGGCGTAGCGTTTCCAACTCGGCGTTGAGTTCGGCTTGGCGATCCAATTCCATGGAACGCATTTTGACCCAGGATGACTAACATCGGCAAACTGTAAGGAATGTCGAGGCCTGCAAGACCAAGCAGGGAATCAATCAACAGGAGAGCAACATGAACCGTCGCAACTGGATTTCAAGCGTTTCCGGCCTGATGGCCGCGTTCTCTTTACCCGCGGGCCCTGCCCGCGCCGCCAGCGCCTTTCCGCTGACCAAGAGCAAACAGGACTGGAAAGCGCTGCTGCCGGCAGACGCCTACCGCGTACTTTTCGAACACGACACGGAACCGGCCGGCAGCAGTGCGCTGAATGCGGAAAAGCGCGCCGGCACGTTTATTTGCGCCGCCTGCAATCAGCCGCTGTTCGACAGTGCCCACAAGTACGAAAGCGGCACCGGCTGGCCCAGCTTCTGGCAGCCGCTGGCCGGCGCGGTCGGCACGTCGACCGACTTCGGACTGATCTACCCGCGCACCGAGTATCACTGCTCGCATTGCGGCGGGCATCAGGGTCACGTCTTCAACGATGGCCCGCAACCCACGGGAAAGCGCTACTGCAATAATGGCGTCGCCCTGAAGTTCATTGCGAAAACCGAAACCTTGCCGGCACTGCGGACATGAGCCCATTCCTGAAGATGATTCTCGTCGTAGGCACCATCCTTGCGACTGCTGCTCACGCGGAGGCGCCGGCCGCCCCGGCTGTCGTGCCTGCCGGCAGCGCCACGGCGATCTTCGCCGGCGGCTGTTTCTGGTGCGTCGAAAGCGACTTCGAAAAACTCCCCGGGGTCATCGAAGTCGAGTCGGGCTATACCGGCGGCAGGACCGCCAACCCGAGCTACGAGCAGGTCAGTTCGGGCAGCACCGGACACGCCGAAGCGGTGCGGGTGATCTACGATCCGAAGAAGGTCAGCTACCCGCAATTGCTCGACTACTTCTGGCGGCATATCGATCCCACCGTGAAGGATCGACAGTTCTGCGACGTCGGCAACCAATACCGCAGCGCCATCTACTGGCAGAACGAAGCCGAGCACAAGGCCGCCGAAGCGAGCCGCGACGCATTGCTGAAGAGCGGCAAGTTCAAGGCGATCCATACCGAGCTGGCTCCGGCGACGGCCTTCTGGCTGGCCGAGACCTACCATCAGGACTACTACAAGAAGAACCCGATCCGCTACGCCTATTATCGCAAGAGCTGCGGCCGGGACGCGCGGGTCGAAGAAGTCTGGAGCGGCAAGTAAGGTCCGATGAAGCACCAACGCCTGATCCTGCTGGTTGCGGTGCTTGCCGCCATCGCGGCCTTCATCGCTCTCGATCTGGGCCGCTTCCTGAGCCTCGAGTACTTCAAGAGCCAGCAGGCGGCGATAGAGAACTGGCGCGCGGCACAGCCGGCCATGGCAGCGTTGGCATTCTTCATCGCCTATGTCGCCGTCACCGGCCTGTCGCTGCCCGGGGCCGCGGTGATGACGCTGGCCGCGGGGGCGATTTTCGGTTTGCTGTGGGGCACGGTCCTGGTGTCCTTCGCGTCCAGCGCCGGTGCCACACTGGCCTTCCTCGCCTCGCGCTTCCTGCTGCGGGACTGGGTGCAGGAGCGCTTCGGCGAGCGCCTGCGAGTAATCAATCTCGGCGTCGAGAAGGAAGGTGGCTTCTATCTGTTCACCCTGCGACTGGTGCCGGTGTTTCCCTTCTTCATGATCAACCTGTTGATGGGCCTGACGCCGATTCGCACCCGCACCTTCTACTGGGTCAGCCAGGTCGGCATGCTCGCCGGCACGCTGGTGTACGTGAATGCCGGAACCCAACTCGCAGGCATAAACAGCCTGATGGGCATCCTGTCGCCGGCGCTGATTGCCTCCTTCGCCCTGCTCGGCGTCTTTCCGCTGATCGCGAAGAAGATCGTCGATGCGATCAAGGCGCATCAGGTCTACGCCGGCTGGACCCGGCCGCGACGTTTCGAGCGCAACCTGATCGTTATCGGCGGCGGCAGCGCCGGGCTGGTTACCGCCTACATCGCCGCCGCGGTGCAAGCCAAAGTGACGCTGATCGAGAAGCACCAGCTCGGCGGCGACTGCCTCAACACGGGGTGCGTGCCGTCCAAGGCGCTGATCCGTACCGCCAGGCTGCTGTCGCATATTTCGCGGGCGCAGGAGTTTGGTTGCCGTAGCGCCAGCGCCGACTTCTCGTTCGCCGAGGTGATGGAGCGGGTGCAGCGCGTGATTCATGCCGTGGAGCCGCACGATTCAGTGGAGCGCTATAGCGGACTCGGCGTCGAGGTGATCGCGGGCAGCGCGAAGATGCTTTCGCCCTGGGAGGTGGAGGTGATCGGCAACGATGGCCACCGCCAGTGCCTCACTACCCGCAGCATAGTAATTGCGGCCGGGGCGCGGCCCTTTGTGCCGCCCATCCCCGGAATCGAAGAAGTCGGCTATCTGACCTCCGATACGGTCTGGGCCCTGCGCGAATTGCCGCGGCGACTGGTCGTGCTCGGCGGCGGCCCGATCGGCGCGGAACTGACGCAGGCTTTTTCGAGGCTGGGCGCCAAAGTCACCCAAGTTGAAATGCTGCCGCGCCTGATGATGCGCGAAGACCCCGAGGCTTCCGCCCTCGTCACGCAGAGATTCCGCAATGAGGGCATCACGGTGCTGCTCGAGCACCGCGCCAAACAGTTCGTGATCGAAAACGGCGAGAAGATACTGATCGCCGAGCATAAAGGCGTGGACCTCCGCATTCCCTTCGATGCCGTGCTGGTTGCCGTCGGCCGCGTAGCCAATCTCAAGGGCTACGGACTGGAGGAACTGGGCATCGCCGCCGATCGCACCGTCGAGACCAACGAGTTCCTGCAAACGAAATATCCCAACATCTACGCCGCCGGAGATGTCGCCGGACCCTACCAGTTCACCCATACCGCCGCGCATCAGGCCTGGTATGCGGCGGTCAATGCCTTGTTCGATCCTTTCAGGAAGTTCCGCGCCGACTATTCGGTGATCCCCTGGGCCACCTTTGTCGAACCCGAGGTCGCGCGCGTCGGCCTCAACGAAAGCGAGGCGAAGGAGCGCGGCATTGCGCACGAGATCACGATCTACGCCATGGACGACCTGGATCGCGCGATCGCCGACGGCGAGGCGCACGGCTTCGTCAAGGTATTGACCGTGCCCGGCAAGGACCGGATTCTCGGCGTCACCATCGTCGGCGAACATGCCGCCGACCTGATTGCCGAATATGTCCTGGCAATGCGGCACGGCATCGGGCTGAACAAGATCCTGGGCACCATCCACATCTACCCGACCATGGCCGAAGCCAACAAGTACGCCGCCGGCGCTTGGAAGAAAGCCCACGCCCCGCGGAAGCTGCTGGAGTGGGTGGGCCGTTTTCACGCCTGGCGGCGGGGATGAAACCCGGGATCTCCATCATCATGCCGGTGCTCGACGAAGCGCCGCAGATCGCCGAGCGGCTGAAACCGCTGCAGGCCATGCGGGCGAAGGGAGCGGAACTGATCGTGGTGGATGGTGGCAGCGCGGATGGCACGGCCGCTATGGCGGAGGCCCTGGCCGATCGTGTCCTCGCCTCGCCGCGTGGCCGGGCGAGGCAGATGAATGCCGGGGCCGCCGCCAGCAAGGGCCGGGTAATGCTGTTCCTGCATGCCGACACCACGCTGCCGGAAACGGCTGTGCAAGCCATACTGGCTGCCGTCGACGCAGGTGCGTCATGGGGACGCTTCGATGTGCGCATCGATGGCTACCACCCCTTGCTGCGCATCATCGAGCGCATGATGAACTGGCGCTCTCGTCTGACCGGTATCGCCACCGGCGACCAGGCGATTTTTGTGCGACGGGAGGTGTTCGACGCCGTGGGCGGCTATGCCGATCTGCCGCTGATGGAGGACATCGCCTTGTCCACCGCACTGCACCGCCTGGCGACGCCTGCCTGTCTGCGCGAAACCGTCGTCACGTCCGGGCGACGCTGGGAACAACACGGTGTGCTGCGCACCATGCTGCTGATGTGGTGGCTGCGCGCCGCCTTTTTCCTTGGGGCCGATCCGGCACGCCTGGCACTGCGCTATGGATACTCGCCGCGTGCCTCCTGAGCGCATCGGGATCGCGGTCATGGCCAAGGCTCCCGAGGCCGGCTACGCCAAGACGCGGCTGATTCCGGCGCTGAGCGCCAAGGCCGCTGCACGCCTGCACCGGCAACTGACCCTGAGGACCCTGAGCACCGCCGTCGCCGCCGACGTAGGCCCGGTCACCCTCTGGTGCGCGCCCGACACCCGTCACCGGTTTTTCCGCGCCCTGCAGCAACGTTGCGGCCTCGTTCTGCGCCCCCAGCCCGACGTCGATCTGGGTCGGCGCATGGCTCACGCATTTGCCGAGAACGACGGACAGCCGCTGCTGCTGATCGGCACCGACTGCCCCGCCCTGTGCGCCGGACATCTGCAGCAGGCCGCACGGGCCCTGCGTTCAGCGGTCGATGCAGTATTCATCACGGCAGAGGACGGCGGCTACTTTCTGGTGGGGCTGAAGCGGCCTTGTCCCGAACTGTTTCGGGGCATCGACTGGAGTACCGGCTGCGTCATGGCGCAGACCCGCGGCCGCCTGTCGGAGCTGGGCCTGCGCTGGCAGGAGGTGGCAACGCTTTGGGACGTCGATCGCGCCGAGGACGTGTTGCGCTGGAAGTCCTTGCAGCAAGAGGAATCCTGCCGGTGACGCGACTGGTCCTGATCGGCGGCGGACATGCCCATGTGCATGTGCTGGCAGCACTTGCAACCGCTCCGTTTGCCAATGCTCAGGTGACACTGGTATCGCCGTATGCGCGCCAGATCTACTCGGGAATGCTGCCCGGCTGGATAGAGGGTTATTACGCGATTGAAGATTGTGCCCTGGCGCTGGATTCGATGGCGCGGCGCGCCGGTGTCAGGTTTGTGCAAACGTCATGCACCGCGCTGGATCTCACGGCGAGGCGGGTGCTCTGTGCGAATGGCGACGCCATTTCGTTTGACTATGCGTCGATTGATGCCGGCCCCGCGGCCAATCTCGGGGGACTGACCGGTGTCCCGCAGCACGGACTACCGATCCGCCCCATCGAAAGTTTCGTCGCTGCCTGGCCCGGTTTGCTGGAACGAGCGCGGCAGGGCGAGTTCAAGCTGGCAATAGTCGGCGATGGCGCAGCGGCGATCGAACTGGCCTTTGCCATGCAGGCCCGCCTCGCGACGGAAGGGCTGAACCACGCCTGCCTGACGGTTGTCGGCGGCAATCGCGAACCCTTGGCCGGCTTTCCGTTTCTGCTGCGCCACAAGGCAGCAAAGCTGCTCGCCGCACAAGGCATCGCGCACCTGGGCAAGCGGCGCGCGGTCGCCCTGCTGGCGGATCATGTGCAGCTTGACGACGGTTCGCAGCTGGCCGCCGACGCCGCACTGATCGCCACCGGCGCTGCGGCACCACCATGGCCGGCCGCCAGCGGCCTGGAGACGGACGAAGCAGGTTTCATCCGGGTCAACCCGATGCTGCAGAGCGTCTCCCATCCTTCGGTATTTGCCGCCGGCGATGTCGCTGCCTATGCGGATGCGCGGCCCAAATCCGGAGTGTTCGCCGTGCGTGCCGGTCCGCCGCTGGCGGAGAATCTGCGTGCGATATGCCAGGGGCAAGCCCTGAAACAATGGCAGCCGCAGCAACGTGCGCTGTATCTGCTCAGCACCGGCCACAAGCATGCGCTGGCAGCATGGGGCGGCTTCAGCGCCTCCGGCGCCTGGGTATGGCGCTGGAAGGACCGGATCGACCGTCGCTTCATGGCGCGGTTTGGTGCCTGATTGCCCGCAGGCCGCCGGCGGTTCCCGAAAGCGCGTGCTCGAAAACACGTCAGGGAGTAGCATTGCGGATTGGGTCATTCCTCGAGGAGATCGGCCATGAGTTTTCTTGAAACAATGCTCGGTCCGAAGTCGAAATACGACAAGAGCCTGCCTTATACCTATGAGGCCAGGCTGCGCATATTCGAGGAGAGCGGCGAATACAAGTCCTACTTCTCGGACACCATTTGCGGCCTGGTCGAATACTTGCACCGCAACAGCATACCGCCCGACGGCATAGAAATCTTCGGGGTTTACCAGGAGCACGAATCTCCGATCGACGCCAGGTTCTTCACCACATCCGACCGGCAATGGCTGTTCAAGCCGGACATCTGCCGTGCCTTCCAGGAACATTACCCGGGGCACATACAGGACAAGACCTGCTCGTTCAAGGATAGAGCCCGCGCAGGCATAGGGCCCTGACAACGTCTTTCGGGTATCCGCGGTCCGCACCGACAGGAAAAGTCCGCTGCCGAATGGCTTTCCCCTCCCTTGTTCAAGCAGCATCCAGATCGCTGGGCGGGTTGATATGCCTGCTGTTCATCTGCGTCACGGATATCACCGGTGCCGCCACGCCAAACGCGGATCCAGCGGCGGCGTTGCGCGAGCGATATGCCTTCCTGGAAAAACAGCTGCGGTCAAATCAATTCGGACAACCGCTGGTTCTCGAATCCACTGAAACATCAGACCGCGTGCAGGGTGACATCCACGCGATCGTCAATTACCCGTTGGGCATTGTCGGTGCTGGTCTTGGCAATCCGGATCACTGGTGCGACGTGATGCTGCTGCACATCAATACCAAGTACTGTCATGCGGTGGCAGGACTTTCAGGCACCACGCTGAAAGTAAATGTCGGCACCAAAAAGCCGGAAGAGCTGGCCGATTCAAAGCGCATTGAATTCAAGTTCAACGCCGCCGTATCGACGCCGGACTATTTTGAAGTAGTCCTCGACGCCAAAGAGGGGCCGCTGGGCACCAGCGACTATCACATTCGGCTGGAAGCCGTAGCGCTTCCGCAGGCCAAGGCTTTTCTGCATCTGACGTATTCATACACGATAAATCTTGTCGGACGGGTCGCTGTGATGAGTTATCTCGGCACCATCGGCAGAAACAAAGTGGGCTTCACCTTGGCGAGTCCTCAAGTCGGCGCTCAAGCCGACTACATTGGCGGGGTGCGTGGTCTGGTGGAACGCAACACGATGCGCTATTACCTCGCCATCACCAGCTTTCTGGAAGCCATCGATCTGGCACCGGAAGCCCAGCTTGAACACCGATTGCAGAGCTGGTTTACGGCTGTCGAGCGCTACCCGCGGCAATTGCATGAGATGGATCGGAAGGAGTACCTCGAGATGAAGCGCGCCGAACATTTGCGGCAGCAGGCAGATCGGTAGAAACCTTAAAGGCAACTCGGTCAGCACATAACATCTGCTTACATGCTCCTTGGATCGAATCGTCTAGAATTGTTCCGGTGAAAGCTTTCTTCCCCTCGAGCTTGTTGTCCTCACTCAGACCACTCGCATTCGTCGTCGCCGAATGCGGACGGCCAGGCCAGCGCCACGGCTTCGCCGACCAGCTGGGCAATTGGCGATCGCGGCGAGTCCGCGCGGAAATCATCGGGAACCGCAAGCCTCGCCTTCGCCTGTCATGTCCGGCCACCGTACTACTGGCTTGCAGCGTCTTGTGCGCGAGCCAGGTGGCACTGGCAGGCGGAACCGCTGACCCCTTCGACACCACCGCTCTGCATGCCGCGGGACCGGGCGACAGCCTCGGCGGCATGCTCAAGGCCACCTGCCGCGCCACTGCAGGAAACGCGCCCCTGACCTTGACCGAAGTCATCGACCAGGCGCTCTGCAACAATTCGCGGACCCGGCTCGCCTGGGCCAATGCGCGTGCCCAGGCGGCCCAGGTCGGTATCGCCGAAAGCGCCTACCTGCCAACGCTTTCGGCCAGCGCCAGTCGAAGCCGCAACACCAGCGACTCAGGCACGAACATCAGCTACAACCAGACCACCATGGCCTTGTCGGCCAGTTACCTGCTCTACGACTTCGGCGGCCGTGCGGCAACGCTGGATAATGCGCGGCAACTCATGGCAGCGCTTAGTGCGACACAGGACGCCACCCTGCAGTCCGTCTTCTTCGCCGCCATTCAGGCGTATTTTCAGTGGCATGCCAGCGAGGCGGCGGTCGGCGCTGCACGCGAGTCCGAGTACGCCAGCAAGGAGAGCCTCAAAGCCGCGGAAGCCCGCTATCGTATCGGCACCGGAACGCCGGCCGACCGGCTGCAAGCGCAGACCGCGATGTCACAAACGACGCTGACGCGCATCCAGGCCGAAGGCAACGCGAGGACGGCGCTGGGCAACCTTGCCAACGCGATGGGCCTCGACGCGCAGGACGCGCCTGCCATTGCTCCTGCCGCGGATGCGGTGCCCGACGCCGCATTCGAGCGCAACCTCAACGAATTGATCGCCGCCGCCAAGCGCGCGCGCCCGGACCTGATCGCCGCCGAGGCGCAGGTCAAGGCCGCGCAGGCCGGCATCGACGTTGCCCGCGCAACGGGCATGCCGAGCATTTCGCTCAATGCCGGCAACAGCTACAACAATAACGACCTGGGCCCGACCGGAACGACGCGCGGCACCAGCATCGGCGTCGCGCTGTCGATTCCCCTGTTCTCGGGCTTCAACACTACATACCGCATACGCAGCGCCGAAGCTCAGCTTGAAGCCAGCACAGCGCAGCATGAGCAACTGGCAAAGCAGGTCTCGCTGGACGTCTGGCGCAGTTACTATGCCCTGACGACCAGCATCGAATCCGTACGCGCCAGCGCGGATCTCGTCGCCAGCGCCGAGGCCTCCGAGAAGGTGGCTACCGGGCGCTACAAGGCAGGCGTCGGCGGTATTCTCGACCTGCTCAATGCCCAGAGCGCGCTTGCCAGTGCACGCCAGCAAAACATTCAGGCCCTTTACAACTGGCGTATCGCCAAGGCCGCGCTGGCCCAGTCCATGGGACAGATCGGATTCGACCAGATCGAATCCGCCACCACGCCATCGAAGAAAGCCTACCAGCCATGAACCTGCGCAGACTGTTGGTGAACAAGTATTCGCTGTTGGGCGCACTGCTGCTGCTCGCCGCAGGCGGCTATCTCTACTGGGCCAAGGGCCGCACGCCCGATGCCGAGGCGCGCTACCGCACGCAAGCGATCGAGCAGGGCGACCTGACGCAACTGGCGTCGGCCAACGGTACGCTTAATCCGGTCGTACTGGTCAATGTCGGCACCCAGGTTTCGGGCACGGTCAAGAAGTGGTACGCCGACTTCAACGACCATGTCAAGGAGGGCCAGAAGTTGCTGGAGCTTGATCCGGCCATCTACCAGGCCCAAGCCAACCAGAGCGTGGCAAGCCTGATCAACGTGCGCTCGCAATTGAAACTGGCCGAAGCCAACGAGATGCGCGCACGGGAACTGTTCAAACAGGAATACATCTCGCGCCAGGAGTTCGACACCAGCGTGCAGGCGCTCGAAGCGGCGCGTGCCCAAGTGGCGCTGGTGCAGGCGCAGTTGGCGAAGGACAACACCAACCTCGGCTATTCGGTGATCCGTTCGCCCGTGACCGGGGTCGTCGTTTCGCGCGAGGTCGACATCGGCCAGACGGTGGCGGCGAGCCTGCAAACACCCACGCTGTTCAAGATCGCCCAGGATCTGGCGAAGATGCAGATCGATTCGAGTTATGCGGAAGCAGACATAGGCAATCTCAAGATCGGCCAGCAGGCCACGTTCCGCGTCGATGCCTTTCCCAGCCGCGTCTTCCAGGGTGTCGTGAGGCAGGTACGGCTGAATCCGACGACGCAGCAGAACGTCGTCACCTACGACGTCGTGATTGCGGTCGACAATCCGGAACAGATCCTGATGCCGGGCATGACGGCCTATGTCAATATACTTGTCGCCCAGCGCAAGGGTGCGCTGCTGTTGCCAAATGCCGCCTTGCGCTTCCGTCCCGTCGATGCCGGGCCGCGCAACGAAAAGCCACAGGAGAACCGCAAGGAAGGCAAGGGCAAGCCCGAGGGGCAGAGCGGCACCGTGTATGTCCTCAGCAATGGGCAACCAAAACCCGTGCGCATCTCGGTCGGGATTACCGACAACCGCATGACCGAGTTGGTCGGCGGTGATCTCAAGGAAGGCGATGCAGTGATTGTCGAAGACCGTCAACCGCCCGCCAAACCGGGGGCGCCCGGCATGAGACTGTTCTGATGGACGGCAATGCCGATGCGGTTATCCGCATCGAGCAACTCTACAAGGAATACCTGACCGAAGCCGGTCCGGTGCCGGTGCTCAAGGATGTTTCGGTGACGGTGGAACCGGGCGAATTCGTCGCCGTCATGGGGCCTTCGGGCTCGGGCAAATCGACCTTCATGAACATCCTCGGCTGCCTTGACGTCGCCACCGGTGGCCGCTATGTGCTCAACGGCCGCGACGTCGGCACGCTCGACAGCGACCAACTCGCTCACCTGCGCAACCAGGTGATCGGCTTCGTCTTCCAGGGCTTCAACCTGTTGCCGCGGGCCAACCTCGAAGACAACGTCGGTCTGCCGCTGATCTACCGCGGCGTACCACGCGGCGAGCGTCTCGAGCATGCGCGCGAAATGCTCGCCAAAGTCGGGCTGGGCGCCTACAACCGTTCGCGGCCCAACCAGATTTCCGGTGGCCAGCAGCAGCGCGTCGCCATCGCCCGGGCATTGGTCAACCGGCCCAAACTGATCCTCGCCGACGAACCTACCGGCAACCTCGACACCGCTACCAGCAAGGAGGTCATGGCGCTGTTCACCGAACTCAACGAACGCGACGGCATCACCATCGTCCTCGTCACGCACGAATCGGACATCGCCGCCAACGCCCACCGTCTGGTGCGTCTGGCCGACGGCCGCATCATTTACGACGGGCCGGTCGAACACGCCGCGCCGGAGCTTATGGGGTCGACGGCATGACCGCCGCCATGCTCGCGGAAGCCTGGGTGGCGATGGGCGCCAACCGGCTGCGCACCTTCCTCACCATGCTGGGCATGGTCATCGGCGTCGGTGCCGTGATCCTCATGCTCGCCGTCGGGCAGGGAGCGCAGCAGCAGGTGGAGGCCTCCATTGCCTCGATGGGCAGCAATCTGTTCATCATTCTCTCCGGCTCGACCACCTCGGGCGGCCTGCGCATGGGCGGCGGTGCCGCGCCGACACTGACGCTAGCGGACGCGCAAGCCCTCGAGGAACTTCCTTCGGTGGCCGCGATCGCACCCTCCTCTCCGGGAACGGCGCAAATAGTCTACGGTCCGAACAACTGGAGCACCCAGGTCATCGGCACGACGCCTGCCTTTCTGGCCGTGCGGGATTGGAAGCTTGCTGCCGGCTTTCCGTTCACCGACTCCGACATCCGCTCGGCCACGCGCGTCGCGCTGCTGGGCAAGACCGTGGTCACCAACCTGTTCGGCGACGAAGACCCCGTCGGCAAAACGCTCCGCATCAAGAACAGCCCTTATATGGTGCTCGGCGTACTGGCGCCGAAAGGCCAGAGCCTTGACGGCCGCGATCAGGACGACACCGTCATCGTGCCGGTGACCACCGCGCAGCGCAAGCTGTTCGGCACCCAGTTCGCCGGCACTGTGCGCTTCATCATGGTCCAGGCGGAATCTGCCGCGGCGATGCCCGCCGTCGAAAGGGCCATGAACGAGTTGCTGCGCCAGCGTCACCGTATCCGCGAAGGTGCGGATAGCGACTTTTCCGTGCGCAACCTGACGGCACTCGCCAACACTGCTGCCGAGACCGCTCAAGTCATGTCGCTGATGCTCGGCGCCATCGCCTCCGTGTCGCTGCTGGTCGGCGGCATCGGCATCATGAACATCATGCTGGTCTCGGTGACCGAGCGCACGCGCGAGATCGGCATCCGCATGGCCATCGGTGCGCGCGGCAAGGATATCCTGCTGCAGTTTCTGCTCGAAGCCATAATCATCTCGGTTATCGGCTGCCTGATCGGCGTGGTTCTAGGGGTCGGTGGCGCGCTCACGGTGAGCGAGGTCAGCGGAATGGCGATCGTCATAACCGCCTCGTCGATTGTCATGGCCTTCGCGGTAGCCGCCGCCGTCGGCATTTTTTTCGGCTGGTATCCGGCGAAGAAGGCTGCCGCCATGAAGCCGATCGACGCCCTGCGCTACCAGTGACACGCCGACCCCAGGAGGCAAAAGGCTTCGCCCGGGCTGGTCGGCCGCCCCGATCGTGGATAATCAAACCTTTCCGTTGCGCAAATGATCATGGCTGAGGAAATCGAACTCAAGCTGGCACTGGCAGAAGGCCATCAGGCGCGATTCCTGCGGCACCCGCTGCTGAAACAGGCAGCCGCGCGTCATGTTGACACCCTCGACAACATTTATTACGACACGACGGATCTTTCCCTGCATCGGCGCGGCATCGCCTTGCGGCTGCGCCGCAAGGGGCGCGACTGGCTGCAAACGGTCAAGCTGGCGGGCAGGTCGGCCGCCGGCCTGAGCAGCCGACCCGAGTGGGAAACGCCTTACACCGGGCATTTCGACTTCTCGGGCGTTGACCAGCCTGACGTGCGCGAATGGCTGGAAAGGCCCAAGCTGCTGGCTCGCATCGTGCCCATTTGCGAGACCCGTTTCCGCCGCATCACGTGGAAATTTCCTGCTGCCCGCGGCGCCGTGCTGGTGACTCTGGATCGCGGCTGGATCATTGCCAATGGTCGCCGCGAATCCATCTCCGAAGTGGAACTGGAACTCGCCGGCGCGCCGGTCCACGCGATTTTTGGCCTCGCCGCGCAACTCGCCCAACGCGTGACCCTGACGCCATCGGTATTGTCCAAGGCAGAGCGCGGCTATCGCCTGCACGTCGGGGCGCCGCCGGTGCCGTTCAAGGCCGAAACCGTGGCGCTGTCCGCGGCAATGCCTCCATTCGAAGCCTTTCACCACATTGCACTGTCCTGCCTCGAACACCTGCAGCAGAATCATCGCGGCGCGCTGAGCAGTGACGACCCCGAATACATCCACCAGATGCGCGTCGCCACGCGCCGGCTGCGTGCCGCGCTAAGGCTTTTCGCCCCGGTGCTGCCGGAGAATTTTGCCGAGCCGCTGCGCGCCCCGCTGTCCGCATTGATGCAGCAACTGGGCCGCGCGCGCGACCTCGACGTGCTGCTGGCCGAAATTGCCAACCCGGTTCTCGCCGCCTTGCCCAATGAACCGCGGCTGCCGGCGCTTGCCAGCGATATCACCAACCGCCGCTACACAGCGCGTGCGCAGGCGATTGCCATGCTCGCGGCGCCGGACTACGGGCGCATGCTGCTGACTGCGCTCGAATGGCTGCACGCCAAGCCGCCTGCGGATGCGCTGACGATACTGCTGCAGAGCTTCGCCGCCGAACGCCTGAAACGCCTGCGCAACAAAGTACGCCGACTGGCCGTGGCCGCCGATATTGATGATCCGGCATCGCTGCACGCCCTGCGGATCGGTGTCAAACGCCTGCGCTATGCGCTGGAATTCTTTTCGCCCCTGGCGCCGGAGCGGGCCTTGAGCCGTGTGCTCAAGCAACTCGCCACATTGCAGGACACGCTGGGGCAACTCAACGACCTGTCGAGTGCCGGGGCCATGCTGATGGATTGTGCGGGTGACGATCCCCGGCTGCGCGAGGCAGTGACGCTGATCGGCGGCTGGCATGGCCCCCACTATGCCAGCCTGCTGGCCGGCATATCGCGTGAACTGGTGCATCTGGCTCGGCTGCGCCTGCCAAAACTAGTCAGAAGTGTCGAGTAATACTCCCGTACCACCCACGACTCAGCCTTGGCACCCACCCTTGGAGACACAAAGATGGACCTGATACTCTGGCGTCACGCCGAAGCCGAAGAAGGCGATGGCATCCTCCCTGATAACAAGCGGCGCCTGACCGCGCGCGGCGAAAAGCAGTCGAAGCAGGTCGCCCGCTGGTTGCGCCAGCACTTGCCGCGAAGACGGAAGGTCCTCGTCAGCCCGGCCGAACGCACCCAGCAAACAGCGCATGCGCTGGACCTGCCCTACGAGATCGAACCCCGGCTCGGCACCGGCGCGTCAGCGATCGATGTGTTGACGGCCGCCGGTTGGCCCCACCAGAGCGGAGCGGTACTGATCATCGGGCATCAGCCAACTTTGGGACGTGTCGCGGCACTGCTGCTTGGGGGGGAAGAAGCCGACTGGTCGATCAAGAAGGGGGGCATCTGGTGGTTTTCCCGGCGCGCGCGCGACAACGAAAAACAGACCGTGCTGCGCGCCGTCCTCAACCCCGATTTCGCCTGAGTTCAGCACCTCGCGGTTTCATGCGATATACGTCGCAGTTTGATGACGGTGTCGCGGGTTTTTAGACTTGTCCGGTTCTGTAGCACATGAATTGTCCGCTTTTTCTGTTGGGGGCGGGAAGCGGCGGAGGGCGTAGCCCGAAGCCGGTTTCCGCCCCCAACGGCGCGCCTGGCGGACGGATCAGGCG
>JANXRC010000140.1 GCA_025353195.1 Rhodocyclaceae bacterium
CGGTAAAACTCCAGGGGCTGGCGCCCGGGGTGAAGCTGCCGGTTCCGGTCATGTTGCCCGTGACCGTTACCGACGACGTGATGCCGGTGGCATTGATCGAGTTGCTTCCGGCGGTGATGTTGTTCAGCGTCCAGCTTCCTCCACCCGCCATGCTCAGGTTGTTGCCCAGCACGATGCTGCTGGTTGAGCCGAGGTTCAGCGTGCCGTTGTTGATGATGGCGGCTGCGCCCACCGCGCCGCCCAGATTCAGCGCGCCGGCGGTTGAACTCAATGTGGCACTGTTGTTGATGGTGAGCTTGGTCAAGGTGTTGGTGGCGGCATCGATGGTGACCGGCGCGCCGTTGGCAATGGTTGCCGTGCCTCCCGTCGGCGGGACGCTGCCATTGCAACTGGTCCAGGTGGCCGGGACGCTCCAGTTGCCACCCGGTGCGACCGAGGTGCAGTTGATATCCGGCATGTAGGACACGGTAACCGCAGCCCAACCGGTGAACGGGTTGGTCGACGCGGTCCAGTTGATGGTTTTGGGAGTCGTGGTCGTCGTAAGCGCAGTCAGGTGGTTTAGCTCTCCCGCCGCCGTACCGGCATTATTGGGTTGCTGGCCGTCAGTTGTAATTGCCAACGCGGTGAAGGGGGCGACCGCCAAGGCGGCCGTCGGGTTTATCGCCGTGAAATTCGCGGCCGGATTGATAATTGAAACGACGGCCGCGACGAGTTCGTTGAGGGAATTCTGAGTCGGCAGCGTCACCGTCGCGGTCGCGGCGGCTCCGGTATTCAGCGCGAAGACGTCGACGCCGGCAATGCCGGAGTATTCGACGACCACCGCTTCGATCTGGGTAGGTCCGCCGATGCGCGCGGAATTTACCGTCACCGTGAACGTCGTGACCGGGTTGGTGCTGGTGACCGTCGTCGACAGGATGGCCGCATCCTGATACTGCCCCGGAATAGTCGTGGAGGTCTGCTGAATGGTGGAGTAGGTATTGGAGAAATTGTCGGCGATGGATATGGGATTGACGGCCGCACCGGTCGACCACGACCAGACATAGACTATGAGCGTGTTGCCGATCGTCGGGTGAAAGGCCAGGTTCATGGTCAGCGGGGAACCCGCGGCGGTCGAACCCCGCGCCGATATATTGACCTGCGTGATCGCAGCATCGGCGGCAACAGGTGTCAGGCCCGACGCGGCGCACACCAGGCAGAAGGATAGCCAGCCGGCGGCACGTCCAGGCAACCAGCAGCAAAGCGAGCGGTTGATCAGCGACAGCATGACGGCCCCCCCGGCCACGTCGATGACGGGTCACGCCGGACGCAAGGCTCCCAGGTGTCAGCGGTGAAAAGGCGCCAAGCTTCTTTTACGTTCGGCCAGCCGGGCTTTCTGCAATGCGACATCACGGACCCTTGAGTTTGGTGTTTGCGCATGATTCTCGGCCTGATTCGGCTCACTGGCAAGTGCGCCGGGTGTTTTTCCGTCGTGTGGCATCCCGAGTGCGATGAACGGCCGGACCGAGTTCTGGTGCTTCCCATCGCCCGGAAGCTTATGCCCTCCGCTCCGCCTTGCCGCAGGCCGGCAGTCGCGACGGCGCGAACCGGAGCCGGCGCCCGCGTTGCCATGCGCCGGGACCTGCAGGTATAATTCGCCGCCTTTCAGGACGCTGTTGTAGCTCAGTTGGTAGAGCAACTGATTCGTAATCAGTAGGTCGCCAGTTCGATTCCGGCCAACAGCACCAAATCTCGGGGCCTGCCTCCCTTTCCGGTCGGCAGGCCTCGTTTATTTTTATGTCCCCAACCATCTGGTTGGGGACGGTATCCAGACGGACAGGGGGCGCTCATGCAGATCAAGGACAGTGTTTTCATCATCACCGGCGGGGCTTCGGGCCTCGGCGCGGGGACCGGGCGGATGCTGGTGGCGAAGGGCGCCAAGGTGGTTCTGGCCGACCTCAACGAGGCGGCCGGCAACGCGCTGGCGGCGGAACTGGGCGCCAACGCGCGCTTCGTCAGCACCAACGTGGCCGACGAGGTCAGCGCCAAGGCCTGCGTGGCCGCGGCGCTGACGGCATTCGGCGGCCTCCACGGGCTGGTCAATTGCGCCGGTATTGCGCCGGCCGAGAAGGTGCTGGGCAGGAACGGCCCGCATTCGCTCGATGTCTTCGCCAAGGTCGTCACCGTCAATCTGGTCGGCAGTTTCAACATGATCCGCCTCGCGTCAGAGGCGATGAGTACGGGCGCGCCAAATGCGGCGGGCGAGCGCGGCGTGATCGTCAGCACCGCTTCCGTGGCGGCCTATGACGGTCAGATCGGCCAGGCGGCCTACGCGGCGTCGAAGGGCGGCGTGGTCGGCATGACGCTGCCGATCGCGCGCGAACTGGCGCGCTTCGGCATCCGCGTCATGACCATTGCCCCGGGAATTTTCGAGACGCCGATGCTGCTCGGCCTGCCGCAGGAAGTGCAGGATGCCCTGGGCAAGATGGTTCCCTTCCCCTCGCGTCTGGGCCGGCCGGAGGAGTATGCGGCGCTGGTGCGGCATATCATCGAAAACGAGATGCTCAATGGCGAGGTGATCCGCCTCGATGGCGCCATCCGCATGGCGCCGAAGTGAAATCTGCTGTGCGTGCCGGATCGGGGATTGGGCGGTGCTCGCTATCCTCATGTACAAACGCGTACATTCCGGTAGCTGCGCTCCGGCCGCACCCCGCTGCGGCCCGCTCGCGACGATTTCGTCACGAGTCCTGATGCCGTGTTTGGTCCGGTCTGAGCATGGCCGCCAAGGAGCCCTGTTACCACTGCGGCCTGTCGATCCCGGCGGGTGCTGATTTTTCCGTCGAGATCGATCACATCCGGCGCGAGGTGTGCTGCGCCGGTTGCCAGGCGGTGGCGCAGGCCATCGTCGCCAATGGCCTGACCGATTACTACCGGCATCGCGACGCGATGCCGGAAAGCCCGCGCGAGGCCTTGCCGCAGGTGCTGGCCGATTTCGGCCTGTTCGACCATCCCGACGTGCAGAAGAGCTTCGTGCGCCGGGCCGAGGGCGCTGCGGGCGAACACGAACAGGAAGCGGCGCTGATCCTCGAGGGCATCACCTGCGCCGCCTGTGTCTGGCTCAATGAATCGCATGTGCGCCGCCAGCCCGGCGTGACCGCCATCGACATCAACTACACCACGCGCCGGGCCCGGGTGCGCTGGGACGAGCGGGTCACGAAGCTGTCGGCGATTCTCGAGGCCGTCGCCGCGATCGGCTATCGCGCTCATCCCTACGACATCGGGCGCTCCGAGGAACTGGCGCAGAAGGAGCGCAAGGCCGCGCTGTGGCGGCTGTTCGTCGCCGGTTTCGGCATGATGCAGGTGATGATGTATGCGGTGCCGGTGTATCTCGCCCATGGCGACATGACGCCGGACATCGAGCAGTTGATGCGCTGGGCCAGCCTGATCCTGACCGTGCCGGTGATCGGGTATTCGGCGGCGCCGTTCTTCGTCAGCGCTTGGCGCGATCTGAAGCTGCGTCGCGTCGGCATGGATGTGCCCGTGGCGCTAGGCGTCGGCGCGGCCTTCGCCGCCAGCGTATGGGCCACCCTGACGGCGGCCGGCGAGGTGTATTTCGATTCGGTCACCATGTTCGTTTTCTTTCTGCTTTCCGGCCGCTATCTGGAAATGATGGCGCGGCAGAAAGCCGCGCGCAGCGTCGAAACCCTGGCCCGCGCGATTCCGGCCTTCGCCACGCGGCTCGCGGCCTGGCCATGCGGCAGCGCGGACGCGGCGGGCGAGCGCGTCGCCGTGGCGGAGTTGCGCGCCGGCGATGCGGTGCAAATCAAGCCCGGCGAGACGGTGCCAGCCGACGGCAGCGTGCTCGACGGCGAGAGCGCGGCAGATGAATCCCTGCTGACCGGCGAGAGCCGCCCGGTACATAAGGCGGTCGGGGACGCGCTGATCGGCGGCAGTATGAATACCGCCAGCCCTTTGGTGATGCGCATTGAACGCGTCGGCGAAGCGACGCGCGTGGCGGCGATCCAGCGCCTGATGGAGCGCGCCGCCGCGGAGAAGCCGCGTCTGGTGGAAATGGCCGACCGCGTCGCCGGGCGCTTCATCATTGCCCTGCTGGTGCTGGCGGTGGCGACGGCGCTGGCCTGGTGGTGGATCGATCCGTCGCGCGCCCTGTGGATCTTTGTTGCCGTGCTGGTGGTGAGTTGCCCTTGCGCACTTTCGCTGGCGACGCCCGCGGCATTGACCGTGGCGACTGGTGCGCTGGCCGCGCGCGGCGTGCTGGTGACGCGCGGCCATGCGATCGAGGCACTGGCGCGTGCCGACCGTTTCATCTTCGACAAGACCGGCACGCTGACCGTCGGGCACATGGCGCTGGTCGAGGTGCTGCCGATCCGTGGCAATGCGGCGCGAGCCCTGGCCCTGGCGACGGCACTCGAGCGCGGCTCCGAGCACCCCATCGCGCGCGCATTGGCTGCCGGCGGCGCGGATGCCGGCACCAAGGCGGGAATCGAGGCGGGCGTTGAGGTGGACGGATTGCGCGCCACCACAGGCGCGGGCGTCGAGGGTGTGATCGAGGGATGCGCCTGGCGGCTTGGGCGCCCCGAGTTCGTCGCAGCCCTGCACGCGGCGCCGGTCCCGCTGGAGCTTCAGGCAACAGTCGGCGCTGGCGACACGGTGATTGCCTTGGGCAACGCGGATGGCTGGCAGGCGTTTTTCCGCCTCAGCGACAGCCTGCGCCCCGATGCCGCCGCGATGGTGGCCAAGCTGTCTGCCGCAGGCATCGAGCTGTCTATTTTCAGCGGTGATGCGCCGGCTGCCGCCGGACGGGTAGGTGCCGCGCTGGGTATTGCGGACGCGCGCGGCGGACTCTCGCCGGAGGACAAGCATGCGGCGCTCAAGGCCCTGCAGGCGGCCGGCGAAACGGTGGCGATGGTCGGCGATGGCGTCAACGACGCGCCGGTGCTGGCGCAGGCCCAGGTTTCGGTTGCCATGGGCGGCGGCGCCGATCTGGCGCGGGCCAACGCCGATGTGGTGCTGCTCGGCAATGACCTGCTGGCGCTGCCGCAGGGGCTGGCGCTGGCGCGGCGCACCGTGCGCATCGTGAAACAGAACCTGGTGTGGGCCTTCGCCTACAATCTGCTGGCGATCCCGCTGGCCATGGCCGGCTGGGTGACACCCTGGATGGCCGGTATCGGCATGTCGGCCAGTTCGCTGCTGGTGGTTCTCAATGCCTTGCGTCTGCAGCGAGCTTAGAGACCCGCATGGATATCCTGTATCTGCTGATTCCGCTGTCCCTGGTGCTGGTCTTCGTCATCGCGGCGTTGTTCTGGTGGTCATTGAAAAGCGGACAGTATGAAGATCTCGACGGACCCGGCTATCGCATCCTGATGGATGACGACGAGAGCGATGCGCCCAAAAATCGCAGCACTGTTGACTCAGATCAAAACGTTGGGGGCGACAAGTAACCATACTTTCGACGGGTTTTAAGGTGATGGCTTCGCGCCATTGCCAAAAGGCTCTCTGTTGGGGTTGGGGGTGCGCGCTGCGCACCCTTTTTTTTATGTCTGCGACGTCCTCGTCGCAGACGGTATCCCCTGGCGGGATATGATTCCGGTTATTTGAGACCAGTCGACTTCGACGATGATTCTGTCCCGCACCAGCCAATACGCGATTCAGGCCCTCATTTTCCTGGCGACCCAGCCGCGCGGCGTTCCCGTATTGATCCGCACGGTCGCCGCTCACCTCGGCGTTCCGCCGCCCTACCTTGCGAAAATCATGCAAAGCCTCAGCCGCGGAAAACTGATCCATACCTTTCGCGGCCGGCAGGGCGGCGTATGCTTAGGCGAGGGTGGCGAAAAGACCGATCTGATGCAGATTCTCACGCTGATCGAAGGTCCCGGCCTGGCCGATAACTGCGTGCTGGGACTCAAGGTATGCGGCGACGACACGGCCTGTCCCATGCACACCCAGTGGAAGCCGATCAAGACGAAGATCCTGAAACTTTTGAACCAGCAGACCCTCGGCAAGCTCGCGGCGGCAGTCCAGAGCGGGAAATATCGATTGAGCGAGTTGCCATTTGCCGCGCTGGGATCCAGGGCCTGCGCGCCAGGGGACGAGCCAGTGATTCGCGTCCAGGCACGCGGAACCAGGGTCCGTCGCGCGCCTAATGTCCGTGCTGCGGACGCTTGAGACGAGACCCAAAGCCCATGACTCGATTGCGCACCCAAGAGAGCATGAAAGACGTGCCCGGGTCGAAGGTAACTCCGCTTCCCGTGTCGCTCCATCAGGCGTGCGAGCCGGTCGCCTGCAGGCAATGCGGCGTCTATCGGCTATGCCTGCCGCTCGGCCTCCATGGCGGTGACATGACGCTGCTGGAGAGCGTGGTCAAGCGCAAGGAGACCTATAAGCGCGGGCAACTCCTCTTCAGCCCGGGAGACCGCTTTGACTTCATTTATGCGATCCGCGGCGGCTCGGTCAAGACTTCCGTCTGCACGCCGGACGGCCGCGTACAGATCACCGGTTTTCATATCGCGGGTGAGCTGCTGGGGTTGAGCGCGCTCGCGTCGGGGAAGTACAGCAGCGAAGCGCGGGCGCTCGAAACAACGTCTGTATGTCGAGTGGAGGCCGAGCAGCTTGACCAACTGGCGCAAAAAATTCCCTCGTTGCAGTACCAGATGATGAAGATCATGAGTGGCCAGATCCGACGGGACGAGGAACTCATGCTGCTGCTCGGACGGCGGAGTGCCGAAGAACGCCTGGCCGAGTATCTGCTCGGGCTGTCGAGGCGTTTCGCCGCGCGCAAGTTTTCCCCGACTCAGTTCAACCTGAGCATGTCCCGCGGCGACATCGGTAACTACCTGGGCATCGCCGAAGAGACGGTCTGCCGCATTCTGACCCGATTCCAGAACGCCGGCCTGATCGCGATAGAGCGGCGCCATGTTTCGCTGATCGATCTTGCGCAACTGGAGGCGGTGGGGCGAATGAAACCCGCCGCCTGACGCTTCGAGGATTCCCCTCAGGGTGATTCT
The DNA here is from genome assembly GCA_025353195.1 of Rhodocyclaceae bacterium. GTDB lineage: Bacteria > Pseudomonadota > Gammaproteobacteria > Burkholderiales > Rhodocyclaceae > Sulfuritalea. Next base: position 7,002 of record JANXRC010000140.1, read on the forward strand.
GTCGCCGGCGCTTCGTCCTCCTCGACTTGGCTCGCGACGAACAAACAGGGCTGCGCCGGTCACCGTGAGCCGATCTGCCGCGTCATCACACCGACACAAAGGTTGACCTGGGTCAGGATTCTGGATCTCCCTCCCTCCATCGTCTATATTAAGATAACAATATCCGCTTATCCTTATGAGGCTGGGAGTCGTTGAGCAATACGCTTTGATCTGCATCAATGGCCGCTAATGCTTTAAATGTAATACTTTTCGAAATCCCTAAGCTGCGTCGCATCAATCGCGGCATCGTGAACAGTTTCTTTTTGTTAATGTGAGGTGAATCCATCATGCAATCGCAAGCGACTTACAACTACAAAGTCGTGCGCCAGTTCGCCGTGATGACAGTGATCTGGGGCATCGTCGGCATGCTGGTCGGTGTCATCATCGCCGCCCAACTGATCTGGCCGGAACTGAACGTGGTTGAATGGCTGAGCTACGGGCGCTTGCGTCCGCTGCATACCAACGCAGTAATTTTCGCCTTTGGCGGCTGCGCACTGTTTGCCACCTCCTACTTTGCGGTGCAGCGCACCAGCCACGCACCGCTGTTCGCCCCGGCGCTGGCGGCGTTCACCTTCTGGGGCTGGCAACTGGTCATCGTGCTCGCCGCGATTTCCCTGCCGTTGGGTTTTACCCAGGGCAAGGAATATGCGGAACTCGAGTGGCCGATCGACATCCTGATCACCCTGGTCTGGGTGTCCTACGCGGTGGTGTTCTTCGGGACCATCGTCAAGCGCAAGGTCTCGCATATCTACGTGGCGAACTGGTTCTTCGGCGGCTTCATTCTGACTGTCGCGGTACTGCATCTGGTCAATAGCGCCGCGATTCCGGTGTTCGCCGCCGGCATCCTGACGCCCAAATCCTACTCGGCCTATGCCGGCGTGCAGGATGCGATGGTGCAGTGGTGGTACGGCCACAACGCGGTCGGCTTCTTCCTCACCGCCGGCTTCCTCGGCATGATGTATTACTTCGTGCCGAAACAGGCTGGTCGCCCGATCTACTCCTATCGCCTGTCGGTGGTGCACTTCTGGGCCCTGATCTTCACCTACATGTGGGCCGGTCCGCACCATCTGCACTACACCGCGCTGCCGGACTGGACGCAGTCGGTCGGCATGATCTTCTCGCTGATCCTGCTGGCTCCGTCGTGGGGCGGCATGATCAACGGCATCATGACGCTGTCGGGCGCCTGGCACAAATTGCGCGACGACCCGATCCTGAAATTCATGATCACCTCGCTGTCCTTCTACGGCATGTCCACCTTCGAAGGCCCGATGATGTCGATCAAGACGGTGAACGCGCTGTCGCACTACACCGACTGGACCATCGGCCACGTGCATTCCGGTGCGCTGGGCTGGGTGGCGATGATTTCCATCGGCTCGATCTACTACCTGCTGCCGCGACTGTTCGGCAAGCCCGAAATGCACTCGAAGAAGCTGATTGAGGCGCACTTCTGGATCGCTACGATCGGCATCGTGCTGTACATCGCCTCGATGTGGATTGCCGGCGTGATGCAGGGCCTGATGTGGCGCGCAACGAATCCGGATGGCACGCTGACCTATTCCTTCGTCGAATCGGTCAAGGCGACCTACCCGTTCTGGACCATTCGCCTGCTGGGTGGCCTGCTGTTCCTCTCCGGCATGCTGATCATGGCCTACAACATGTTCCTGACCATGGCGGGTGGCAAAGCTGTCAATGCGCCGGTACTTGCACCCGCAGCGGCCCACTAGGCCCGATTGCACAGATTAAGGAGCTATACATCATGTTGACGCATGACAAAATCGAACGGAACGTGGGGCTGCTGATCGTTCTGACCATCCTCACCGTGAGCGTCGGTGGCCTGCTGGAAATCGTCCCGCTGTTCTTCCAGAAGTCGACCACCACGCCAGCCAACGAACTGGTCAAGCCCTACGACCCGTTGCGCCTGGCGGGACGCGATATCTACATCCGCGAAGGTTGCTACAACTGCCACTCGCAGATGATTCGTCCGTTCCGCGCCGAGACCGAACGCTATGGCCATTATTCGGTGGCAGGCGAGTTCGTCTATGACCATCCGTTCCAGTGGGGCTCCAAGCGCACCGGGCCGGATCTGGCGCGAGTCGGCGGCCGCTATTCGGACCAATGGCATCGCACTCACCTGCTGCAACCGCGCGACGTGGTGCCCGAGTCGAACATGCCCGCCTACTATTGGCTGGATCGTCCGCTCAAGGACGATGTCATCGACGCCAAGATGACGGCGCTGCGCTCGGTCGGCGTGCCCTATACCGATGCCGAGATCGCCGGAGCGAAGAAGGCCATCGAGGGCAAGACCGAACTCGACGCAGTGGTCGCCTACCTCCAGGGCATGGGCACCGCGCTCAAGCAAACGAGGTAATCGGGTGGACATCAACGACCTGCGTTCCATCTTCACGGTACTGGCGTTCATTGCGTTCGTCGGCATCGTCTGGTGGGCCTATTCGGACCGGCGCAAGAAGACATACGACGAGGCGGCGATGTTGCCGCTCGACGGCGACAGCCCATTTGTGCCGTCGGCGCCTACGGTGCCGCAGGCTACGGAGAATCAGGAAAGGAAATCATCATGAGTGATTTTGTCAGCGGCTTCTGGAATATCTATGTAGTGGGCATTGTGCTCGTCAGCATCATCGGTTGTGGCGTCTTTCTGTGGTCGCAAAGTTCGGCCACGACTGTCGAAGGGGCGACGACCGGGCACGTCTGGGATGAGGACCTGGAGGAATTCAGCAATCCGCTGCCGAGCTGGTGGCGCTGGCTGTTCTATATCACCATCGTCTTCTCCCTGTTCTATCTGGCGATGTACCCCGGCCTGGGCACTTATCAGGGCCAGTTCAAATGGTCTTCGGCCGGTCAGTATGACGGCGAGATGAAGAAGGCCGATGACCAGTACGGGCCGATCTACAAGAAGTTCCAGTCGCAGGACATCATGACCGTCGCGGCCAACAGCGAGGCGAGGGAAATGGGCCAGCGCCTGTTCCTGACCTACTGCGCGCAGTGCCATGGTTCGGATGCCAAGGGCGCCAAGGGTTTTCCCAACCTGACCGACAACGACTGGCTGTTTGGCGGAGCGCCCGAGCAGATCAGGGAATCGATTACCAAGGGTCGCGATGCGGTGATGCCGCCCAAGGGTCTCAAGCCCGATCTGAACGGCGACCAGATCAAGGATCTCGCCCACTACGTGCGTTCCCTGTCAGGTCTCGCTTCCGATTCGATTCGTGTCCAGCGCGGCAAGGAGTTGTTCGCTCCGTCTTGCGGCGCTTGTCATGGACCGGAAGGCAAGGGCACGCTCGGACTGGCGCCGAACCTGACCGACAAGGTCTGGCTGTATGGCAGTTCCGAGGCCGAGATCATCAACGGCATCACCAACGGCCGTGTCAATCGCATGCCTGCCTGGGGTGAGTTTCTCGGTGAAGCCAAGGTGCATCTGCTGACGGCCTATGTCTATGGTCTTGGCGGCGGCGCCAAGGAGGCGGCTGCAGCGGCACCGGCTCAAGCGACGTCCGTCGAAAAGAAGTAAACTGGCTGCGTTTCCCCGGCTCCGCGGTTAGTGGCGCCGGGGAATTTTTGGTCAGTTCTATCAGAATATCGTAATACGATAATCATGGCGTCAGTCACCCCCAGGCAGTCTCAGGAGATCCGGCCCCACTTCGTCGAGGAGAGCCTTTACGAGGTTCACCAGAAGGTGCATCCGCGCGCCGTCAGCGGCATCTTTGCGACCTGGCGCTGGGCGCTGGTTTGGTTCACCCAGCTCGTGTATTACGGTCTGTGCTGGTTGCCCTGGAACGGAAGGCAGGCGGTGTTGTTCGATCTGGTCGAACGCAAGTTCTACATCTTCGGTCTGGTCTTCTGGCCGCAGGACGTCATTTTCCTCGCCATCCTGCTGATCATTTCAGCGTATTCCCTGTTCCTGTTTACTGCGGTAGGCGGGCGGCTGTGGTGTGGCTATGCCTGTCCGCAGACTGTGTACACCGAAATATTCACCTGGATCGAACAGAAGATCGAGGGCGAGCGCAACGCGCGCATCAAGCTCGACGCTGCCCCCATGAGCGCTCGCAAGCTATCGCTGCGTGCTGCAAAGTACAGTTGCTGGGTGCTGCTGGCGTTCTGGACCGGGTTCACCTTTGTCGGTTATTTCACCCCGATCAAGACCGTGGGGGCCTCGCTGTGGAGTTTCTCGCTGGGGCCGTGGGAAACTTTCTGGATGTTGTTTTATGGCGCCTTCACCTATTTGTTTGCCGGCCACATGCGCGAGCAGGTATGCAAGCACATGTGCCCCTATGCCCGTTTTCAGGGAGTGATGTTCGATCCAGATACGCTGACCATTACCTACGATACCGAGCGCGGCGAGCCGCGCGGCGCACGAAAAAAGGGGGTTGATCCGCAGTCGATTGCGAAGGGCGATTGTGTTGATTGCGGCATTTGCGTGCAGGTGTGCCCGACCGGGATCGACATTCGAGCCGGCCTGCAATACGAGTGCATCGGCTGCGCCGCGTGCATCGACGCCTGCGATCAGGTAATGGAGAAGATGGATTACCCGAAGGGGCTGATCCGTTATTCGACCGAGCACGCGATCGAGGCGCATTGGGGCTGGAAGGAGATCATCGGGCATGTCGTGCGGCCGCGGGTGATCATCTATTCGACGATTCTTGCCGCGATCTGTGCGGCATTTGTCTGGGGCATCGCCACCAAGCCGAACCTGCGCGTGGATGTGATCCGCGACCGCGCAACGCTGGCGCGGGAGGTCGAGGGCGGGCTGATCGAGAATGTGTATCGTCTGCACGTCATCAATGTGTCGGAAGCGCCGCACCGCTATGCGGTGAGCGTGTCCGGCCTGCCGGAGATTGACATGGTCGGCGATCGCATCGTAGAGGTTCCGGCCGCTGCAGCCAGGAGTTTTACGGTGCAGGTGCGCGTGCCGCCGGAGTCGGGCAAGAAGGGTTCGAATCAGATATTCTTTGACGTGAAATCCCTCGCCGACGAGACGGTAGCGGTGCACGAAAAAGCCAGCTTCCTGCAACCATGAAGGAAAAGAAAATGAATACAGCCGTCGCCCGCCCCTGGTTCCGCGAACCCTGGCCATGGATTCTGGCAGCGGGTCCGTCCATCGTGGTAGTTGCCGCACTGTATACGGCGTGGCTTGCCGTGGTGAGCAACGACGGACTGGTTACGGACGACTACTACCGCAAGGGCCTTTCCGCCAACCAGACCATCGCCCGCAGCGAACAGGCAACCAGGATGGGGCTGGTCGCAGGTGTGCGGATTGCCGCCGATAATCTGACGGTGCGATTGCAGGCGAGCGACAAGACCTTTGCGCTGCCGCCGACGCTGGCGGTGACAATTACACACCCGACCCGTGCCGGCCTAGATCAGTCACGTGTGCTGGTACGCGATGGCGATCTCTATTCCGGCGAGGTGCGCCTGCCGGCTGCCGGGCATTGGCTGGTGTTGATCGAAGATGAGCGCAAGACCTGGCGTCTGCTGGGCAACGTGATCCTGCCTGCGAATGGTGAAACGCTGATCGGCGCTCCGGTGGCGCCGCGAATTGCACCCGCGCCAGCAGACATCCGGAACGCGAAGTAGGCGCTTCCTTCCGGATTACGAAGGAGAGAAAGAATGTACAAAATCTTCTGGGTTCTGTGGCCCTCGTTTCTGGTTGCCGGCGTTGCCGAGGGTATCTTCTTCACCGTGATCGACCCGCAAGAACTGTATCTCTTCGGCGAGCCGGTGCATCTATCGAAGATTGCGACCTACTCGATAGGGTTCTTTGGTTTCTGGGCCATCTGCGCCGCGTCCAGTCTGGTGACGTGGTTCCTGCAACTCAGCGCTGCCGAGATAAATCGGGGAGTGGGCGTTGTTTGCCCTTACGCTGGACCTGACGACGCTGCACAGAAATAGTCCGGTTTCGTCGGTCTCTGCAGGCTGACGCCGGCCCGTACGTTGAATGCCTGGGTTCCCCTTTGGGGGCAGGCAATCGCGCTTCGCGCGCCGGCGAAGCGCTGGTGGCCCTAAGGCTTTCTGGCGGGACCCACGCCGATGGGCGGCGGGGCAAGATTGACGATACGGCTGAAAAGGTCGCGACAGTCCTGGTCGGTCTCGGCATCGAAGCGCGGGTCGCCGTTTTCACTGAAGGCGGCGCCGATCTCGACCCAGTCTTTGGCCGTGAGATGTTTCCTGGCCAGAGGAATCACGGTGCTTTCTTCAAGCGCCATGTGCTTCAAGGTTTCCTCGCCGAACTTCTCCACCGCTGCAGAAAACCTGTCCAGTCCATCAGGCATTCCGGCTTCGTAGTGGCCGAGCGCGAGTTTCAGGTCGCGCACATTCCGGGCCCCGGCCAGGTGCTGCCGCTCCAACTCCGCGACTACCGTATCGGCGTCGTGGGTACGCTGGCGCAGCTTGGCAAAGAGATAGGCATTTTCCTTCGGGTGATGCATCTTCTCGGGAAACTCGTCGAGATAGAAGATCATCGCCCAAAGCAGCCTGAAGTTGGGCTTTGCACGTCGCTCGCGCGTTTCGCGGACAAGATAGCGCAGCCCATGAATTACCGCCGCAAGCGAACGATGCTCGTCGTGAATTATGAGCAGCGCCGAGTTCAGCATGGCAGATCGCTCAACCCGGCCGGGATCAACGGTAGACCAGTACCGGTATCTTCGAATGCGTCAGAACCTTTTGTGTTTCAGATCCGAGCAGGAGGCCGCTGATGCCGCGCCGGCCGTGCGATGCCATGAAAATCAGATCCGCGCCGGCTTCTTCGGCAGCAGCGATGATTGCCTCGTAGGGAATATCGCTGACAGAACTCATCGCTGCGCTGACGACGCCGGCAGCCTTGGCCGCTGCTTCGTTCGCGGCGAGAATTTCTTTTGCCTGCTGTTCAGCCATTTCCGCGAACTTGTCGGGTGTGGTGGGGTCAATCAGTGCTCCCTCGCCATAGAAGGCGACAGGATAATCCGGCTTGGCGAAGAAAAAAGTCACCTTTGCTCCGGTTTCCTTGGCAAAGGCAATTGCACGCGTTGACGTGTCGGATGAAAGCGGAGATCCGTCGGTTGGAACGAGTATGTGCTTGAACATGGAATTTGGCCCTCCAAAAGAAAATTCTAGCCTAGCCTACCAACAAGCAGCAAGCTTGATCGAGATCAATGGCAACCCGAACTATACGCGAGCGGCATCGGGCACAATAGCACCATGGTGGCTGCAGGACAGCGCGGCCCTTGTGAAGTGGAGAAACTGTCATGAGTACGACGAAACAGATCAAATCACCGGCGACTCCCCAAGCCGCCTGGCGTGCAGTGAATCAGGCGGTCGAGGCCAAGGTTGATCCGATCGGCATGGCAACCCCCTTGCTGCATGCGCAGCTGGCGTGGTTATCTCATCCGCAGGAGATGTCAGAGGCTTTGGCCGACGTCGCAACCACGCTGTGGGAGTTGCAGACACATTCCTGGCACCGCGCCCTCGGCATGCCGAGCAAGGATGTGGTCTCGCCCAATCCCGACGATACGCGATTCGCCGATCCGATGTGGAGCGACTCGGCGACTTGGGATATCGTCAAGGAGTGGTACCTGATGATGACCCACCAGGTACAGGACATGCTTTATGAAACGCCGGGCCTGTCGAGCCGCGACCGACGCCGCGCTGCCTTCTGGTGGCGCAAGTGGCTCAATGCCGTGGCCCCCACCAACTTTCTGCTGACCAATCCGGTCGCCATGCAGAAGGCCATGGAAACCCGTGGCGAAAGCCTGCTCAAGGGCTTCAACAATTTCGTGACCGATTTTCAGGCGGGTGACGTGCAGATGGCGCGCCCGACGGATTTCGTCGTCGGCAGGGATCTCGGAATCACGCCGGGCAAAGTGGTGTTTCGCAATCGCCTGCTGGAGGTTCTGCACTACACGCCGACCCGGGAAAAGGTTTTTGAAACGCCGATCGTGATTGTCACGCCGTGGATCAACAAGTTCTACGTGCTCGATCTCAACGCCAAGAAGAGCATGGTGAAGTTTCTGGTCGATCAGGGCTTCGACGTTTATATCACCAGCTGGAAGAACCCCACGGCAGACATGCGTGATGTGACTTTCGATGACTATCTGACGGAGGGCGTCAGTCAAATCATCGAAACGGCACGCGGCATCGCGGGTTCGGCCAAGGTGCATGCGGTGGGCTACTGTATCGGCGGCGCAGCGTTGGCAACCTGGATGGCATGGGCCAACGCGCATTACGAGAAAAAGGATGTGCCGGTGGCAACGACGACGCTGCTGGCCACGCTGGTCGATTACCACAAGCCGGGCGACATCGAAGTGTTCCTCGACGAGAACAGCATCAAGTGGCTGGAAAAGTCGATGGCCGAAAAAGGCTACCTTGACGGCAAGGAGATGTCATCCGCATTTCGCCTGTTGCGCTCGAACAGCCTTGTCTGGCATTACGTGGTGCGCGGCTACCTGTTTGGCGAGCCGCCGCCACCGTTCGATGTCCTGTTCTGGAACATGGACACGACGCGCATGCCGGCGGCGATGCACAGCTGGTACTTGCGCAACTTCTACCTCGAAAACCTGTTGATCAAGAAGGATGCGCTGCAGCTGGCGGGCGAGAAGATCGATCTCGGCCGAATTTCCCAGCCACTCTATGCGGTGTCCGCCGAGGATGATCACATTGCGCCGTGGCGGCAGACCTTCCGCATCAACAACTTTGTTGCCAGTTCGCGCCGCTATGTGCTGTCGAGTTCCGGCCATATCCTGGGAATCGTGAATCCGGTGGTGAATCCGCCCAAGCGGGAGTATCGCGTGGGCACAGTCGAAAGGCACGATACCCCGGAGGACTGGCGCGAGCGGGCGGAGCTTCATCATGGCAGCTGGTGGGAAGACTGGATGGCATGGCTAAAACCGCAGTCGGGAGAACTGGTCGCGGCGCCTGCGGTGGCGACGCGGAAGTTTCCCGCGCTGGCCGATGCGCCGGGCACTTATGTGCTTGAGCCGTGAGGCCATGCAGTGTCGGATGCCCTTCACCAGGTCTTCCGCGCTTGACGTGGGGGATCGATATTCTGACGCCGCCCCGCGAAGCGGAACTGCCTGCCGCCGAAGGCGAATTCCCGGCATTCAAAGCCCCGGCACGCAAAGCGCCCGTGTTCTTGACAACGATCAATGTCGGCAGGCGCGGTGATCCCCAGAATCAGCGACTGGTCAACCGGAGTTTGCCCCCATGTCGATTACTGCCCCTTTGTTCCAGCATCACAAGCATTGCGACGAACTATTCGCCGACGCAGAAGAAGCTTGCGCCAACGGCGATTGGGCTGCAGGCGAGACCGCCTTTGCGCTCCTCGTCGATCAGCTTGAAACTCATTTCACCAGCGAGGAACAACTTCTGTTCCCGGCTTTTGAGGCTGCGACCGGGATGACCTCCGGTCCTACCGAAGTCATGCGCGGCGAGCATCGCCAGATGCGCGATCTGCTGGCACAGATGCAGGCCGCTTTGGCTACCCGCGACAGCGATGCCTTTGGTGGCGGTGCCGAAACCCTGCTGATTCTGATGCAGCAACACAACATGAAGGAAGAAAACATCCTGTATCCGATGTGCGATAACGCCTTGGGTGGGTCTGACGTCGGCGCTTCCCTGGTAGAGCGCCTGAAGGCGTCATGACCACGGTAATCGACGGGCGCGAGATGCAGCCGCCGGAGCCGATGGAACGGACCCTGGAGACGCTGGACACCCTCGCCGAGGGCGAAGACCTGCTGCTGCTGTTGTATTGCCAGCCGCATCCGCTGTTCAATATCCTGAGGCAGAACGGCTACACCTGGGCCGAAGAAGTTCGCGCCGACGGAACGCGCGAGATTCGAATCCGTAAACTGCCTCGCTGACAGCCGCCGCTCGGATGCACCCCAGCCTTTCCTTCGACCAGGCACCGCCCATTTCGGTGCCGTATCGTTTTTTTCTGGCGGCGCCGTGGTTCGGCGCGATGGCCGGGATTCTCCTGGCGTGGTCGGGCGGCGATGCCCTGGCGTCACGTTGGACGCCGCAGGCATTGGCGCTGACTCATCTGATCGCCCTCGGCTTCATGCTCCAGGCGATGTGCGGGGCGCTGTTTCAGTTCATCCCGGTTGCGGTGGGCGGCAATGTCTGGCGCCCGAAGCTTGTTGCCAACACGGTTCAACCCCTGCTGCTGCTGGCTACGCTGTTGCTTGTCGCAGGCCTGTTGTTCAGCCGCCCCGGGCTGTTGGCGGCGGCGGCTCCCGTGTTCCTGCTGGCGATCGGCGGCTTCGTTGTGGTGGTGGCGCTGGCGCTGTGGCAGACACCAGCAACCGGAATGACCCTATGGGCGTTGCGCATGGCGATCGCAGGCCTCGCGATCACCGTAATGCTCGGCGCGCTGATGGCCGAGGCGCTGGCCTATGGCTTCTCGGTCCCCCTGATGGAGTTGGCTAACGTTCATCTGGCGTGGGGACTGGGTGGCTGGGCACTGATGCTGCTGGCGGGCGTGTCCTACTATGTCGTGCCGATGTTTCAACTGACGCGGCCCTATCCGCTGTGGTTCACTCGCTGGTTCGCGCCGTTGTTGCTGCTCTTGCTGCTCGCCTGGTCATTGCAGCTTTCTATCGACGATGCACGATGGCCGCTGGTCGTCGCGCTGCCGCTGCTGCTGCTGGTGGCCGTCTATGCCGGCATGACCTTGTGGCTTCAGTACACGCGCCGCAGAAAGATACATGACGCGACTTCAATGTGTTTTCGTCTGGCGATGGCCTCCATGCTGGCCTTCGCCATATCCGGTGCGACGTTCTTTCTTCTCCCGGAGTGGAGCGTGGATCCACGATTCGTGGTTTGGCTGGGCATGCTGGTCTTCGCCGGGGTCTTCGTTTCCGGCATCACCGGAATGATGTACAAGATCGTGCCCTTCCTCAACTGGTTGCATCTGCAGCGACTTGGCGCACCCGTGTCTGCGGTGCCCAACATGAACAAGATGATTCCTGCCGAGGCCATGACCGGCCAGTTGCGCCTGCATGTGCTCGCTGTCGTGCTGCTGCTGGTTGCGGTATGGCAACCCGGGTTGGCCCGGTTGGCCGGTGTCGCCTTTGCCGCTTCTTGCGCCTGGCTGGGCTGGAATCTGGTGGGCGCGGTCAGGCGCTACGAGACCTTCAGAGATCGAATTCGCGCAACCGGTTTACATCATTGATGGTGATTTGTTTGCCGCTGACACCAATCAGTCCGTTGGCCGAGAGATCGTGAAAGATTCGCGAGAGAGTTTCCGGCGTCAGATTCAGGCGCGAAGCGATCACCTGTTTCGAGGTCGGCAGCGAAATGTCGAACGAGGCCTCACCGGACTTGCTCTGCGGGCATTGCTGCAACAGATAGCCGACTACGCGCTGTGCCGAGGACCGCAAGGAGTAGGTTTCAACATCCTGTACCAGGGAATGAAGTCGCAGCGAAAGCCCCGCCAGCATGTGCCGGGCGAACATCGGATCGCGCTGCAGAAGTTCGAAGACCGGGACGCTGCCGATTTGCAGCAGCAGGCTGTCCACCAGGCCTTCGGCAAATACCGGGTAGGGACGATCCATGAACATCATCGCCTCGCCAAAACTCTGCCGGGGGCCCAGAATCTGCACCACCTTTTCGTTGCCTTGGGAGGAAGGGAAAGCCAGTTTCACCTGACCGAACACCACGACAAAAAACCCCTTTGGCGGGTCGCCTTTTTGAAACAGCATCTCGCCTTTGGCGAGTCGGCGCTCACGGCACGCCGATTCCAGCGCGGCAATTTGCTCGGGCGCAAGTTCCTGGAACAGCGGCAGTCGGGAAAGAATCTGCGGAATGTCGAGCTTGGTTTCGTGCATGGTTTCGTGCATGGGAATGCTCTGGGTCGGTCACCGGAACCTTACCATGCATCGCGCAGGCCGCGAGCGCCATAATGCGTTTGCCCGTGTTTTTTGCGGCACCGCACCGCGTGATGTTTCTCTCCGGGGCCATTCAGGCGCTGGCGGTCATGGCGTTCTGGTCGCTCGAATTGGGCGGACGCTACGCCGGACTCTGGCCGGCGCCGGCCTGGCCGCTACTGACCCTGTTCCCTGTGTCCTTGCTGCACGCATTGCTGATTTCCTGCGGCGTATTTCCATTTTTCATTTTTGGCTTCATCCTCACTGCCGGGCCCCGCTGGCAAGGGGCGGGCGAGTTGCCGCAGCGGAATTTCATCCCCGCTTTTATGTTGCTGGCCAGTGGCTGGCTCCTGGTCTGGGCGGCACTGCTGCTGCCGCCACTGCTGATCGCGGGACTTGCGCTTGCGCTGGGCGGCTGGATGGCCGTGGCGTTGACACTTACCCGGATCGCCCGACATCGGGCGACGGAGCGCGAGCACATCGGTTTTGTCACCACTGCCTGTTGGCTCGGCGCAGCAGGGCTCGGTGCCTTCCTGGTGTTTGCCGCGGGTGGCGACATACTCTGGGCGCGTTTGGCAATTGCGTTGGCAATCTGGGGCTTTTTGCTGCCGGTGTTTCTTAGTGTGGCGCATCGGATGCTGCCTTTCTTTACCTCTTCAACCGTGCCGGGCTATGTGCTTCACCGCCCTGCGTGGGCCCTGCGCGTCCTGCTCGCACTCAGTCTCGCACACGGTGCGTTGACGTTCTCGGAACAGGCACAGTGGCTCTGGCTGCCGGACTTGCCGGCCATGTTTGTCGCGGGTCGTTTGACCTGGCTGTGGTGGAGTCGCGCGGCAATGGCACATCGCATGCTGGCCGTTCTGCATGTCGCTTTTGCCTGGCTGGGTCCGGCATTCGGATTGTTTGCCGTGCAGAGCCTGCTGTCGGATGTGATGCCGGGATTTCTTGGCCAGGCGCCGTTGCACGCGCTGACTCTCGGCTTCTTCGCCTCCATGCTGCTCGGCATGGCGTCGCGGGTAACGATGGGACATTCCGGCCGGGCTGTGGCGGCCGATGAGGTGATGTGGCGGGCGTTTTGCATGATGCAGGCGGCGGCCGTACTGCGGGTGGTCAGTGATCTGGCCGCGTTGCCCGGTGCGTACCGCCTGATGTGGTTGTCGTCGTTGCTTTGGCTGGGCGCCTTCGCCCTGTGGGCCTGGCGCTACGCGCCCGCCTGCTGGCGTCCGCGCGAGGATGGCAGGGCGGGCTAGCGGCTATGTATATCTTGGTCAAATACGTGCATGTGGCCAGCGTGGTGTTGAGCGCGACCGGGTTCTTTCTGCGCGGGGTTCTGATGTTTCGCGCTTCGCCCTTGTTGAATGCGCGCTGGATCAGGGTGCTGCCCCACGTCAACGACACCATCCTGCTGGTCGCCGCCTTGTCGCTGGCCGTGATGTCTGGCCAGTATCCGTTTGTCGTCGACTGGGTTACCGCGAAGGTGTTGGGGTTGATTGCCTACATCATTCTGGGATCCCTGGGGCTGCGCGCGGGAAGCACGCGGCGGATGCGGATCGTCTGCTGGCTGGCTGCAATGGCCGTATTCGCCTGGATCGTGTCGGTGGCCGTGACGCGCCAGCCGATGGGATTCCTGGCGGCGCTGACCTAGCGGATGCGCCCGTCGGGCGGCGCCAGCAGGGTCTTGAGCCGTGGAATATCCAGAATGCGGATGTGCTTTTGTTGCACGGAGATCAGGCCTTCGTCCTGAAAGCGGGAGAAGGCGCGGCTTACGGTTTCCAGCTTGAGGCCGAGATACGAACCGATTTCCTCGCGCGTCATGCGCAGGTGAAACTCGGTCGGGGAATAGCCGCGAGCGGTGAAGCGCTGTGAAAGATTGAGCAGGAATGCGGCGAGGCGCTCTTCGGCGCGCATCGTGCCGAGCAGCATCATGACGCCGTGGTCACGCACGATCTCGCGGCTCATGACCTTGTGCAAGTGATGCTGCAGCGAGCGAATTTCGCTGGAAAGCATTTCCAGTTCGGTGAATGGGATCAGGCACACTTCGCTGTCTTCCAGCGCCACGGCATTGCAGGTGTGAACCTCGGTGCTGATGCCGTCCATGCCGACAATCTCGCCCGCCATCTGGAAACCGGTTACCTGGTCGCGTCCGTCTTCGGTAAGCACGTCGGTCTTGAAAAATCCTGCCTTGACGGCAAAGATGGACTCGAAAACGTCGCCGGCACGATACAGGTGCTGGCCGCGTTTCAGCTTGCGCGCGCCGCCGATCAGGTTGTCGAGGCGACCCATGTCGTGTTCCGAAAGGCCAAACGGCAGACACAGTTCGCGCAGGTTGCACTGCGAACAGGCGAGCTTGAGTCCCGGCGTGATGAGCGGGACTACATTCTGTTTGACGTTTGCGTGCACCTTGCTTGCATCACCCGGTGACGGGCACCCCTTTGATCTGTGTCAATGCAACTTTCCGGCGATTGCGGCATCATATACACTTGTGCGAGTTTGCCCTGCTCGCCGCAACCCCATACCTTTGCCCAATGGATTATCAGGAACTCATTTTCGACCCACAGGTCATTCGACGCTTCGACGTAAACGGGCCAAGATACACATCCTATCCGACTGCCGACCGCTTCATCGAAGCGTTTGGCGCGGACGACTACACGCGTTGGCTCGGGCAGAGGACGGTGGGAGGCATAGGCCGACCGCTGTCATTATACGTCCACATCCCTTTCTGCAACACCATCTGCTACTACTGCGCCTGCAACAAGATCATCACCAAGGATCATGGGCGCTCTGCCAAGTACATCAAGTACCTGGGCAAGGAAATCGCCATGCAGGAAGCGGCGCTGGACGGTAGTCGCGATGTGGTCCAGTTGCACTTTGGCGGCGGCACGCCGACCTTCCTATCCAACGACGAAATGCGTCGGCTGATGGATATCATCCGCACCCATTTCCGTTTGCTGCCGGGCGGCGAGTACTCGATCGAGGTTGATCCGCGCAAGGTCGATCGCGAAACGGTGAAGCTGCTTGGCGAGTTGGGTTTCAACCGCATGAGCGTGGGTGTGCAGGATTTTGCGCCCGACGTGCAGGTGGCCGTGAATCGGGTACAAAGCCTTGACGAAACCCGGCTGGTGATCGATTCGGCGCGCGAGTTGGGCTTCAAGTCCGTCTCGGTCGACCTGATCTATGGCCTGCCCAAGCAGAACGTAATCAGCTTCAACCATACCCTGGATGAGGTCATCAAGCTCGATCCCGACCGCCTTTCGATCTACAACTATGCCCACCTGCCCAGTCTGGCGAAACCGCAGCGGCGCATCAATGAAGCCGATTTGCCGACGCCCGACGCGCGCTTGCAGATTCTGCAGTTGGCGATCCGCCGCCTGACGGATGCGGGTTACGTATTCATCGGCATGGATCACTTCGCCAAGCCGGATGACGAACTTGCCGTGGCGCAGCGCCAGGGTCGCCTGCATCGGAATTTCCAGGGCTATTCGACGCATGCCGAAGCCGACCTGATGGCCTTTGGAGTGTCTGCCATCGGCAAGGTGGGCCCCAGCTACTGCCAGAATGTGCGGACGCTCGACGAGTACTATGACCGCCTTGATCAGGGCGTGCTTCCGGTTTTTCGCGGCATAGAGTTGAACGCCGACGATCTTTTGCGGCGCAGTATCATCCAGGCCCTGATGTGCCATTTCGAACTTTCCATCGAGTCCATCGAGATCGCCCATCTGATTGACTTCAAGTCCTACTTTGCGTCCGAGCTGGACGACCTGCGGGAAATGGAAAAGGGCGGCCTCCTGTCCATCGATGACCAATGGATCAGCGTCCTGCCGCGGGGCCGCTTGCTGGTGCGCGGCATTGCCATGGCGTTTGACCGCTATCTGCGTACCGACCGCGAACGCGTCCGCTATTCCAAAGTCATTTGATGTTCGACAGGCTGCTCGGTGCCTGACAGCGGCTTTCTTGCGGTCTTTCTGATTGGTCTTCTGGGCGGCGTGCATTGCGCAGGGATGTGCGGCGGCATCGTTTCCGCGCTGAGTCTGCAAACACCGGGTTTCGGAGGGAAGTCAGGCGCGGCGTGGTCGATCCATCTCGCCTACAACCTCGGCCGCATTTCCAGCTATGCCGTGGCCGGAGCCCTGATGGGAACGCTCGGCAGCCTCGGGCTGTTGCTCAATAACTGGCTGCCGGTGCAACTGACCCTGTATGTCGCCGCGAATCTCATGATGGTGGCGCTCGGCCTGTATCTCACCGGATGGACCCGGACGCTGGCGTTTACCGAGCGTGCCGGGCAATGGCTGTGGCAGCGGGTGCAACCGGCGACCAGGCGATTCCTCCCGGTGCGCAGCGTGGCCGAGGCCTTTCCGCTCGGCATGCTTTGGGGCTGGCTGCCCTGCGGGATGGTCTACAGCGTGCTGGCCATGACGCTGCTGTCCGGCAGTGCCGCGCGTGGCGCCGCGATCATGCTGGCTTTCGGACTAGGCACCCTGCCCAACCTGATGCTCGCCGGGCTGCTGCTGGTTCGCTTCCGCAGCGTCATTCAGGGACGTGCGCTGCGTCTCGGTTCCGGCTTGATCGTGCTGGCCTTTGGCGTCTGGGGCCTGTTCAATGCAACGGCACTGGGCGGCAAGCTCTGGCAGGGCGTGGTCTGCCACGTATAGGAGCCTATTTCAGTGGGAATCGTACCCCGCGCCGTCGGGCGCTGGGATGCGATGCGAGGCGGAGGGAGTGCAGCATGGTATATCCATACAAGCGACCGACAACGTGGCAGCGCGCCCAACGCCCGGCGGCCCTTCGGGTTGAGACTAGGATCGGCGTCTGCGGCGTTGCAGCGCTTGCCAATGGAACAACCATTGGCCGCGACTGCGCCTTGCATCCATCCGATCCTAGTCTCAACGCGGGGTACGATTCCCACTGAAATAGGCTCCCAAAGTCGGCGCCGACGGGACGGCGGTGAACGGGGATTGAGCAACGCCAAACTTGCGGCTGGCCTCATGTAGTCTCATAATTAGCGTTTTCTAATGTTCGGGCGGAAGGATTACATGAACACCCCGCGGGATTCCGCTGACAGCCGTCGCGAAACCGTCGAACTGGCGCTCGGCGGCATGACCTGTGCAGCCTGCGCGGCGCGCATCGAGAAACAGCTCAACAAGCTGCCCGGCGTCGAGGCGGTGGTCAACCTCGCTGCCGAACGAGCACATGTGCGCTACGCGCCCGGTGAAGTCGACGTCGGCAGGCTTATCGCCACGGTAGTCAAGACCGGGTATACCTCCAGCGTATCCACGGCTGACACGCGCGGCGAAGAGAAGGCCAAGAAAGTCGCGATCTATCAAGACGAGCTGCGGCGATTCTGGATTGCCGCAGTGCTGACCTTGCCGCTGGTGGCTCAGATGGCGTTCATGTTCGGCACCCAATCTCACGCCGATGTCATTCCGCGCTGGCTGCAGCTGTTGCTGGCGACCCCGGTGCAGTTCTGGATCGGCTGGCGCTTCTACGTCGGCGGTTTCAACGCCATACGCGGCGGTGCCGGCAACATGGACGTGCTGGTGGCCCTCGGCACGAGCATGGCCTGGGCCTACAGCTTGGTCGTCACGGCTTGGGATCTGCATCACCAGCATGTCTATTTCGAGGCCTCGGCCACGGTCATCACCTTGGTGCTGCTGGGCAAGATTCTCGAGGCGCGGGCCAAGGCCAAAACTTCGGCCGCGATCGAGGCGCTGGCGAAGCTCCAGCCGCAGACGGCACGCATCGAACGCGATGGCGAACTGATCGATGTCGCCGTAGCCACGCTGATTCCCGGCGACGTTTTCGTCGTCCGTTCCGGTGAGGCGATGCCGGTCGATGGCGACGTCATCGACGGTGCTTCGGTAGCCAACGAATCCATGCTGACCGGCGAGAGCATGCCGGTCACGAAAGCGACGGGCGACCGCGTTTTCGCCGCGACGATCAACGGCGATGGCCTGCTGCGTTGCCGCGCGACGGGTGTCGGCAGCCATACGCTGCTGGCCGGCATCATTCGCCTGGTCGAGGAGGCGCAAGGTTCGAAGGCGCCGGTGCAAAGGCTGGTCGACCAGGTGGCGGCGATTTTCGTCCCGGTGGTGACGGTTATCGCACTGCTGACCTTCATCGCGTGGTGGGCGCTGGCCGGCGACTTTGCGCAGGCGCTGGTGAATGCGGTGGCGGTGCTGGTGATCGCCTGCCCTTGCGCGCTGGGCCTGGCGACGCCGACCGCGATCATGGTCGGCACCGGGCAGGGCGCCAAGGCGGGCGTGCTGATCCGCAATGCCGTGGCTCTGGAACTGGCGGAAAAATTGAAAGTGCTGGTGGTGGACAAGACCGGAACGCTGACCGAGGGCCGGCCCGTGGTGACAGACGTGTTGCCCCTGACAGTCGGCGCCGACGCGCTCTGCGTACCTGGGATTCCGCTTCGCGGGCAGGTAACGGCGGCTCTGCTGCAACTTGCGGCCAGCCTCGAACAGGGCTCGACTCATCCGCTCGGCGCCGCCATTGTGGCGCGCGCCAGGACGGACGGCGTCGCCCTGCGGACGCCGCAGAATGTGGTCACCAGCGCGGGCAAAGGCATGGTGGGGGAAGTCGACGGGCGCCGCATACTTGTCGGCTCGGTGGCATGGATGAAAGAGCAGGGCTGGGCTGCGCCCGAGGCCGAGGCATTGGCGCAGGCCGGCCGCAGCGTCGTCGCAGTGGTGGCCGATGAAACCCTGCTCGGTTTCATAGGCATCGCCGATCCCTTGCGCGCGAGTTCGCGTGCGGCGGTTGCGCGCCTCAACCGACTCGGCATCGAGGTGGTCATGCTCACCGGCGACAACGCCGGTACGGCCAAGGCCGTCGCGCAGGAGGCCGGCATCGCACACTTCGAGGCGGAGGTGTTGCCCGGCGACAAGGCCGCGGCGGTGAACAAGCTCAAGGGTGAAGGCCGCCTGGTCGGCATGGCCGGCGACGGCATCAACGATGCCCCCGCGCTGGCTGCCGCTGACGTCAGCTTCGCCATGGCCGCGGGTTCCGATGTCGCGATGCAGGCGGCCGATGTCACCTTGATGAGGGACGATATCAACGGGGTGGCCGATGCAATTTCGTTGTCGCGGGCGACGCTGGCGAAGATCCGGCAGAATCTCTTTTTCGCCTTCATCTATAACGTGCTGGGTATTCCATTGGCGGCGCTGGGCATGTTGAACCCGGTGATCGCCGGCGCGGCGATGGCGATGAGTTCGGTCTCGGTAGTGAGCAATTCGCTTCTGTTGCGCAGATGGAAATCAAACAAGGACTGATATGGAAACGACGACAATCAAGGTGGGTGGAATGACCTGTGGCGGCTGCGTGAAAAGCGTGACCGGCGTGTTGACGGCGCTCGAAGGTGTGGCGAAAGCGGAGGTCTCGCTGGAGAAGGGTGAAGCCGCCGTGGCGTTCGACGCGGCCAAGGTCAATCGCGCGCAACTGGCGCAGGCGATCGAAGACGCCGGTTTCGACGCCTCCTGACCGGGGCGTCGGCTGTGTCGGCCGCGTCAGGAAGGCGAAATGTTCACGACGGTATAATTGACGTTTTAGCAAGAAGGAGCCAGTCGTGGGCTTGGATCGCGTTCCCTCCGGCAAGGATTTGCCGAATGATTTCAATGTCGTCATCGAGATTTCGATGCACTCCGAGCCGATCAAGTACGAAGTGGACAAGGAGTCCGGCGCCATCTTCGTTGATCGCTTCATGTCCACGGCGATGCACTATCCCTGCAATTACGGCTACATACCACACACCATTGCGGGCGACGGCGACCCGGTTGATGTCCTGGTGCTGTCCCAGTTTGCCCTGCCGCCGGGAGTAGTGGTTCGCTGCCGCCCTATCGGCATGCTCAAGATGACCGATGAGGCTGGTGAAGACGCCAAGCTGCTGGCGGTTCCGGTCGACAAGCTGACGCCGATGTACCGCGACGTCGATAGCCCGCGCGACCTGCCGCAGATCGTGCTCGACCAGATATCGCATTTCTTCCAGCACTACAAGGATCTGGAACCCGGCAAATTCGTCAAGGTCCAGGGCTGGCTCGGCGTTGAAGACGCCAAGAAGGAAATCATGGAGGGCGTCGTTGCCTATCAGAGCGCCAAGGAGAAGCCGGCGTATTGATCCTTGTCCGGCAAGGCTGCGCCCAAGACCACGTGAGCTTTTTTCTGGCGCCCATCCGCTATAGTTATGTTCCCGTCCCTTTGGGCGGGGAAGGTATCCCAGGATAGATCCATGAGCCGCCTTCGCGTCGCCATCGCCCAGTTCAACGCCCATGTCGGCGATCTTGCCGGCAATGCCGAACGCATTCTCGAGTTCGCGGTCCGCGCCCGTGACGGCGGGGCGGACGTGCTGCTGACGCCGGAACTGGCGCTCAGCGGCTATCCGCCCGAAGACCTCCTGATGCGGCCGGATTTCTATCGTGCCTGCGTCGCGCAACTGGATGCCTTGGCTCGTGCCGCCACGCTGCCGATCGTGGTTGGTTATCCCGAGGAGTCGGCGGGCCGGTACTACAACGCTGCCTCATTACTGGCCAATGGTCGGGTAACGGCGACCTACCGCAAGTTCCGTCTGCCCAACTACGAAGTCTTTGACGAAGAGCGCTACTTCGCGGCGGGGAACGAACCCTGCGTGATCGAGCTCAACGGAGTGCGCTGCGGATTGGCAATCTGTGCCGATGTCTGGGAATCGGGTGCCGCCGAAGCCGCCGCACACGCCGGAGCGGAACTGATACTGACGCTCAACGCGTCGCCGTTCCACATGAACAAGCAGGCGCGACGCTATGAAGTCTTGCGCGAACGTGTGGCCGCTACCGGCAAGCCGGTGATTTATGCCAACCTGGTCGGCGGGCAGGACGAACTGGTGTTTGACGGCGCGTCGTTTGGGATGGATGGGCAGGGCCGTCTCACCCATCAGCTGCCGGCCTTTGTCGAAGCACTGGAGTTCATCGAGTACGCCGATGGGCACTTGCTGCCCGGGCGCATCGTCGAGCCGCCGTCGCGCGAGGCCGAAGTCTACGCCGCGCTGAAGCTCGGGGTCGCCGACTACCTGGGCAAGAACGACTTTCCCGGTGCCATCATCGGTCTTTCCGGCGGTATCGATTCGGCGCTGACGCTGGCGATTGCGGTCGATGCGCTGGGCGCCGAGAAGGTTCGCGCGGTGATGATGCCTTCGCCATGGACGGCGCAGATGAGCCTCGACGATTCGCGCGAGATGGTGCGGCGGCTGGGCGTGCAATATGACGAGATCCCGATCGCTGCGGCGATGGGCCAATTCGCCGTGTTGCTGGCGCCGACTTTTGCCAGCCTCGGACCGAAGCCGGCCTGGGACACTACGGACGAGAACCTGCAGGCGCGCATTCGCGGCATGCTGCTGATGGCGCTTTCCAATCGTACCGGGCGCATCGTGCTGACGACCGGCAACAAGAGCGAAATGGCGGTCGGCTACGCCACGCTCTACGGCGACATGGCGGGCGGCTTCGCCGTGATCAAGGACGTGGCGAAGACCTTCGTCTATCAACTGGCGAACTGGCGCAACGACGTCTCCGACGTGATTCCGCAGAACATCATCACCCGCGCGCCCTCGGCGGAACTCAAGCCCGGCCAGACCGATCAGGACACGCTGCCTCCCTACGAGGTGCTCGATGCCATCATCGAAGCCTACATGGAACGCGATGAGAGTCCGCGCCAGATAATTGCCCGCGGCTACAGTGAGGCCGATGTACGCAAAGTCGTAGGCATGCTGAAGAAGAACGAATACAAGCGTCGCCAGGCGCCGGTCGGAATCCGCGTCACGCAACGCGGATTCGGCAAGGATTGGCGCTATCCGATAACATCACGCTATCCGGACGAATACTGAATCAGAGGAAATCGAATATGAAGAAGATCGAAGCCATCATCAAGCCGTTCAAGCTCGACGAAGTTCGCGAAGCGCTCTCCGAGGTGGGAGTCACCGGCTTGACCGTCACCGAGGTCAAGGGCTTCGGCCGCCAGAAGGGCCACACCGAGCTGTATCGCGGCGCCGAGTATGTGGTTGATTTCCTGCCCAAGATCAAGATCGAGATCGTCGTGGCAGACGAAACCGTCGAGCCCGCCATTGAGGCGATCGTCAAGGCCGCGCGCACCGGCAAGATCGGTGATGGCAAGATATTTGTCTCCGCGGTGGAACAGGTGGTGCGCATCCATACAGGCGAAGCCAACGAAGCCGCCATTTAGGCG
>JANXRC010000150.1 GCA_025353195.1 Rhodocyclaceae bacterium
GGCATGGGTGGCATGGGCGGCATGGGCGGCATGGATATGTAATCGGCAAAGCCGATCACATATCCAGTGGAAGGGACAGGAGGAAACCCAGGTTTTCTCCCGTTACCCGCCTTCCTGCTGGACCGCGGTTTCAACGAACCCCCGACGCTGTTTCTGGTGTCGGGGGTTTCGTTTTGGCTCACCCCGTCCCGCGTCTAGAAAGTCGGCTCTGGCGGGACGGCGGCAGATCAGGCTATCATTTGCCCGCGATTCGTACACTGAGCGCACACAAAGACCGGTCATGCCGCCATGAGATTATTGCTTGCCGAGGACGACCGCATTATTTCCCAGGGGCTGATCGCCGCCTTGCGCAAGACTGGTTACGCAGTCGATCATGTCAACAATGGCGCGGATGCCGATACGGCCCTGCTTTCCCAACCGTACGATCTGTTGATCCTCGATCTCGGTTTGCCACGCCTGTCGGGCATCGAAGTGCTCACGCGCTTGCGGGCGCGCAAACTCACTATGCCGGTACTGGTGCTGACGGCACAGGACGGTGTTGAAGACCGGGTGCGCGGCTTGGATGCCGGCGCTGACGATTACCTGACCAAGCCTTTCGCTCTGCCGGAGCTGTTTGCCCGGGTGCGGGCGCTTACGCGCCGCGGTACCGGTAATCCGACGCGGATTGAGGTCGGCCACTTGTCCTACGACCAGTCTGAGCGCATTGCCCGGCTCAATGGCGAGATTGTGGACCTGTCAGCGCGAGAACTGGCACTGTTCGAAATCCTGCTGCTG
Organism: Rhodocyclaceae bacterium; assembly: GCA_025353195.1. Lineage (GTDB taxonomy): Bacteria > Pseudomonadota > Gammaproteobacteria > Burkholderiales > Rhodocyclaceae > Sulfuritalea. The sequence continues at coordinate 775 of JANXRC010000150.1, forward strand.
CGCGCCGGACGTCTGGTGGCAAAGGAGCAACTGGTTGACCAGTTGTGCAGTTGGGGCGAGGAAGTCAGCAGCAACGCCATTGAGGTCTACATTCATCGTCTGCGCAAGAAGCTCGAACGCGGCGGCGCCCGCATCGTGACGGTGCGCGGCTTGGGCTATTGCCTGGAGAAGCCGGCCGAACCGGCAGAAGGCAAAGCCTGATGCTGTCGCGCGAAGCGGAATCCTAGGCATGCAAGGCCCCGGCTCGCAAAGCGGAATTGCCAGCCCGCGGAGCGCCGAAAAATCCGGTGCGTCGACTACGGCGGGAAGGCTGGGCGGGAATCCGTTCGTCAGTTTCGAGTATCCGAATTCGCTGTTCGGCGAGATTCTCGACTGGATGCTGGCGCCGCTGCTGCTGCTGTGGCCGATTTCGATCGCGGCCACCAATCACGTCGCCAGCTACATAGCCAACCAACCCTATGATCAAGCTCTGGCCGACAATGTCGGGGCCATCGTGCGCCTGGTCAAGATCGAGGGCGGCCGGGTGACTGTCAACCTGCCGGCGTCGGCGCGCGCGCTGCTGCGTGCCGACGATGTCGATGCGCTTTACTATCAGGTGCTCGGTCCCGGCAGCACTCTCGTTCAAGGGGACCGGGAGATTCCCTCGCCGACGCTGCCGGAAAAGATCGAAGCCGGTAAGGTATTGTTTCGCGACGACCGCATTGAAGCTGACAACGTGCGCATCGCCTATGCATTCATTCCCGGTAGAAGCGGTCTGCCGCCGGTCATCGTTCAGGTGGCCGAAACCCTGAACAAGAGAGCAGCGCTGTCTTCCAGCATTATTTCCGGCGTGTTGCTGCCTCAATTCGCCATCATTCCGCTTGCGGTGATTTTGGTCTACCTGGGACTCATGCGCGGCATTGCCCCGCTGCGCCTGCTACAGGAACGCATTCATCGCCGCCGCCCGTCCGACCTTTCGCCGATACCGGTCAAGCGCGTACCGGACGAGGTGCGCCCGCTGGTCGTTGCCTTCAACCAGATGATGGAGCGATTGGAAGAGAACCTGCAGGGGCAGCAGCGTTTCATCGCGCAGGCCGCGCACCAGATGCGCACGCCACTGACCGGGCTCAAAACGCAGACCGAGCTCGCGCTATCGGAAACCGATCCGGCGCAGATGCGCCATGCACTGGAACTGATTGCCGAGAGTACCGATCGTGCCGCGCACATGATCAACCAACTGCTCATGCTGGCCCGCGCCGAGGCGAGTCACGAAAAGCTGCATAGCGTGGTGCCGCTCGATCTCGACGCGCTGGCCCGCGACGTTACCGGGGAATGGGTGGTACGGGCGATGGCGAAGCGGATCGACCTCGGCTTCGAGGGCTGTGGCCGTCCCCTGCTGATCAACGGGGTGCCGCTGTTGTTGCACGAATTGCTTAACAATCTGGTGGACAATGGGATCAAGTACACCATGCAGGGAGGTCACGTCACGGTGCGCGTCCGCGCCGGTCGCCTGGCCGTGATCGAGGTGGAAGACGACGGCATCGGTATTCCTGTCGAAGAGCGCGCGAGCATCTTCGAACGCTTTTACCGCGTGCTGGGAACAGATGCCGAAGGCAGCGGACTGGGGTTGCCTATCGCCGCGGAAATCGCCGAACTGCATCAGGCCAAAATGGACCTTCTGAGCGGCAAGGATGGCAAGGGCAGCCTGTTCCGGGTGAGCTTCCCGCGCCATTGGCATGCCGAGCAGAGCTCGCCGGGGCCGACCAAGCATGCGTCAGGGAGCTTCCCTATCGGCTTGTAAAGGGATCCGTAAGCGCCTCGTCAGGGTTCTGGCTAGACAATGGCGCTATCTTGCGACCATTGGCGCCCAGACATGCCGTTGGTACGAATCCCGAGATACGGTGGAGGGCACGACACAGGGAGAATCCCGGGGTGCGCCATGGAAACGGCGAACTGTTCTGGTTCGTCACATAGCCGAAGGAGGAGCGCTGGATGAAACTCACGGAGAGGCACAAGCAGTACTGGAGCATCAACCTGCGGATAACGGCCGTATTACTCGCGATATGGTTCGTTGCCACCTTCGTGATGGGCTGGTATGCCCGCGAACTCAACGAGATTAGCTTCATTGGTCCCTTGGGCTTCTATATGTCGGCGCAGGGCTCCCTGGTCATCTACGTCGCCATCATCTGGTATTACGCCCACTACATGAACGACTTGGACAAGGAATATGACGTCCATGAAGGGAATCTCGATTAATGGGAGCCGCCCCACAAACACACTCGCAGTTTTACGACAGCCTGAAGCGCTACTACACTTTCTATGCCGGTGGTTTCGTCGCTTTTGTTGTTGTGGTCGGCGTCCTTGAGCAGATGGGTGTGCCAAACAAGATTCTCGGTTACATCTTTCTGTTCGCCACGATCATGTTGTATGCCGGCATCGGCTTCATGTCGAAGACGACGGACGTAGGCGAGTACTACGTCGCCGGGCGACGCGTGCCCGCCCTTTTCAACGGCATGGCGACCGGCGCCGACTGGATGTCCGCCGCCAGCTTCATAGGTCTTGCTGGCACGTTGTATCTGTCCGGCTTCGACGGACTGGCCTTTGTCCTCGGCTGGACCGGTGGCTACTGCCTGGTCGCGCTGTTGCTGGCGCCTTACCTGCGCAAGTTTGGTCAGTTCACGATTCCGGATTTTCTCGGCGCGCGCTATGGCGGGCATCTGCCGCGCTTCATCGGCGTGGTTGCCGCCGTCATTTGTTCCTTCACCTACGTGATCGCGCAGATCTATGGCGTCGGCATTATCACCTCGCGCTTTACCGGTTTGGAGTTCCAGGTCGGCGTGTTCGTCGGTCTGGCCGGAATTCTGGTGTGCTCCTTCCTTGGCGGCATGAAGGCGGTGACCTGGACCCAAGTGGCGCAGTACATCATCCTGATCCTCGCATACATGATTCCGGTGGTTTGGCTTTCGGTCAAGCATACCGGCATTCCGATTCCGCAGATTGTCGCCTACACGCAGGCCCTGCCAAAGATCACCGCGCTGGAAAAGGAACTCAACGACAAGACCACGCCCAAGGGCGCCAAGGAAGAGTCGGTGCGTGCGATCTTCCGCGAGCGCGCCGCCGCCGCCGATGCCAAGCTAAAGGGTCTGGAATCAGGAGGCGCGGCTTTTCTCGCCGCAGAAAAGCAGAAGCTGCTCAAGAAGGTGAATGCCTTGCGGGATGCCGAGCCACCGACCGATCCCAGAGAGATGTATTCGGCCGAGAAAGCCCTCAAGGCCTTCCCGGCCGACGTCACGGCCGCCAAGAAAGTCTGGACTGCAGAAAAGGCCGTCGGCGCTCGCGCCGCTCCGATCCGGGCGCACGCCGAAGCCTTTGCTGCCACGGGCGACACTCCGGAAGAACTGGAGAAGAACCGCCGCATCGCCAAGAAGAATTTCCTGGCCCTGATCATGTGCCTGATGGTGGGGACGGCTGCCTTGCCTCACATCCTGATGCGCTACTACACCACGCCTTCCGTGCATGAGACGCGTGTCTCGGTGTTCTGGTCGCTGTTCTTCATCTTCCTGCTTTACTTTACGGCGCCGGCGCTGGCGATTCTGGCCAAGTACGAGGTGTATAGCAGTCTGGTGGGCTCCAGTTTCGCCTCGTTGCCGGCCTGGGTCAGCAACTGGGCCGCCGTGGACAAGACGCTGATGTCGATTGCCGACGTGAACAAGGACGGCATCGTGCAATTGGCGGAAATCGTCATCGGCAACGACCTGATCGTACTGGCAACTCCGGAAATTGCGGGCCTGCCCTACGTGATCTCGGGCTTGGTGGCGGCCGGCGGTTTGGCCGCGGCGCTGTCTACCGCCGACGGCCTGCTGCTGACCATCGCCAACGCCGTTGGGCACGATGTCTATTACATGATGATCGACCCCAACGCCTCGACGATGCGCCGTCTGGCGGTATCCAAGGGACTGCTGCTGCTGGTGGCGCTGCTGGCGGCCTACGTCACCAGCCTCAAACCCGGCGACATCCTGTCCCTCGTCGGTGCCGCTTTCTCGCTCGGAGCCTCGGCCTTCTTCCCCGCGCTGGTAGCCGGCGTGTTCTGGAAGCGAGCCAACTATTTCGGCGCTGTTCTCGGCATGCTTCTTGGAATGGGCGTCTGCTCCTACTATATGTATTTGACCTATCCATTCTTCGGCGTCAATGCTCCCAAGTGGTGGGACATCGACCCGATCTCGGCTGGCACCTTTGGCGTTCCCGCCGGTTTTCTCGGCATGATCATCGGCAGTTTGCTCACGCGTGCGCCGAGCAAGGAAATTCAGGATCTGGTGGACAATGTGCGCTATCCTAGTCTCGGCGGCGCGAATTCGGTCGGCAGCTCAGGCCGTTAAGTATGGTGACGGAGGAGAAGAAGGGCTAGGGAACATACCCGCCCTCATTGCACCGGCCTCAGGGCAACCTCGGGCCGGTTTTTTTGTCCGCGCCCGGGCAGGGGCCCGGACCGGATGCCGCCTGGACCGGGAGCCGACTCGGCGTGCCGCCAGCGCCGACTATCGACATCGCAACGGGCGTGACGGCGGCTGTTGGCAAATCAGAAGGAAAGTTCCGGAATGAGCTGCATCAAATCGACGCGCTCGGTGTCGCACACCAGTTTTTCCGCGCGCCTGGGTTCGAAGCCGACCAAATGCCTAACGATGCGGGCGACTTCGCCCGGGCGATTGGCGTGATGGTAGGCCATGCCCAGTTGATAAAAACCCTCGCCGTTCATGGGTTGCAACTCCACCGCTTTCTCCAGCGCTACCGCTGCTTCGGCATGCTGCCCCAGTCGAGCGTGGGCCAGCCCCATGCCATACCATGCCCGATCCTGATGCGGCACCAACCGGGTTGCCTCGATGAAGGCGGCTATGGCCTGCACCGGCTTACCCGCCCGCTCGCGCACGAAGCCGAGATTGAACCAGTTGGCGCTGTCATCCGGGGTCAGCGCCAGCGCTACCTCGAACCAATGCTCGGCGACGTCGAACTGTTGCCGATTGGCCGCAATCGCCGCCAGATGTCGTGCTGACTGAACATCCTGTGGATCGAGGCAAAACGCCGTGCTGTAAGCCGTGAAGGCGCGGTCTTCGCGGCCGAAGAAATGCAACAGCCAAGCACGGGCATAATGCCGCCAGTGTTCGAAATTCATTGGATGGACGAACCTGATAATCGGGACAGAAACATACCATGAGCCACCCTGACCTGCTCATTCTCGGCGTGCTGCGTGCGCTGGTCGAGGTCGCGCTGCTGTTCCTCCTCGGCCAGGGCCTGCTCGCCTTGCTGGCGGGACGCCGCCGGCACACCAACACCATGTACAAGGTGTTCGTCATCGTCACGGGACCGGTGTTGAAGGCGGTGCGCAAAGTTACGCCGCGGCAGATCATTGACCGGCATCTGCCTTTCATTGCCTTCGCCGTGCTGTTCTCGCTCTGGATTGGTCTGGCGTATCTGAAAAAGCTCTACTGCGACGCCCATCTGCTGCAATGCTTCTGAGGTTTCGTCAGACGCAAAAAAAGGCCAGCCCGAAGGCTGGCCCTTTTTCACTGCTGCCTAGCCGCTTAGTGGCCGGAAGCGCTGGAACTGCCCACCCCGGTTTCGGAGCGAATCAGTTGCGCCGGGAACAGGGCGCGTTCCTTCTTGGCCTGGGCGCTGTTGTCCAGCTTCGAGACCAGATAGATCACCAGGAAGGCGGCCGTCATCGAGAAGATCGCTGACGAAGCGTAGGGGAACATTGCCGACCCCTTCGGATGGCCGAGCGAGGCTTCCCACACCGCCGGAGACATGATGGTCAGCGCCACGGAGGAGATCAGGCCGACCGTGCCGCCCGCCACCGCACCCTTGGTGGTGCAGTCCTTCCACAGTACCGACATGAACAGCACCGGGAAGTTGGCCGAGCAGGCCACGGCGAAGGCCAGCATCACCATGAAGGCGACGTTCTGCTTCTGGAATACTATGCCAAGCGACACGGCGAAGATGCCGAGGCACACCGTGGTGATCCGCGACACGCGCAGTTCGGTTGCGGAATCGACATTGCCGTGACGCCACACCGAAGCGTACAGGTCATGCGACACCGCCGATGCGCCGGACAGCGTCAGGCCTGCCACCACCGCCAGAATCGTGGCGAAGGCCACGGCGGAGATGAAGCCCATGAATACGTCGCCACCTACGGCCTTGGCCAGATGCACCGCCGGCATGTTGCCGCCGCCCTTGAGACCCTTGGCGATATCGCCGCCGACGAAGTAGTCCATCGGGTTGGGAATCAGGTTGCAGATGGCGCCGAAGCCGATGATGAAGGTCAGGATGTAGAAGTAGCCGATCCAGGTCGTCGCCCAGGCCACCGACTTGCGGGCTTCCTTGGCGCTCGGGACGGTAAAGAAGCGCATCAGGATGTGCGGCAGACCGGCGGTGCCGAACATCAGCGCCATGCCGACCGAAATTGCCGAAATCGGATCGGTGATGAAGGTCCCCGGCGACATGATGGCATCATGCTTCGAATGTACTTCCACCGCCTTGGCAAACATTGCCTCGGGGCTGAAGCCGAACTGGAACATCACGGCCCCTGCCATGAAGGTGGCGCCGATGAGCAGCATGCCAGCCTTGATGATCTGCACCCAGGTGGTCGCCGTCATGCCGCCGAACAACACGTAGGTCATCATGATGATGCCGACCATGATGACCGCATAGACGTAGTCGAGACCGAATAGCAACTGGATCAGCTGGCCGGCGCCGACCATCTGTGCGATCAGGTAGAAAGCCACCACCGTCAGCGAGCCGCAGGCCGCGAACGAGCGGATCGGGCCCGCGTCGAAGCGATAACCGGCGACGTCGGCGAAGGTGAACTTGCCGAGGTTGCGCAGCCGTTCCGCCATGAGGAAGGTGATCACGGGCCAGCCGACCAGCCAGCCGATCGAGAAGATCAGGCCGTCGAAGCCGGAAGCGAACACCAGACCGGAAATACCGAGGAAGGACGCTGCCGACATGTAGTCGCCGGCGATCGCCAGGCCGTTCTGGAAGCCGGTGATGCCGCCGCCGGCGGTGTAGAAGTCTGCCGCAGTCTTGGTCTTGGTTGCCGCCCACTTGGTGATCCAGAGCGTGATGGCAACGAAAACCCCGAACATCACGATGGCGGTCCAGTTGGTTTCCTGCTTCACCACCTGGCCGATGTCGGGGCCTGCTGCCAGGACAGCTCCGGCCGCCAGCATGAGGGCACTACCGCCGAGAATATGTTTGGCCTTGATCATTTGGAAGCCTCCCTGACGATTTCATCCTTGATGGTGTCGAACTCGCTGTTCGCACGGCGGACGTAGATGATGGTGATGACGATGGTGAAGACCAGCACGCCAATGCCCATCGGAATTCCGATGGATGTCACGTAGCCTGCGCCGATCTTGATGGCGAGAAAGGTCTTGTCAAAGGCGATGAGCCCGATGTAACCGAAATACACGATGATCATCAGAATGGACAAAACGATCGCGTAGTTGTTGCGCATGCGCACGAACTGCATGAATTTCGGATTTTTTGAAATCCGTTCGACAATGTCTTCGTCTTTCATGGTTTCCTCCGGAAGTGGAATAGCTTTGTTGTAATAGGTAAAACGCCCAGCTTTACTGCATCGTGGCATCCTAAACTGGGGCTCTTACGCCGTCCTTACACCGCTGGTAAGCATACCGTCAGCGACGGCATGGCTCTCCTCTACACCTAAGCTCCAGGCCCAACGGCCCTTTGACGCCGCAACGTCGAGGGCCTATAATCCGCAGCCTTTCCGGCTAGGTAGCTCAGTTGGTAGAGCAACGGACTGAAAATCCGTGTGTCGGCAGTTCGATTCTGCCCCTGGCCACCAG
>JANXRC010000179.1 GCA_025353195.1 Rhodocyclaceae bacterium
CTTGCGCTTCGTCGTGCCGCCTGCCGGTGCCGAAGGCTATGAAGAGCGAGCTTTCCTCACCGGTGAAATCGCGACGCGGCCGGACAACCGCCACGACCTGTTCAATGCACTGATCTGGCTCGCCTTTCCGCTGACCAAGGCGGTACTCAACCGTCGCCATGTGGCTGCACTGCGCGAGGCACGAACGCATGCAGGCGCCGCGCGCGGCCCCTTGCGCGACGCGCTGACCCAGTTCGACGAATGCGGCGTGGTGGTGGCCGGATCCTGCCCCGGGTTGTGGTCGGCCTTGTCCGCGCATCGCTGGCGCGAGGTCTTCGTCGAGCGGCGCGAAGAACTGCTGCGTACCACGCGGTTTTTGGTGTTCGGCCACGCCAGCCATGACGCCCTTGCCGCGCCCTTTGTCGGCCTCTGCGGCAAGGCGCTGTTCGTCGATGTCGATGACGCGTGGCTGAAGCTGCCCGATCAGGCTGCACTCGCCGAGCTTGATGCACGCCTGGCCGCGCTGTTCGACGCCCGCAGCTTCTCGCCGCGCGACTGGCAGCCCTTGCCCCTGCTCGGCATTCCCGGCGCAACGGCGGACAACGAGCGGCCGGGCTACTACGACGACAGGCGCCAGTTCCGCCCGGCGCGTACAATGCGCCCGGGAAGTTCGCCAGGCAACCGCTGATCACGCAAGTGGTTGGAGGAAAGTCCGGGCCCCATAGAGCGGAATGCCGGCTAACGGCCGGGCGCTATAAGTCGGGCGGCGCAAGTCGTCCGACCCAAGGCGACAGACAGTGCAACAGAAAGATACCGCCTAAGCTCGCAAGAGCCGGTAAGGGTGAAATGGTGGGGTAAGAGCCCACCGCGGACGTGGTAACACGGACGGCATGGCAAACCTCATTCGGGGCAAGGCCAAATAGGGGAGCATTGGCGTGGCTCGCGTCGCTCCCGGGTAGGCTGCTAGAGGCCGTCGGCAACGGCGGTCCCAGAGGAATGGTTGCCCACGACAGAACCCGGCTTATCGGCGGACTTCCCACCTTCGATTTGTCGTTTCCATTTCTGCTACAGTCAGGCTCCAATTATTTCTTTTTGGCGGTTGTTCGTTCGGTCGCCGGTATTGCGCAAGCGATGAGGAAAATGACCAGTGATTGAGTTCGGAACACCAGCCTTCTGGTGGGCGTTGCTGCAGATCATCGGCGTCAATATCGTGCTTTCGGGCGACAACGCCGTGGTCATAGCTCTGGCGGCGCGCTCCCTGCCTCCCTTGCAGCAGAAGAAGGCGATCTTCTGGGGCAGCAGCGCCGCAGTGGCGATGCGCATCATCCTCACCATCGTCGCCGTCGAACTGCTCAAGCTGTCGGTGCTGAAGCTGATCGGGGCCCTGCTCCTGCTCTGGATTGCGGTGCAATTGCTATTGCCGGAAGAGGAAGGCGAGGGTGACGGCGGGGCGATCTCGAACATGGCGACCGCCATCCGCACCATCCTGGTCGCCAGACCGATGACGAGCAACGTCAGGCTGCCCTTGGCCACCGCCGCCACGCCGATCACGTTGTCCAGGCTCATCACCAGGTCGGCGACCAAGATGGTGCGGATGGCGGCCGCCATGTTCGAGATCGCTCCGCCGTCACCCTCGCCATCCTTTTCCGGCAACAGCAATTGCACCGCAATCCAGAGCAGGAGCAGGGCCCCGATCAGCTTCAGCACCGGCAGCTTGAGCAGTTCGACGGCGACGATGGTGAGGATGATGCGCATCACCACTGCGGCGCTGCTACCCCAGAAGATCGCCTTCTTCTGCTGCAAGGGAGGCAGGGAGCGCGCCGCCAGAGCTATGACCACGGCGTTGTCGCCCGAAAGCACGATATTGA
>JANXRC010000194.1 GCA_025353195.1 Rhodocyclaceae bacterium
GGAAGGCGAAACGGGAGACCTTTTCCGATAGCGGCTTGGCGCCGAAGACCACGGCCGCAACCAGGTACCAGATCGACACATGGGCGGCAACGTTGACCTGCTGCGAGGAGTGACCCAGCGCCCACCAGACCATGCGGTACAGCTCGGCATCGATTTCCTTGATCCAGCCCATGGACCAGGCGAAGGTCGGAATCAGGATTGCGGCACCCGAGGCGATGGTGAAGACGGCGATGATGGCTGCGGTCATTGCGCCGAATGTCACCAGCGGAATCGATCCGGTGTAGGTCTTTTCCTTCTTCGCTACCACCAGCGTGCCGAAGAACACGCCACAGCCGATCAGGGCGCCCACCGCAAAGAGGATGATGCCGAGATAGAAGTGCGGCGCGGCCTGCATCGGCACGTAAGAGGTGAACATCACGCTGGAGCCGCCCTGGAAGATCGCGACGTTGGTCATGATGCCGCCGACCACCATCAGCCAGAACTGGACCCACGCCAGTTTGGGCGTGGCAATCCTGCATCGCAGCAGTGTCGAAGAGGCGAAGTAGAGCACGGCTATTTCGAAGAACATGATCCACAGGATCAGCATGTCGATGCCGTGGGCCGTCAGGATCAGGTAGAACTGGTCCGCCGGCAGCAGCCTGATCGCCGGCCAGCGCGTCAGGATCACCAGCAGTGCGGTGATGCCGCCCACCAGCAGCCAGAGCACGCCGGCTACGGCGTTCCAGCGCATCAGCTTTTCAGCCGCCAGATCGAATTGCAGCCCGGTGCGCGGGCAGGTACGGTAAGTAGTTGCCATCTAGGTACTCCCCTTATTTCACGTAAATACGGCCAAGCATCGTGTGGTGACCGATGCCGCAGTATTCATTGCAGACGATGGCGTAGGTGCCTGCCTTGGTTGGCGTCATCTTGACCACATGCTCATAGCCCGGAATGACCTGGATATTGATGTTTACCGGCTGCAGCGAGAATCCATGGTTGTAATCGACGGAGGACAGATGGATCTTGTAGGTCTTGCCGGCTTCCAGTTCCAGAATCGGGTACCAGGACCACAGGCGTGCCTGCAGGAAGGCTTCGTCCTTGGCATTCGGCTTGACCACTGGAATCTTCAGGTCGGGATTGGCCAGGCTTTCCTCGGTACGGATGGTGTTTTCCGCGACGAAGGCTTCGGTCTTGGCGGCGAACATTTCGGCCGTGGTCTTATAGACCTCGTTCGACAGGTTTTGCTTACCGTTGATGTGCCAATAGACCATCATGACGAACATGGTCATGGCCCAGACGAAGGCGATGCCGATCCAGGTCCATTCTTGCCCGGAAATCGGCGTTTTCCACCATAACCGCTCTGAAGGCGGCAGGATTGCACTCATATGATTCTCCCTGATTGACTGGATTGCTTACTTGGCGAGCGGGACGCTCATGATGTCCACGACGCCCCACAAAATGTAGATAACACCGGGAGAAGCGACCCCCAGGAACAGGAGCAGGAAGTGGTTGTCCAGCAACTTCTGCATGAATGGAACATCGTCGTCATTGTTATTCGCCATGTTTCTGCCCTTTAACGTTAGCGCGCTGCAGCGCGCGGTTGAAACGAACTACCGGAACTTATGGCGGCGAAGATATCCCGCCGGGGGTACTCGGGTAATTGATTCAGGACAAGAATTCGGAGCGTTGGCAACATTCTTCATGCTGCGATGCGACAAAACGCCGCAGCCATTTGCGACTGCTCGGCGAAAGAAAGCTGCTTTGGGTCGGCGGTGAAGGCGAGCGCTGCGGCGCTCAGGCAGTTTCCTGGGCTTCCAGCCAGAAGGCGAGGCCCTGCGCGTTGAGTTCCAGATCGAGATGCCAGATCTCCAGAACTTCCTCGTCGCTCAGGCGGCAGCCGTGCCGATGCGCTTCCTGCAGCAGGAGCGCGGTCAGGCCGTCGCGGATGCGAGCCGCCTTGTCTTCATCTTCGCTGGCGGCCAGCGCGATGGCGACGTATTGGTCGAGCAGCGCCAGGACTTTTCTGCCAAGTTCGGCGGGTGGCGCCAGGCGCCCGAAGTGCGTCAGATAGACCGCTTCCGGATGCAAGGACAGGATGCGCTCGATCGAGCTGCGCATTTCGTCCGGGTCGAACTGGATCGGCGTCGACGAGGGAAAGATCAGCGGTTTGCCGGCGACGTCCAACTCGCGATAGGAAACGCCGAAGGTATCGCCGGTGAAAATGCCGCCGGTCTGGCGATCCACGATTGCGATGTGATGCCGGGCGTGGCCGGGTGAGTCGATGCACAGCAGTTCGCGCGATCCGAGCCGCAGCACCGTGTTGTCGTGCGCTTCGATGATGCGTTCGGCCGCTATCGGCATCAGCTTGCCGTACATGCGCCGCGCCCGGTCCCTGCCATAGACTCCCTCGACGCCGGCCATCAGCCGGGTCGGTTCGATCATGTGCCGGGCGCCGCGCGGATGGACTACCAGCCTGGCATTCGGAAAGGCTTCGATCATCACGCCGGCGCCGCCGGCATGGTCGAGGTGAATATGGGTGAGGATCACGTAATCCACCGCTTCCGGTCCCAGGCCGCGCGCCGCCAGCGCAGCTAATGCCTGCGGCATGACTTCGAAATTGGCTGTATCGACAAAGGCGGCGCGGCCGTCGCTTTCGATCAGGTGGATGGCGGCCAGCAGCGGTCGCACATAGCCGGCATCGAAAGCGTAGATGCCGTTGTGGTAGTCGATCAGTTGCGTTGGCACGGACTGGGTTGCCGCCTGCTACTGGCGGCGTGCAGCGCGGACCAGTGCCGCGCCGCGTTCGGCGATCATGACCGTGGGTGCGTTGGTGTTGCCCGAGGTGATCGTCGGCATGATCGAGGCATCGACCACGCGCAGGCGGCTGATGCCACGCACGCGAAGTTCGGAATCGACCACGGCTTGCGGATCGTCTGCGCGACCCATGGCACAGGTGCAGGTAGGGTGGAAGATCGTGGTGCCGATATCGCCGGCGGCGCGCGCCAGCTCCTCGTCGCTCTGGACCTGCGCGCCGGGCTGGTACTCCTGCGGCCGGTAGGGCGCCATGGCCGGCTGCGCGACGACCCCGCGCGTTAGGCGCAGGGCACGGGCGGCGACGCTGCGGTCGTTCTCGGTCGACAGGTAGTTCGGCGCGATGACCGGCGCCGAGTCCGGATCGCGATCGCGGATGTGCACCACGCCGCGCGAAGTCGGGCGCAGGTTGCATACGCTCGCCGTGAAGGCGGGAAAGGGATGCAGCGGGTCGCCGAACTTTTCCAGCGACAGCGGCTGCACGTGGAATTCCAGGTCCGGCGTCGCCACCTCGGGCGCGGAATGGAAGAAGCCGCCCAGCTGGCTGGGTGCCATCGAGAGCGGGCCGGAGCGGAACAGCGCGTATTCGAGGCCCATCATGGCCTTGCCCCAGAGGCTGTTGGCGCGCTGGTTCAAGGTCGTGATGCCGTGCACCTTGAAGATCATGCGCAACTGCAGGTGGTCCTGCAGGTTGCCGCCCACCCCGGGCAGCTCATGCACCAGTGGCACGCCGCGTTCCTGCAGCAGTGCGCCCGGCCCGATGCCGGAGCGTTGCAGGATCATCGGCGAACCGATGGCGCCTGCCGTGAGCAGGGTTTCGATGCGTGCCGTGACGCGATGGGGGACACCGTCGAGACTGAACTCGACGCCGCGCGCATCCTTGTCTTCCAGAATCAGCTTGTCGATCAGCGCGCCGGTGACGATCTTCAGGTTGGGCCGGTGCTGCACCGGACGCAGCATGGCCTTCGAGGCGTTCCAGCGCACGCCCTTCTTCTGGTTCACCTCGAAGTGGCCGATGCCGAAATTGTCGCCGCCGTTGTAGTCCTGCCGGAACGGAATGCCGGCCTGCTTGGCCGCTTCGGTATAGCGGTCGAGGATCTCCCAGTGCAGGCGCTGCTTTTCCACGCGCCACTCGCCCTTGTCGCCATGCATCGCGTCGGCTCCGCCCCAGTAGTCCTCGCTCTGCTTGAACACCGGC
>JANXRC010000195.1 GCA_025353195.1 Rhodocyclaceae bacterium
CTGATGGGGCACCCACAACCCATGCCTCGTGAAATCAGGACGAGTCCGCACAACTGGTATATCGACATCGTATATAACTTCGGCCTGGTGTCATTGCTGCCCATAGCGATCCTGATGGGCTATACAGCCGATCTGTGCTGGAGACAGCGCAGTACGTTGCCGGCAGACATATGGTGGTTGGCAATCATCGTGTTTTATCTGGTCGTCATCGACAGCAATTTCAAGGTTACCTTGCGGCAGCCTTATCCGGGGATCTTTGCCTATTTCATGTGGGGGCTGCTGTTGTCCCGTCTGCGCGCGGCGGCGGTGGACAAGCCGGGCGCCTAGCGTCGCGGCTAAGTCATGGAAGATCAATCGTTAAGCCTCAAGCGTGGGGTTCTGGTCAGTAGCGCGGGCGTCTTCGGCGCGGCCTTTTTGTGGCTGCTCAGTTTCAAGGCGGTCGCCGGGTGGATGGGGCCGGAAGGCGTCGGGTTGTTTTCGCAACTGAGGCAGATCGCCCAGGCAGCCACGGTCGGCGCAACCCTTGGAGGTACCAATTCTGTGGTCCAGGGACTTGCCGAACGCAGGTATGAAGCTGACCGCCGGCAGTTTCGTGGAACGGCGGTTCGTCTTGTCGGACTGACCGGCATCGGACTGGTGGTGATGATGATTGCCGCCGCTCCGCCGCTGACGCAGTTCTTCTTGTCGTCTGATGCACCCGATCTGGTCGCCACCGTGCGCTGGATCGCGCTGGCCGTGCTGCTCAATGTGGGCGGCACTTATGCGGTCGCGGTGCTCAACGGCTATCGCGCGTACCCGCGGCTGGCTGTGGCGCAAATCGCCGGGCCGGCGGCCCTGGTGATGATGCTGGCCGTGGTTAGGTGGTGGCGTTTGCGTCCGGATCCGCAGTTGCTGGCTGGGTCGTTTGTCATCTGTTTTGGGGTCACCTGCCTGGTCGGTGCGTTTGGCGTGTCGCGCCTGCCTAAACCGGTGGCCGCGTCGCGCCCGGGGACCTTGTCGACGGAGCAAAGTCGAGCCTTCATCCGATTCGCCCTGTCCAATCTTGGTGCGGCGCTGGCAACGATCGTCGCGCTGCTGCTGATCCGCTCCTGGATCATAGGGGCCAGAGGACTGGCGTTTGCAGGTCTCTTTGACGCCGGCTGGACCCTGACCTTCAACTACACCACCTTGTTCCTGACCGCGTGTAGCACTATCTATCTGCCGCTGCTCACGGCGGCGACCGATCCGGAAAGGCAGAAAGCTTGCATGCTCAAGACGGCCTACCTCGTGCTGGGTGTCAGCCTCCTGATCTGTAATGCAATGGTGCTCTTGAAAGAGCCCTTGATCGACCTGCTCTACAACCCCGAATTTCAGCCGTCCGGTCAGGTGCTGACGGTGCTGGTCATTGCGGTTATATTTCGCGGCGTTTCATGGGTGTACGGCACCATGATTCTAGCCACACGCAATTCACGTGTGCTGCTGGTCTCCGATCTGGCCGTTAACCTCTCGCTGCTGGGGGCGACCCGGTATGCATTGGACCATTTCGGGTCGCTGGAGGCGCTAGGCTGGGCGTTTGTGCTGCCGAACTTCGTCTACCTCATATTCGTGGTGGAATACGCACGGATGAAGAACCGGCTTATGCGGCGGCGACAGATCTGGCCATTCCTGGCAGGGGGTGTCTTGCCCCTGCTGTATCTCGCCCTTACCGCTGGTGGATCGCCGTGGGCATCTTGGGAGCCTGCCAAGTGGCTTTGCATGGCCATTGGCCTGGCCGTAAGTGGAATGGCGCTCCTTGCCTATAAAAGGGTGGTGCTGTGAACAAATTGAGGTCCGATATCGAACGCTATTACGCGATGCGGGGGTGCCGTGGGCCGGTGTCCACCTCGACGCTCCTTGTTGCTTGCGCCAACCCGCGGATGGCGCCAGTGGCGCTGTTGCGCCTTGCGGAGTTCTTCTACGGGCGCGGCCTTGGTCCGTTGGCGAAGCTGTGTTCGATGCTCAATGTTCTGGTCTTCGGCCTTGAGGTGTCGCCGCAGGTCGAGATCGGCGGCGGCCTGTTCCTGCCGCATACCGTTGGCACCGTAATCGGCGCGGCGCGCATCGGCGACAACTGCACCATTCTGCAGGGGGTGACCCTGGGAACGAGCGAACCCGACATGGGCTTTACGGTGTCTGAGCGACCGGTCATCGGCAATGACGTGCTGATCGGTGCGGGTGCCAAGGTGATCGGGTGCATTACTGTCGGCGACCACGCCAAAATCGGTGCCAACGCCGTAGTACTGCGCGACGTGCCCGCCTACGCGGTGGCCGTTGGCGTGCCTGCGACGATCGTGGCGCGGCCAGCGCCAGAGAAACAGGTGGGTGCGTGACATGACCCCGCTCGTCATCAGCGCGTCATTGGTCCTCTACAAGCCTGACCTGCCGACGATCGAGCGAACCCTGCTCGCGCTGGAGGAGGCCGGGCGCGTGGCCCGACAGCACTACACGGTCCAACTGGACCTGACCCTGGTTGACAATTCGGACGATGGCGCCCTGCACGGTACGGTGGTCAGTTGGCTGGAAGGCTTCCGGGCCAGGGTTCCGGGCTGGACCCTGCAGTTGCTGCGCGCGCCGGGCAATCTGGGATATGGCCGGGGTAACAACCTCGTCATCGCGAACGTCAAATCCGACTACCATCTTGTCATCAACCCCGATCTATTCGTCGAAGCGGATACGCTGTTTGAGGCCCTGCGTTTTATGGAAGACCATCCTGACGTCGGCCTGCTGAGCCCGGCCGTGTTTGGTGAAGGTGGCGAAAGGCATTACCTGTGCAAACGCTACCCGACGCTGCTGGTAATGTTTCTGCGCAGTTTCGCCCCGTCATGGCTCCAGTCACGCACGAGTTTTGTGATTG
>JANXRC010000260.1 GCA_025353195.1 Rhodocyclaceae bacterium
GCCGTTCATCGACATGCTGGTCGAATTGAGTTGGGCCTCGGGACGGCTGGTTCGCGAGTACACCTTCCTGCTCGATCCACCCGATCTGGTTCCCAGAACGGCACCGGCGCCGATTGCGACACCGGAGGGCAGGACCGAGCCATCGACGGACAGGCCAGCGGAAAAAGCGCCGCTGACGATGCCGACGGAAGCCCGCCCGGTGATCGATAGCCGTCCGCCGGTGTCCATGCCGCCGGCCGAGAAGCGCGTTGCGGAAGGTGCTGCGAGCAACTCGCGCACCGTAGTTTCGGGCGATACCCTGGGCAAGATTGCGGCGCAGACAAAGCCGGAGGGTGTCAGCCTTGATCAGATGCTGGTCGCGCTGTTTCGCAGCAACCGGGAGGTCTTTGACAGCGGCAACATGAATCGCCTCAAGGCCGGGAAGATCCTTTCGATTCCCGACGCCGAAACGGCGAGCAAGGTTTCGGCGGGTGAAGCGCGCAGCGAGATAGTCGCTCAGGCCGCCGATTTCAACGCCTACCGGAAGCGTCTGGCAACTGCAGCTGCGGCCGAGCCGGCCAAGGATCAGGGCGCCAGGCAAGCCGTCAGCGGGAAGATTGCGCCCAAAGTGGAAGACAAGGCGCCGCTGGCAACCGGCAAGGACAAACTCGAGGTTTCACGCACGGAAGCGGCGAAGGACGCCAAGGGCAAGCCGCTGCAGGGGCGCATCGCGGTGCTTGAAGAAGATCTGGTATCGCGCGACCGGGCACTCAAGGAAGCCGGCAGCCGCATCGCCGATCTGGAAAAAAATATCAGCGACCTGAAGAAACTCGCGGAGATGAAGAGTCAGGTCGGTGCCGATCTTCAGAAGCAGGCCCAGGCGGCGAAGCCTGCTCCAGCGGACGCCAAGAAGCCCGAGGCTCCCGCCCCCGCCCCGGCTCTGGCTGTGGCTCCGGCAGTGAAGCCTGCGGAGCCGCCGAAGCCGGCAGAGGCACCCAAGGCAGCCGAGCCGCCGAAGCCCGCAGAAGCCTCCAAACCGGATGCCGCGGCGACGCCTGCCGATGCCGGCGCTGCAGCCAAACCGGCGGAACCAGCGAAACCGGTCGAAGAACCCAAGCCGCCCGCGGCAAAGAAAAAGGTCGTTGCTCCGCCGCCCCCCGAGCCTGAGCCGGACTTCATGGAGGAAAACGCGCCGCTGGTATTTGGTGGCGGCGCCGTGCTGGCGCTGCTGTTCGGTTGGTTGGGACTTTCGGCCTATCGCAAGAAGCGCACGGCAGAGGCGGAGGCCAACGTAACCATTGCCGAGACCGACCTGTCGGCGCATTCTCTGTTCAGCTCCACAACCGTAGCACCTCCCGCGAGCGAGCAGGAGTCCAGCCAGTTCAGTTCTACCAATGCCGGCATGGCTGCGCATCAGGAGACCGTTGATCCGGTTGTCGAAGCCGACACCTTCCTGGCTTTTGGACGTGATGCGCAAGCGGAAGAGATTCTGGTCGACGCTCTCAAGGCCGATCCGCAGCGGCAGGCGATTCATCTGAAGCTGCTCGACATCTACGCCGCGCGGAAGAACGTTTCACAGTTTGAATCGGTTGCCAAGGAACTGCATGCCCTGACCGGCGGTGCCGGTGCGGGCTGGGAGAAGGCGGCCGTCATGGGTGCCGCCATCGATCCGGCGAATGCCCTCTACGGGTCCGCACCGTCCGAGGTTCAGGCAGCAGCCCCGGCCGCCGCTGCGGAGCGGGATGCCGCGTTGGGCGCCAGCGCCGCCCCGGTTGGCGGGGAGCAGGCGCCACAGCCTGTTGCAGCGGCTCCTGCTCTTGACTTTGATCTGGATGTTGGTGCCGAGGTGGCAGGCGCGGCAGCCGCGTCTGAGACGCCGGGCGCCAAGCCCGAAACGCTGGATTTCGATCTCGATCTGGGGGCACCGGAGGCCGCAACTCCTGGCGCCGGGTCGCAGGCGGAGGTCAAGAGCGAATTGCCCGGACTCGATATCGAGTTCGACATGCCGGCAAAGGAGCCCCCGGCTCCCGGGCTTGATTTTCCGCCCTCTGCGGAGAAGCCTGCAGCGGCCCCGGCAGCACCAGCCGTGGCAGCGGCTGATTCTGGCAGCATCGATTTCGACTTCGATCTGGGCACGCCCGAGGCCGCGGCACCAGCGCCGTTGCCCGAGATGTCCGTGGCGACTCCTGCGGCGGCGCCGCTCGATCTCGGTGGCATCAGCCTGGAACTGGAAACGCCTGCCGCGTCCGGGACTGCGCCCGCCGCCGCCGGGATCTCCGACAACCCGGAAGTGGCGACCAAGATCGAACTCGCAATGGCCTATGAGGAAATGGGCGACAAGGACGGTGCGCGAGAACTGTTCCAGGAAGCCCTGGCCGAAGGCAGTCCGGCGCAGCAGAAAGTGGCCCGCGCCAAACTTGACAGTCTCGGCTGATCGATTACGCCCTCCCGGCGCCTGCGCGCCGGGAGACGCTGTTCCAGTGAATCGTCCGCATCCCGCCAGCCTGCTCCTGCTCGGCTTGGCAGTACTCCTGGTGGCATCCTCCCGTGATGGAACGGTCTTGTTCCTTGGTGGTCTGGGACTCGCTCTGGTCGCGCTGCTCGCGGCGACGGCCCACTTGCGCCTGCTTCTGCGCCGCAGCCGCTGGCTGTTGCTGACCATGCTGGTGATGTTCGGCTGGATGACGCCGGGGACACCCATGCTGCTCATTCCCGGGGCGACGCAGGAGGGCTTGCTGCTCGCCGGCGACAACCTGGCGCGCTTGCTCATCGCACTCTCCACGGTAGCCCTGATCCTGAAGGCCCTGTCTGCCTCCGAACTGGTCGCCGGCATTCGCTCGCTGCTGGCGCCGCTCGGCCTGCTGAAGATCTCCCGCGACCGGATCGCCGTGCGGCTGGCGTTGACGCTGAACGAGGTCGAAGCTTCACGCAATGCCGGGAGCGGCGAGGAGGGACGCACGGCAAGCACGCTGAGCCTTCCAGCGTCCGCTATCGGTGTCACGGACTTCGTTCTTGGCGCCCTGGCTGCTGCTCTGCTGCTGGGCGCGTGGCTGACATGAGATTCGCTCTCGGTCTCGAATACGATGGTTCCGGATTTTGCGGCTGGCAGTCGCAGGCCGGAGGTGGGGCCGTACAGAATGTGCTGGAATCGGCGCTTTCCATCGTCGCCGATGCGCCGACGCGCGTGGTGTGCGCCGGGCGTACCGATGCCGGAGTGCATGCGCTGGCGCAGGTGGTGCATTTCGACACCGACGCGGTGCGCCCCGACACCGCCTGGGTGCGTGGCGTTAATGCCCACTTGCCGGACAGCGTGGCGGTGCGCTGGGCGCAACCGGTACCGAGCGATTTTCACGCCCGCTTCTCCGCCCGCGGCCGACGCTATCGCTATCTGCTGCTCAATCGCGCCGAGCGGCCGGGCCTGATGGCGCGCCGCGTCGGCTGGTTTCATCGCCCGCTCGACGTGGATGCCATGGCTACGGCGGCCGGCTTGCTTCGCGGCGAACATGATTTCTCCGCCTTCCGCTCCATCGAGTGTCAGGCCAAGTCGCCGGTCAAGAACCTGCGCCGCGCTGACGTGACGCGCCACGGCGAGCTGGTGGTGTTCGAATTCGAGGCCAGCGCTTTTTTGCAGCACATGGTGCGCAATCTTGTCGGTGCGCTGGTGTATGTCGGCAAGGGTTCCCATGCGCCGGAGTGGGTCGGTGAAATTCTGGCGGGCCGCGACCGCGCCCGCGGCGCGCCGACCTTCGAAGCCTGCGGGTTGTATTTTGCCGGCGTCGATTATGATCCGGTCTGGCAACTAAGAGTCGGCGCTGGCGACACGGCGATGATTCTTCCCTGAGTTGACGACTTATGACCCGTACCCGAATCAAGATTTGCGGCATTACCCGCGAGCAGGATCTGGCCGCCGCCATCGCGGCCGGTGCAGACGCGCTGGGCTTTGTCTTCTATGCGCGCAGCCCGCGCTACGTGACGCCGGAGCGGGCCGCGCAACTGGTTGTCCATGTGCCGGCTTTCGTCACCAGGGTCGGGCTGTTCGTCAATGAGCCAGCGGAGACAGTGCGCGCCGTACTGGACCAGGTGCCGCTGGATCTCTTGCAGTTTCACGGCGACGAAGATGCAGCCTATTGTTCCCGGTTCGGCCGGCCCTGGATCAAGGCGGCGCGAGTGAAGGCAGGTTTCGATTTGCTAGAATACGCGTCCGCTTTCGCCGGGGCTCCCGGGATATCGGGTTTGCTGCTGGATGCCGATGTCGAAGGCTACGGCGGCGGCGGCAAGACTTTCGAATGGAGCCTGATTCCGCGGAACTTGCCGTTACCCGTCATTTTGTCCGGCGGCCTGCATCCGGGCAACATTGCCGCGGCGGTGCGCGCCGTGCGGCCGTGGGCAGTGGATGTCAGCAGCGGCGTGGAAGCCGCGCACGGCATCAAGGATGCGCAAAAGATCACCGAATTCATAGCCGGAGTGCGAGATGCAGATGCAGGACTTTCCCTATAATTTGCCCGACGCGGGCGGCCACTTCGGTCCCTATGGAGGAATTTTTGTCGCCGAAACGCTGATGCCGGCGCTGGCCGAACTGCGCGAGGCGTATGCCGCCGCGCAGGCCGATCCCGAGTTCCGCGCCGAATTCGAATACGATCTCAAGCATTACGTCGGCCGGCCCAGTCCGATCTATCACGCCAAACGCTGGTCGGGCCTGCTTGGCGGCGCGCAGATCTTTCTGAAGCGCGAAGACCTCAATCACACCGGCGCCCACAAGATCAACAACTGCATCGGCCAGGCCTTGCTGGCGCGACGCATGGGCAAGCCGCGCGTGATCGCGGAAACCGGCGCCGGCCAGCATGGCGTTGCCACGGCGACGGTTGCCGCCCGATACGGCATGGACTGCGTGGTGTACATGGGCTCCGAGGACATCCGGCGCCAGGCCGCCAACGTCTATCGCATGAAACTCCTGGGCGCCAAGGTGGTGCCGGTGGAATCCGGCTCGAAGACGCTCAAGGACGCCTTGAACGAGGCGATGCGCGACTGGGTGACCAACGTTGCCAATACCTTCTACATCATCGGCACCGTCGCCGGTCCGCATCCGTATCCGATGATGGTGCGCGATTTCCAGGCAGTGATCGGCGACGAGTGCAAGGCGCAGATGCCGGAACTGGCCGGACGCCAGCCGGATGCCGTGATCGCTTGCGTTGGTGGCGGATCCAATGCCATGGGGATTTTCCATCCCTACATTCCGCTCACGGGAGTCAAGCTGATCGGCGTCGAAGCTGCCGGTCACGGCCTCGATTCGGGCAAGCATGCCGCGTCGCTTACGGCGGGCCGTTCCGGCGTGCTGCATGGCAACCGCACCTACCTGCTGCAGGACGAGAATGGACAGGTGATCGAGACCCACTCGGTTTCGGCCGGTCTCGACTATCCCGGCGTCGGCCCCGAACATGCCTGGCTCAAGGATTCGGGTCGCGCCGAATACGTCACCATCACCGACGCCGAAGCGTTGCAGGCGTTCCATGACCTTTGTCACTTCGAAGGCATCATCCCGGCGCTCGAATCCAGCCATGCCCTGGCGTATGCGGCAAAGCTGGCGCCGACGCTGGCCAAGGACAAGCTGCTGCTGGTCAACCTCTCCGGCCGTGGCGACAAGGACATGCATACCGTTGCCGAAGAGTCCGGCATTCAGTTCTGACCATGTCACGCATTCCGACCACATTTGCCGCGCTTGCGGTGCGAGGCCGCAAGGCCCTGATCCCGTTCATTACCGCCGGGGATCCGCATCCCGACCTCAGCTTGCCCCTGATGCGGGCGCTGGTTGCAGGCGGGGCCGACATCATCGAACTCGGCGTGCCGTTTTCCGATCCGATGGCGGATGGACCGACCATCCAGCGCGCTTCCGAACGGGCGCTGGCGCACGGCATGAGCTTGCGTCGCGTGCTGGCGCTGGTGGGTGATTTCCGCAAGGAAGATGCGATGACGCCGGTGGTCCTGATGGGTTACGCCAATCCGATCGAGGCCTATGGTGTCGAAGCCTTTGCGCAGGACGCACGGACGGCCGGCGTTGATGGCGTGCTGGTGGTCGATTACCCGCCGGAGGAATGCGCCGCGTTTGCCGCCGTCATGAAACAGGTGGAAATCGATCCGATATTTCTGCTGGCGCCGACCTCCACCGAGCAGCGTTACGGCGAAGTCGCGCAGATCGGCAGTGGTTATATTTACTACGTCTCGCTGAAGGGCGTGACCGGTTCCGGCAATCTCGATCTGGACGAAGTTGCGCGCCGCATTCCGCTGATCCGCGAGAAGGTCGGGATGCCGGTCGGTGTCGGCTTCGGCATTCGCGACGTGGCCACCGCGGCGCGCATTGCCGCCGTGGCGGATGCGGTGGTGATCGGCAGTCGCATCATTGAGGAAATCGAAAGCGGCGATGCCGAGGCGGCACCGCAGCGGGTCACGACATTCTTGCGCGGTGTTCGTGCAGCAATGGATGGAGAAAAGCCATGAGCTGGTTACAAAAGCTGTTGCCGCCGAAGATCAAGCGTTCGGAAGGCGGGCGCAAGTCGATTCCCGAAGGATTGTGGGCCAAGTGCCCGGCCTGCGAGGCGGTACTCTACAGCACCGATCTGGAGAACAACCAGAACGTCTGTCCCAAGTGCGCCCACCATCTCCGGCTGCGCGCCCGCGTCCGGCTCGATGCCTTGCTCGATGCCGAGGGTCGTTTCGAGATCGGCGCCGAAGTCATTCCGATGGATCCGCTGAAGTTCAAGGACAGCAAGCGTTATATCGATCGTCTTGTTGCCGCGAGCGAGGATACCGGCGAGGCCGACGCCATGGTGGTGATGCAGGGCGCGATCAAGACCGTGCCGGTGGTGATTGCCTGTTTCGAATTCGAGTTCCTCGGCGGCTCGATGGGGGCTGTGGTCGGCGAGCGCTTCGTGCGCGGCGTCAAGGCGGCGATCGAGTTGCAGGCGCCATTCATCTGCATCACGGCCTCGGGTGGCGCGCGCATGCAGGAAGGCCTGTTTTCCCTGATGCAGATGGCCAAGACCACCGCCGCCGTGACGCAACTGGCGCACCATCAGTTGCCCTTCATTACCCTGCTGACCGATCCCACCATGGGCGGCGTTTCTGCGTCCTTCGCTTTCGTCGGCGACGTGGTGATTGCCGAGCCCGGCGCCCTGATCGGCTTCGCCGGGCCACGGGTGATCGAGCAGACGGTGCGCGAGACGCTGCCGGCGGGTTTCCAGCGGGCCGAGTTCCTGCTCGAAAAGGGTGCGATCGACATGATCGTCGACCGGCGCGAACTGCGCGACAAACTTGCTTCCCTGATGACTCTGCTGCAACGCGTCCCGGCTGCCTGATGCCGCCATTCCAGGATGGGCTGGATGGCTGGCTGGCACATCTCGAGGCCCTGCATCCACGCGGCAGCGCCGGCATCGAACTGGGTCTGGAGCGGGTCGCCGCCGTCAAGTCGCGGCTTGGCCAGCATGAGACATGTCCGGTCATCCTGGTCGGTGGCACCAACGGCAAGGGTTCCACCTGCGCCATGCTGGAGCGCATTCTGCTCGC
>JANXRC010000261.1 GCA_025353195.1 Rhodocyclaceae bacterium
GTGCATTGCTGAGGCTGGGGTTTGATATTTCCGAAGATGGAAAGCACTACAAAGTCGTTTTTCAGGGCGATGGACGCTATATGTTCACCTTGCCGAAGACGAGTAGCGACCTTCGAGCGGGAAAAAACATCGCGAGCGACATCACCAATGCGCTCCTATAGGAGAGCTAACCCAGCGGTGTAGGAGCGCTGCGCGGTTTTGTCGCGCAGCGCCCCTGATCTTGAACGTTCCTGAACGTCCGCTTTCGCAGTCCGCCACCGGCAGCAAAGGGCACAGACCTGCCAGCGGTTCGGGAAAACCGAGCGGCTGGAATTGAGCCTCCATTGGCATGCGGATTGCCTGCTACTTGTAACCGGCTTCCCGCTGGCTGCGGACAGCAAGGACAAAAACGGTATCCACCTCGGCAAGGTAACGGTACCAGGCCACATAGCCGTGGGAACGGCGCCCGATGACAAGTTCCCGCTTGTCGTTATGCACGGGGCGGCCAATCATGGGGTTGTGCTCGAGCACGTTGAGCGCCTCGATGATCTCCCGAATACGCAGCCCCGGTTTCTCAACCTGAAATTTGGCAAAGTGGTCGAGGATGCGATCAAAATCATCCGCCACCTCGGATGCCAATTCGATGCGCGACATTTTCAGCGCACGTGTTTGCGCGCTACCGGGCGCTTTACATCCTTACCGGCAAGGCGTTCTTCCAGGTAGCCGCGCATTTCCTGCCATGGGATCGTCTTTCCCGAGGCAAGGATACGGGCAAAGCGACCCTCGGCAACGGCATCGAAATCGGCACGCTGTTTCTCTTGGTCCGTCTTTTCCACAATGGCCTCCAGAATGAAGCCATGCGTGGTCATGCCGGAACGTTTTGCCGCCTCTGCAACGCGGGATTTCAGATCTTCGGGCAAGCGTATCGTGGTAGTAGGCATGGCTGTCCTCAAGGACTAACAAAACGCGATCACTGTAGCACACTCGTGCTACGTCGCTACCAACCAGTCAGGGATTTCCGTTCGTGGCGAGCCCCACCGGCTGTTTCAATCGCGCCATGTCGAATCAAGTCGCCATCGGCGTCGACAAGCCCCTGTATACTGCACGGTTTCCCGTTTCCCGACTCCCAGTGCAAGACAGCCGCGACCTCTATCTGCGTCTCCTCGGCCACGTGCGCCCGCACTGGAAGGGCTTCGTCCTGACGCTCGCCGCCACGGTGCTGGCGGCAGCGACCGAGCCGCTGTTTCCGGCCCTGATGAAGCCGCTGCTGGACAAAGGCTTCGGGCAGGGCGGCAACGACTGGCTGGCCTGGCTGCCACTGGCGATCATCGGCATTTTCGTGCTGCGCGGCATCGCGGGGTTTTTCGCCTCCTACGGCATGTCCTGGGTCTCCAACCGCGTCATCACGGATCTGCGCCAACTGATGTTCGAGCGCCTGATGCGCCTGCCGACCACCTACTTCGACGCCCACGCCTCCTCGGTGCCGGCGACGCGCATCGCCTATGACGTCAATGGCGTTGCCGCGGCGGCGACGTCGACCCTCACCGTGCTGATCCGCGACAGTCTCTCGGTGATCGGCCTGGTGGGCTGGCTGCTTTACCTCAACTGGAAGCTGACCCTGATCAGCCTTGCCGTGATTCCGCTGACCGGCTTCGTCATTCGCGGCTTTTCGGCGCGCCTGCGGCGCTTGTCGCTTTCCGCGCAGGAGGGCATGGCGCAGATGAACCAGGTGTTGCACGAATCGATTCGCGGACAGAAGGTGGTCAAGATCTTCGGCGGCGAAGCGCACGCCACGTCGCGTTTTTCCAAGGTCAATAACGCGCTGCGCGGTTATGGCATGCGCCAGGCGATCGCCGCCGCCGCCGTGGCGCCGATTACCCAGATCTTCGCCTCGGTCGGGCTCGCCATCGTCGTCTACGTCGCCCTGCAGCAGTCCGCCGGCAACGAAACCACGGTGGGCGGCTTCGTCTCCTTCATCACCGCCATGCTGTTGTTGCTGGCCCCGCTGAAGCATCTGGCGGACATCAATGCGCCCCTGCAGCGCGGTCTCGCCGCGGCCGAAAGCGTGTTCCGCATGCTCGACGAAATGCCCGAGGTCGATACCGGAACCGTGGACCTCGGCCACGCCCGCGGCGAGATCGAATTTGCCGCCATCAGCCTGCGCTATGCGGGCGCCGAGCGCGATGCACTGGCCGCCATCGATCTCACCGTTCGCCCCGGCGAGACCGTGGCGCTGGTCGGCCCGTCGGGCGGCGGCAAGTCCTCCTTCGTCAATCTGGTGCCGCGTTTCTATCACGCCAGCAAGGGACAGATTCGCATCGACGGGCACGACATCGAGACACTGACGCTGGGATCCCTGCGCGCCAACATCGCCCATGTCGGGCAGGACGTTTTCCTCTTCGACGACACGGTCGCCGCCAATATTGCCTACGGCGGCAAGCGCGACGCGACCCGCAAGGAGATTGAAGCAGCGGCCATAGCGGCCCATGCGCTGGAGTTCGTCGAGAGCATGCCGCAGGGATTCGATACCGTGATCGGCGAAAACGGCGCACGTCTTTCCGGCGGCCAGCGCCAGCGCATCGCCATCGCCCGCGCCATCCTGAAGGATGCGCCGATCCTGATCCTCGACGAGGCCACCTCGGCGCTCGACAGCGAATCGGAACGCCAGGTGCAAGCCGCGCTCGAAGAACTGATGCGCGGCCGCACCACGCTGGTCATCGCCCACCGCCTGTCCACCGTCGAGCGCGCCGACCGCATCGTCGTCCTGTCGCACGGGCGCATTGCCGAGATCGGCAGCCATGCCGAACTGCTGGCTGCGGGAGGTTTGTACTCCCATCTCTACAAGCTTCAGTTCTCGGAGAACGAGTGAATATTCTCCACACCGAAGCCTCCTGCGGCTGGGGCGGCCAGGAAATCCGCATCCTCGAGGAATCGCGCGGCCTGATCGCGCGCGGCCACGAGGTCACCGTGGCCTGCCCGGCGCATGCCCGGATGACGG
>JANXRC010000043.1 GCA_025353195.1 Rhodocyclaceae bacterium
CCCGTGGCGATTGCCGACTTCACCGGCGAACGCATGGTCGCCCAGGCGCTGGCCTCGGTGGTACGGGCCGATCTTGAGCGCAGCGGCCTGTTCCGTCTGGTCGATGCCGGCGGCGCACTGGCCGACAGCGCCACGCCGGGCTTCGATGACCTGAAGGCACGAGGTGCGGACGCGGTGGTCGGCGGCAGCGTGGCTACCGCCGCCGATGGCCGCTACGAAACCCGGGTGCGCCTGTCCGACGTGCCGAAACAGGCCGTGCTGGGCAATCCGGCCTACCTGCACAGCGGCGCACAATTGCGCGCGACAGCTCATCGCATCGCCGATTTCATCTACGAGAAACTCACCGGGGAGCCGGGCGTGTTCTCGACGCGGATCGCCTACGTGGTGAAGAGCACCGGCCGCTTCGAACTCAAGATTGCCGACGCCGATGGCAGCAACGATCAGGCCGCCCTGGCGTCGCGCGAGCCGATCATATCGCCCTCGTGGTCGCCGGATGGCAGCAAGCTCGCCTATGTGTCTTTCGAGGCGAAGAAGCCGGTGGTTTACGTGCATGACCTGGCCAGCGGCCGCCGCCACGTCGCGGCCAACTTCAAGGGATCGAATTCCGCGCCGGCCTGGTCGCCCGACGGCAAGCAATTGGCCGTGGTGTTGACCAAGGACGGCTCGTCGCAGCTGTATATCGTCAATGCCGACGGCAGCGGCGTGACTCGCATCGCAACCTCATCCGGCATCGACACCGAGCCGCGCTGGTCGCCCGACGGCCACATCTACTTCACCTCCGATCGTGGCGGCAGCCCGCAGATCTACCGCATCGCAAGCTCCGGCGGGGCATCGGCAAACGCTGCCGAGCGGATCACCTTCGAGGGCAGCTACAACGTGACACCGCGACCGTCGCCCGATGGCAAAAGCCTGGCTTTCATTGCCCGCAACGGCGGCCGCTTCCAGTTGGCGCTGATGGATCTGGCCACCAAGCAGACGCAAATCCTCACCGACTCGGCCAAGGATGAATCGCCCAGTTTCGCCCCCAACGGACGCATGATCCTGTATGCCACCGAGATCGGCGGGCGCGGCGTACTGGCGGCCGTCTCCAGCGACGGCCGGGTCAAGCAAAAACTCTCCGTGCAGGCCGCCGACGTGCGGGAACCTGCCTGGGGTCCTCTGGTCAGATAAGTTCCGTAAGACATCTGCAGCCGAATTCATCAAGGAAGCCATCATGCGCGCACATCTCATTTCCCTCTCCGCTCTTTCCGCCCTGACCCTGCTGCTGGCCGCCTGCGGCTCGCAGCCGGCGGCACCCGAACAGAACCCGGCGGGCGTTGAATCGCGCACGCCGGGCTCGGTCAAGGTCGACACCACCCCGGTAACCAGGGTGCAGCCGGAGACCTTTGATCCCAACAGCATCGCCGCGCTGAAGGATCCGCGCAGCCCGCTGTCCAAGCGCAGCATCTACTTTGACTATGACAGCTATGTGGTCAAGGACGAGTTCCAGGCGCTGCTGGCTGCCCATGGCAAGTTTCTCTCGGCAAATCCGAAAATCAAGACGCTGATTCAGGGCAACGCCGATGAGCGCGGCAGCCGCGAGTACAACCTGGCGCTGGGCCAGAAGCGTGCCGACACGGTAAGAAAGGCGCTGGCACTGCTCGGCGCCAAGGAAGAACAGATCGAAGCCGTGAGTCTTGGCGAAGAAAAGCCTGCCTGCACGGAATCCACTGAAGAGTGCTGGGCGAAGAATCGCCGCGGCGACCTGCTTTACTCGGGCGAATTCTGAGCATGCGCCGCGGCTTGGCGTCACTGGTGGCGGCACTGCTGCTGGCAGCGGCAGTGTCCTTGCCCGCCCGGGCAGGCCTGTTTGACGACGACGAGGCGCGCAAGCAGATCGCACAACAACGGGCGGAAATTACCGATCTCGCCAAACGCGCAGACACCGCAAGTCGCAACCAGATGGACTTCGCCAACCAGGTCGAGGCCATCAAGGCCGACATCGCCAAATTGCGCGGCCAGATTGAAGTCCTGACCTATGGCCTTGAGGCCGCGCAAAAACGCCAGATGGATTTTTACGTCGACCTCGACAACCGCTTGAGGAAACTCGAACCGACCGCCGAGGCCAAGGCCGAGCCGGCGAAGGTCGACCCCGCGCTTGAAACCCGTGACTACGAAGCCGCGCTGGCAAGCCTCAAGGCCGGGAAATTCAAGGAGGCCGGCGCCGCCTTCGTGGCTTTCATCAAGGCCTACCCGACTAGCAGCCTGGCTGCCCCGGCCCACTACTGGGGCGGTTACGCCCATGCCCAGGCCAGGGACCACGCCGGCGCCGCCGATCTGTTCGGCAAGTTTGCCGCTGGCTGGCCCAAGGATGAACGCGCACCGGCGGCACTGGAAAGCCGCGTGGCGAGCCTCGAAGTACTCAAGGATCTGAAGGGCGTCAGGGCCACCCTCGAGCTGTTGGCCGAAAAATACCCCAACAGCGAGGCGGGCAAGAAGGCGAAGCTCAGGCTGAAGAAGAAGTAGTGGCAGAAAAACCTGACGCCACGCTGCGCGTCACTGAAATCTTTCACTCCATTCAGGGCGAATCCAGCCGCGTCGGGCTACCCACGGTGTTTGTGCGGCTCACCGGCTGCCCTTTGCGATGCGTCTGGTGCGATACCGAATACGCCTTCAGCGGCGGCGAATCGGTGGCCATTGCCGACGTCGTGCAGCGTGTCGCCGCATTCGACTGCGCCACGGTTTGCGTCACCGGCGGCGAACCGCTGGCACAAAAGAACTGCCTGCCGCTGCTCGTCGCCTTGGCCGATGCCGGTCATTCGGTATCGCTCGAAACCAGCGGCGCGCTGGACATCGGCGGCGTCGATCCGCGCGTGGCGCGCATCGTCGACCTCAAGGCGCCCGGCTCTGGCGAGATGTCGAAAAACCGCTGGGAAAATCTCGCCCTGCTGACCGCCGGCGACGAATTGAAGTTCGTCCTCGCCTCGCCTGAAGACTACGACTGGGCGGTGTCGGCGTGTCGCCAGCACCGACTCTTCGAGCGCTGCCCGGTATTGTTTGCACCCGTGCAGGGGCAACTCGATCCGGCTCAACTCGCGCAATGGATCATGGACGACCGCCTGCCGGTGCGCTTCCAGCTGCAACTGCACAAGGTGCTGTGGGGCAACGTCAAGGGACGCTGAGACTATTCCTGCAACGGCGGACAGGGCGGTCGTTTGGCAGAAATCACTTGCGTGTTGACTCCGGCAAAATTGAGGCCGCCGAAAAGTCTCGCATATTCGATCTTGACGCAGCGGTTCATGACCACATCAAGGCCCGCGGCAGCGGCCTCGTCCGCCGCCTCCTGGTTGATTACGCCGAGTTGCAGCCAGAGGCACTTGGCCCCGATGCGGATCGCCTCGTCCGTGATCGGCATGACATCCGCGGACTTGCGAAACACATCGACCAGGTCGACCTGCTGCGGGATCGCGGCGAGATCGGGATAGCATTTCTGCCCAAGAATTTCCGTCGCGCGGGGATTCACCGGAACAATGGTGTAACCATGCTCCAGCATGTATTTGGCAGCGAAATAACTGGGTCGGTTCCATTGCGGCGACAGCCCGACCACGGCAATCACGCGATTGCCATGCAGAACGCGGCGCAGGCCGGCGACATCGTCAACGATCATTGTTGGCTTCCTCTGAAGTGTCAGTCTGATTATCTCACCGGGAAGCATTCCGGCCACCGCCCGGTAGGGCGGGACCGCGCGGGACCCTGCCCAACTGCCAGTTGCCCCAAGCCCAGGTCCAGATTTCTGGCACGGCCGCACCGCGCAGTTCCAATGGTGGCCGCTGGCCGAGAAACTCCAGCGCCGCCAGCAGCGCGGGGCCGGGCCGGGAAATATCCAACGGCGCTGCCCGTGTCTGCTTCGACAGCTTTTCGCCGGCGGCATTGACCGCCACCGGCAGGTGCGCATAGTTCGGCGTCGGCACCCCCAGGCACTGCTGCAGAAACATCTGGCGCGGCGTCGACGCCAGCAGATCGGCGCCACGCACGACATGGGTGATGCCGGCCGCGGCATCGTCGACCACCACCGCCAGCTGATAGGCGAACAAGCCGTCCGCCCGCAACAGGATGAAGTCGCCCGCCTCCCTGGCCAGGTCGCTTTCAACCCGACCCTGAATCGCATCGTCGAATGTGGCGCGGGCATTCCCCACCCGCAAGCGCCAGGCGCGTGCCACGCGGCCCGCCGGCAAGCCTTGACGGCACGTGCCCGGATAGATCGCGGCGCCATCGGGCGCAATGGCCGAATCTGCCAGTTCCCGGCGGCTGCAAGCGCAGGGAAACACGCTCCCCGCCGCCTTCAACCGCTCCAGCGCGGCGGCGTAGGCTTCCGCACGGCGGCTCTGCCGGATCACTTCGCCATCCCACGTAAAGCCGCAGGCCTCCAGCGCGCCAAGGATTTCGCCGGCGGCGGCCGGCGAACAGCGCGGGGCATCGACATCTTCCATGCGCAGATGCCACTCGCCTGACCTGGTCCTGGCTTCCAGAAACGAACCGGTCGCCGCCACCAGAGAACCGAAATGCATCGGCCCGGTAGGCGATGGGGCAAAGCGACCGCGATAAGCAGGCCGGATGGTATTCATCGAGCAGAGTGATAGCACGCCGCGCAGCAAAACGGTAGCATTTGGTTTCCATCAATCAGGGAGCCGCCCATGGCGACGCTGGAACTCAACGCTGACAACTTTCAACAGGCCATCAATAACAACGCCACTGTCATTGTAGATTTTTGGGCGCCGTGGTGTGCACCCTGCCGCGCCTTCGCGCCGACCTTCGAGGCGACATCGGACAAGCAGCCAGACATCATCTTCGCCAAGGTGAATACCGAAGAGCAGCAGGCAATCGCCGCCACCTTCAATATCCGCTCGATCCCCACCCTGATGGTCTTTCGCGACCAGATCATCATCTACTCCGAGGCCGGCTCGCTGCCCGCGAGTGCCTTTGAACAATTGATTGCCCAGGCCATGACGCTCGACATGGACACGGTGCGCGCCGAAATCGCTGGACAGACCACTAGCAGCTGACGCCGGCCCGCACAGCGGAATCCCCGGCGCGCAAGGCGGCGGCGCGATAAGAGGTTATGATAAAGGTCATCACAGAGATCCAGCGATGAAACCTCTCCTTCCCCAAAAACTCAGCGGCGACGCGGAAGTGCGCCGCATCGAAATGCTGTTCGATCGTATGCCATCGAGCATCGTCGTGACGCTGATCGGCATCTTTCTGTGCTTTCTCGTTCTCTTCGACAAAGCCGACTTTGGCATCCTGAAGGCGTGGACGGCCTACATGCTCTCCGTGGTGGCCGTGCGCGTCTGGATCTGGTACATGTTCGGCAAGACAGAACGGCAAGGCGAAAACATTCATCGCTGGGAATGGCTGTTTGCCGCCGGCGCCTTTCTCACCGGCCTGGGCTGGGGAGCGCTGTTCGGGCCCCTCTATCCCCTACCGACGCAGCCGGACGCTCAGATGTTCGTTGCGCTGATGGTGGTAATCACGGCCTTCACCGGCACCGTATTTCTCGCTCTGAGCAATACCACATTCTGGCTTTTCAGCGTCCCCACCCTGCTGCCGGCCATCGCGCACTATGCTGCCGACCTGGGCCGCGACGCGCAATGGCCCGTCACCGCCGCCGCATGCTGCATTGCCGTGTTCATCATCGTGCAGCGCACGCTCTACCTGTCCGCGACCAGCAACCTCAAACGCAGCACCGAGGCCGAGTCCCTGCTGGCCGAACAGCAGGCGATCTTCGACTCCTCGCCAATGGGGATCGCCGTAGTCGACAACAAACAGGTGGTCAAGTGCAACGCGCGGCTCGGCGAGTTGCTCGGCCGCCGCATCCAGGAACTCACGACGTCGCGCATCGATCATCATTTTGCCAACGCCGCGGAGGCCGCTCAATTTCTCTCCAACAGCTCCAGCGCATTCGACAAGGGGCAACTGGCGCAGGGCATGTATCGGCTGCGTCGGGCCGATGGCAGCCAGTTCTGGGCTGAACTCTCGGGACGCAGGATGGCGGGTGGGACGGCACGCAGCGTATGGATGGTGGCCGACGTCACGTTGCGCGTTGTCAACGACCGGAGGTCGCAACCACGGGACCCGCAACCACGGGAACAGAAGCCGCCGGCGACAATCTCTCGCGGCTGAGGAAAGTCCGGCCGACGGCTATTGGGCGTTAAGTGCAAATTGCGGCCTGCAAGCCGCGTGGTTGAAAGGCATTGCGTTGGCGACTACCGTTATATGCCCCCGAGAATTCCCCAAGCGAATTGGCTGCCCCTGAGTCGGCATCAGTCGCCAACGCTGCGACGACTGTATTCTTAGCACTATCTGCTCAAGGAGATTTGCATGTGCAAACGTAACGGCGTCATCTTTCCTCTAGTACTGATCCTGGTTGGCATCTATTTCCTGCTGCGCAACTATGGCGTATTGCCTGAAGCCCTTGAAATCGGCAAGGTGTGGCCAGCTATCCTGATTGCAGTTGGGGTCGCATCGTTATTCTGCCGCCGCGACAGTTGCGGCCACGACAAGGACAGACCGACGATCAGCTAGGCGGGCCAGAGAAGCTCGCCCGTCGCCGTATCGCCAGCGCCGACTGTTCGATCAACTCTCTGGCGCCTGCTGATGGAAGTATCGACTGGCAGCACCCGAGGTCAGATACCCGCTTCAGACTGATTCCAGTCGCCGTGATTTTTCGCGCCACCGGCGCTTGCGTGCCCATTGCGACCCTACGATTGACGCGAAGGCGGAGAGTCGCACGGAGGCGATACGAACCCCATGAGCTTGATCAAGGTCAAAACGAGCTCCCGACCTGCGCGCATAGTTGATACAGGTGGTCCCGGCAATTAGTGCCGGAGCCGATTTCTTTGGATGGGATCGGCACCCAGATAAGAGTGCTGAGTTCGCCACAACAAGTCCAAAAGCGGACGCTTCAGTTGCCTGCATCTAGC
>JANXRC010000202.1 GCA_025353195.1 Rhodocyclaceae bacterium
CCACTTCGACGCTCAGCGTATTTTCTACCTATGGAGATTCACCATGATCAACAAAATTCTCACGTCACTGCTGGCTGCGCTGTTCATGGCCGGCTTGTTTGGCACGGTTGCCGGCTGCAATACGGTCGAAGGCGCGGGCAAGGACATTCAGGCGGGCGGTACGGCCATAAAGGACGAAGCAAGAGAGAACAAGAAGTACTGAGATTTGGTGTTCTGAGCCACCGCTGAACTGACCACCGGCGACTGTTTCCGACTGAACGCCGCCGGTGGTTTGGCGAGTGCCGATACCTCATGCGGCCTGCCTTCAGCGCATCCTGCCCGCCGCGCTTGACGCCGGCACGGCATCCGGTCGATGATGGCTGCCGGGTTGAATTCAGACCGTCATGGGAGGTTCCGCGTGAGTACTGCACTGTTGATCATCGACATCCAGAATGACTACTTTCCGGGTGGCACCATGGAACTGGTGGGTAGCGCGATAGCTGGAGACCAGGCCAGGAAACTGATCGAGGCCTTCCGCAACAAGGCCTTGCCCGTAATTCACGTTCAACATGTTTCAACCTATCCCGGCGCCACCTTTTTCCTGCCCGACACCAAGGGCGTTGAAATCCATCCGTGCGTGTCGCCGCGGGAAGGTGAAGCCATCTTCCAGAAGCACTTTCCGAACAGTTTCCGCGATACCGCTTTGCTGGAGCATTTGCGCACCAACAAGATCAAACGCCTGATTGTCGCCGGCATGATGACCCACATGTGCATCGACACAACCGTGCGTGCCGCCGCTGACCTCGGCTTTGCGTGTTCACTGGCACACGACGCCTGCGCCACCAAGTCGCTGTCATTCGGCGGTACAGCGGTCCCCGCGGCGAGCGTGCAGACGGCTTTCCTCGCCGCCCTGAACGGATTGTTCGCCAAGGTGCAGTCTGTCGATGAGTTGTGCGCAGCACTGTAGGACTCCGCCAAGCCACGCCGCCCGGTTGCAGTACGTCGCGGGATTGAACCCGCAGGCCGAATCGAGATGCCGGCGCCCCTTGATACCCGCGTTCAACCGTCATTAGTCGCATTTTTTGCGGCATCCGATCATCGAATGCCCGGCTGTTTCATTTCACCGAGAATGAGATTGTCACCGGTCGCGCAAAGTTCGATCCGATCGAGCTACTTATTGACGACTGGATAATCCGGGGGAGCACCATGGGGATGCTGGACTGGTTCAAGAACATCGTGGGTGGGGACAAGAATTCGGCGGCGCCGGAGATGGCGGCAGCGGACGACAAGGGCGCGGAACTGGCGGGTCTGAATTTCAAGACCGCGGTTGACGCCCACATGAAATGGAAAGTCCGCCTGGAAAGCTACATCAACGGCACCAGCACGGAGCAGCTGAAGGTCGAAGTAGTTTGTCGGGACGATCAATGTCCCCTGGGCAAGTGGATCTACGACATGGGCGGCGAAAAGTTCGGCTATTCGGAGACCTTCTTCGACATGAAGGCTCATCACGCCCTCTTCCATCGCAGTGCCGGGGATGTGCTGGCGGCGGCACAGTCAGGCGACGCGGCGGGCGCCCGCAAGCTGCTGCACGGCGGCGATTACGTCAAGGCATCGGAGCGGGTCAAGATGCTTCTGGCCCGGATGTTCGTGATCGCGTCGGAAGGCAAGGAGGCCATCGATTCGCACATCAAGTGGAAGGGGCGACTCCAGGCCTACATCAAAGGCGACAGCAAGGAGGATCTCCGGATCGACGCTGTGTCCCGCGATGATCAATGCACCCTCGGTCACTGGCTCAACGGGATCGGCGGCGAGCGCTTCGGCCAGATGCCGGCGTTCGCGGTGGTCAGGTCGCGCCACGCCCAGTTTCATCGCTGCGCCGGAGAGGTACTGGCCGTCGCCCAGCAGGGGCAGAAGGAAAAAGCGCTGCACATGCTGGAGGACGGGGCCTACCCGGATGCCTCGGTACAGGTGGCGGAAGCGATTGTCACCCTGTTCGAGAAGCAGAAGGCCGCAGCCTGAAGTGAGCTGCAATAGGGGGCGGACCCCTATTTTGATTCTTGCGGCATTCCTGACTTCAGAACCGAGCCGTCGGCCCGGTATTCGGTTCCCGGTCCGCTGCGTACGCCGTCCCTGAACTCACCGACGTACTGGTTGCCGTTGGGGAAAGTCAGGATGCCTTGCCCGTGAAACTTGTCATCCTTGAACTCGCCGACGTACTTGTTGCCGTCGGGGGCGGTCTGGGTGCCTTGCCCATTGCGCTTGTCGTCCTTAAACTGGCCGACGTATTCGTTCCCGCTGGGAAAGGTCTGGGTGCCTTGCCCGTTGCGCATACCATCCCTGAATTCACCAATATACTTTTCGCCACTGGATGAGGTCAGGGTGCCTTGTCCGTTGCGCGTGCCGTCCCTGAACTCGCCGACGTACTGGTCACCGCCGGACCACGAATACGTTCCTTTCCCGTTGCGCTTGTGGTCCCTGAATTCGCCGACGTACTTGTCCCCGTTGGCGGACGTCAGCGTGCCTTGCCCGTAGAACCGGTCCTCCCTGAATTCACCGACGTACTTGTCGCCATTGGCGGACGTCAGGGTGCCTTTGCCGTTGCGCTTGTGGTCCCTGAATTCGCCGACGTATTTGTCGCCATTGGCGGACGTAAGCGTGCCTTGCCCGTCAAACTGGTCGTCCCTGAACTGGCCAACGTACCTGTCGCCGTTGGCAGACGTGAGCACGCCTTGCCCGTTGCGTGCGCCGTTCCTGAACTCGCCGACGTACTTGTCGCCACTGGCCCATGTATAGCTTCCCTGCCCGTGGTAGGTTCCGTTCAAGAACTCTCCGGCATAGCGGCCGCCGCCGGGGGAGACATCTTGTCCGAAACAGTTGGTCCAGTCAGTGCCGTATGCACCCGGACATGGCGGCAGGCGGCCCTGGGCGACCGCGCCTTGCGATACCACCAGCATAAGCATGATCAATCGCGTCTTCATCATTTCAGCTCTTGTTTGTCCGGAACCGTATCGAATGGGGCCATTCTGGCTGGCGCTTGCTGACAGCCTTTGCAGATTCTACGCCACCGGTTCGCCGATCATTTATCCTTCACGGCTGGTGGAGGTGATCCGGCATCTCCCTGACACCTTGAGGGTCTTACCATGTCCCACGACAGGCAACATAGCTACAGCACCGGCACCGAATGGACCGGGAACCTCGGCGAGGGCACGACCGGCTATCGCGCCTATTCGCGCGACCACGTGATTACCGCGGCTGGCAGGCCGGAACTGCTCGGATCGTCCGATGCGGCGTTCCGCGGCGATGCATCGCGCTGGAATCCGGAGGACTTGCTGATGGCGTCGCTGTCGTCCTGCCACATGCTGTGGTATCTGCATCTGTGCTCGCAGGCGAAGATCACCGTGGTCGCCTACCACGATGATGCGCTGGGGACGATGGTGGAGGGCGATGGTGGCGGCGGACGTTTTTCGGCAGCAGTGCTGCGGCCGGTGGTAACGCTGGCGGCGGGCAGCGATGCGGCGCGAGCGACGGTCCTGCATGAAGATGCGCACCGCCTGTGTTTCATCGCCAATTCGGTGAACTTCCCGGTGTCGATCGAGTCGAAGATAATGATCGCCGGTTGAGCTGGCTTGCTGCCGTACCCCCGGCCCAGGCGTCGCCGACTAGTCGCAGCGCGCCAGGCTCTTTAGAGGTTTTGCCGATCCGGAATCCATGTCATGATACGCTGTGGTTGGCAAGACCGTGCAGCGCCCGAAAGCCCCTAAACAAGGGTGCGTACCCTACCCGAGGAGACGAGAATTGAACATCATCGAGTGGACCAAAGAATTCGCGGTCGGCATTGACGAGATCGACGAGCAGCACCGCACTCTGATCAGCATGATCAACGGACTCGATGCCAACAGCCACGGCGATTACGGGCCGGAAGCAACACGCAGGCTGCTGGCGGAACTCAATGACTACGTGCGCGATCATTTTGGCCTTGAGGAGCGCCTGATGGTCGGGGGCGGTTGCTCGCCTGAATTGATCACCCGGCATTTTGGCGAGCACGCCTACTTTCGCAGCGTGCTGAAGGATATAGGCGACGATTTCGAGAACGGGCGGCGCAATGTCTCGGTTGCCCTGATCGAGTACCTGGTGCATTGGTTCCTGCACCACATTGCGGTGGTCGACCGGGCCATGGCGCATCAGCTCAATGCCGCGGAGCCCGAGTTGGCTTCACGTGTCGCTGCTGCGCTGATGGAACACGTTGCCGTCGAACTGACCGATTCGGAGCGGCACCTGCTCGCCGAACTGCGCCGCGTCAACCAAGAGCTCGAACGAACCGTGCATGAGCGGACGGTAGCCTTGACCGAGACCAACAGCAGGCTCGAAGCCGAGTTGCGCGAGATGTCCGCGCTGGTCGAACGCATGTCCAGGGAAGGTGCGCCGCCGCGAGCGGCACAATAGTCCGGCGTCAGGCTTCCGCCAGAAACCCCCGGATCGCCGCGCTGACTTCTTGCGGCTGCTCGTGAATGACCCAGTGGCTGCCTTCGGGGATGCGCTTGATGCGCAGGTCGGTCACTACTTCGTCGAGCCCGTCGAGCAACACGGTGCCCAGCGCGGTATCGGCCTCGCCCCAGATCACCAGCGTCGGCACGCGCACCGTGAGCGCCGCCGGATCGAGCTTGAGCGCGGCGGCGCCGGGATCTTCGGGCGTCGGCGGATAAAGCGGCGAAGCGCGGTAGAGGTTGAGCGCACAGGTCAGCGCGCCGGGTTGGGACCAGGCGGCGCGATAGAGCGGGATCTCCTCGTCGGTCAACGCGCAGTGGCCGTCGGCGGTGCGGCTGAACATCTTCAGCAGGCGCTCGTAATTGTTGGCTTCCAGCACGCGCTCGGCCTTGGCGTGGCGCAGCAGCAGCATGTAGTGGCTGGCTTCCTGCTGCACCGGGTCGCTCGCCAATGCGCGGGCGAAGGGCACGGTGTGCGGGGCGTTGATGATGACCAACTGCTTGACGTACTGCGGGTACGCGGCGGCGAAGGTCCAGGCAATGGCGCCGCCCCAGTCGTGGGCGACGAGGATGCAGGACTTGTCGGCGCGATCCGCCTGCAGGTACACGATCAGTTGCCGCAGATCCTCCAGCAGCGGCTTGTGGCGGTAGGCGGCGACGCCTTCAGGCTTGTCGGAGAGATTGTGGCCGCGCAGGTCGAAGGCCACGGCGCGGTGGTCCCTGCCGAACTCCTCGAGCTGGCCTTTCCATGCGTACCAGAACTCGGGGAAGCCATGGACGAAGAGCATCAGCGGGGCATCGGCCGAGCCGGCCTCGACGTAATGCAGGCGGATGCCGTTGAGTTGGGCGTAGTGGTGTTCCACGCGCTCAGTCCTTGAAAATCGGTTCGCGCTTTTGCATGTTCGCGGCCCCGGCCTCGAACAGGTCTTTCGACAGCAGCATCGCAGCGTTCCAGGTGGCGATGTAGTTGAGGCCGTCGGCTACCGAATGATCGCGGGTGTAGGTGATCATCTCCTTGCAGCCGCGAATCGACAGCGGTGATTTGGCGGCGATGGTGCGGGCGATTTCCATGACGCCGGCGGCGAGCGCATCGGGCGATTCGAAGCAGCGATTGACCAGGTGCATCTTCTGCGCTTCGATGCCATCGACGCGACGCCCGGTGTAGGCCAGTTCGCGCGCCATGCCTTCGCCAATCAAGCGCGGCAGGCGCTGCAGGGTGCCGACGTCGGCGGTCATGCCGACATCGATTTCCTTGACCGTGAAGTAGGCATTGGACGAGCAGTAGCGCATGTCGCAGGCGGTGACCAGGTCGATGCCGCCGCCGATGCAGGCGCCGTTAACGGCGGCCAGCACGGGCTTGCGGCAGCGCTCGATGGACGACAGGGTGTCCTGCAACTTGAGGATCAGGCGGCGCAGCTTTTCGTGGCGGCGGCCGTCGCAGTCATCCTCGATCTTGGCGCCGAGTCCCATCAACAGCGTCAGGTCGATGCCTGCGGTGAAGAACTTGCCGCGGCCGGTGATGACGCCGACGCGGGCTTCGGGCGTGGTGTCGAGCCACTCCATCGCCTGTTCCATTTCGTACCACATCGGCTCGCTCATGGCGTTGGCCTTGTCCGGCCGGTTGAGGGCGATGGTGGCGACGCCGGCGTCGAGCGTTACGTCGAGGGTGGTGAAATTCATGGGCTGTCCTTTCGGGACTGTGCTGAGCCGGATGCGGCAGGATGCAAATTGTCGCGCAGTTCGCGCTTGAGGACCTTGCCGATCGCGCTGCGTGGCAGGCTGTCGACGATCTGTACGGCGGCGATGCGCTGGGTCTTGCCGAGGCGCTCGTTGGCCCATTCGCGGAGTTGATCCGCCGTATGGCCAGCGCCGACTGCTAGAACTACAAAGGCCACCGGTGTTTCTCCCCAGCGTTCCGACGCGATGCCGACCACCGCGGCTTCGGCGACTGCCGGATGCTGGATCAGCACGGCCTCCAGATCGCTGGGATAGACGTTGAAGCCGCCGGAGATGACCATGTCCTTCTTGCGATCCATCAGCGTCAGGAATCCGTCGGCGTCGAAACGGCCGACATCGCCGGTGCGGATGAAGCGCTTGCCGTCGGGCGCGTACCACTCTGCCTCGCGCGTCTGCTCCGGCTGGCGGTGATAGCCGAGCATCATGGCCGGCGAATGGCCCACCACTTCACCGATTGCGCCGCGTGCGACTTCGCGGCCGGCCTCATCGATCAGGCGCATGTCGTGGCCTTCGGCCGGCTTGCCGACGGTGGCCAGTTTGTCGGCTTGCTCATGGGCGGTGAGGATGCAGGTGCCGCCGCCTTCGGTCATGCCGTAATACTCGACCAGGCCGCCCGGCCAGCGCTTGAGGATGTCGGCCTTGAGGGCGGCGGCGAAGGGTGCGCTGGTGCACAGCTTCATGCGGAAACCGGAGAGGTCGAAGCGGTCGAAACCCGGATGCGCCATCAGGCGCTGGTACTGCACCGGCACCAGCATGGTGTGGGTGGCGCGGTGCTTCTGGGCCAGCGCCAGGTAGGCCGCTGCGTCGAACTTCGCCATCAGCACCACCGTGCCTCCCAGCGTGACGGTGGGGAAGAAGCTGACCAGCGTGGTGTTGGAGTAGAGCGGGGTGGCGATCAGGGTCACCGCATCCGGCCCGTAGCCCTGCAGCCTCGCGCGCTGCACATGCTCCCAGCGCATGCCGTGGGGCTGGACGATGCCCTTGGGCGTGCCGGTGGTGCCCGAGGAATAGATGACGTTGAACGGCCACTCGGGGCGAATCTTGACCGCGGCCGGGACGGCGCCGGCGGCTGCCAGCCATGTCGAGAAGGCCTCGCCGCCGCCGGCATCGTCGAGGGCAATGAAGCGGGCCGTGATGCCGGAGCGGACGGCGGCGAGCTGTCGCGCCGTGGCTGCGTCGACGAACAACAGTCGCGCTTCGGCATTGGCGGCCATGTCGACCAGGCTTTGCGGCGTCGAGGAAGGCGCCAGAGGCGCCACCGCCACTCCGGCGCGCAAGGCGCCGAGGAACACGGCCGCATATTCGAGCGAGGTGCCGGCGCAGATTGCCACGGTCTCGGTGGGCCGCAGGCCGTCGCGCTGCAGCGTCGCGGCGACGCGATCCATCATTGCATCGAGGGCGGCGAAGGAAACCGTGCGTGCATCCTGAATCAGCGCGGGGTGGCCGGGGCGGCGGCGAGCTTGCTCGCGAATCAGTTCAGCGTAGGTCGCAAAAGGCCGTTCGATCAATTGTTCCGGGCTCATGCTCAGACGTCCTGGGCCTTCGCCACATCGCGCCGGCGGAACATGCCATAGCCCTCCATCTGCATGACCTCTTCATTGTGCTGGTTCAGCATCTCCCAGCGCGTGCGGATCAGGCCGACGTGGGGCTTGCTGTCGAGCGGGCGTGCTTCGAGTACCACCGTACGCACGCGCAGGGTGTCGCCGGGGCGCACCGGCTTCAGCCAGCGGATGTTCTCCAGGCCGGGCGAGCCGAGGCTGGCGGTTTCCAGCAGGTATTCGTCGCACATCATGCGCATGGCCAGCGCGCAGGTGTGCCAGCCGCTGGCGCAAAGGCCGCCGAACAGGCTGTTCTTGCCGCCCTCCTCGGAGAGGTGGAAGGGCTGCGGGTCGAACTGGCGGGCGAAGGCGATGATCTCTTCCGCGGTCAAGGTGACGCCGCCGAACTCGCGGATTTTCCCGACGGGGAAATCTTCCCAATAGTACTTATAGGTCTTTGCGGGGGTGCTCATGGAGTGGGTTTCTTCTTGGTGGGATTCAAACGGGGCGCAGCGCGCCATGCTGCAGCAGCGGCACCACGTCGTAGCAACTTTCCTGTGCGGCGAAGGCGACTTCGGCGTCGAGCCGGCGCGCCAGCATCATGCGCCCGACGCGGGCGCGGCGCAGCGCGTCGAGCCCGTCGCAATGGTCGTGCAGCAACTCGGCGGCGAGCGCCGCATCGGAAAAGTCGGCGCTGGCGGCACGGCGGCGGAACAACGAAACCAGGTAGCCGGCGCCGTAGAAGTCTTCCAGGTTGAAGTTGTCGGCCGAGCCGGAACAGACGATCAGAATGGTGCTGTCCGGGTGCTGGAGGATGATGCGTTCCACCACGGCGCGGCCGTTGAGCAGCGCAGCGGCATAGACGTGGGCGGCACCCTTGGACTTGGCCAGCGCCACGGTGCCGTTGGTGGTGCAGTAGATCAGGCGGCGGCCTTTGATGCCTTCGGCCAGCAGCGCCTGGGGCGTCGGGTGCACAAAACCGGACAGGGTCTCGGCGTTGAGTTCGCCGGACAGCACGTAGGAACCGTCCGGGAACTGCTTTGCCGCCTCCAGCGCCGCACGGCCGTCCAGCGTCGGGATGACCTCGGTGGCGCCATGGGCCAGCGCGGTAACGATCGACGACGTGGCGAACAGGATGTCGAGCACCACTACTACCTTGCCTTCGAGGCGCTGGGCGTCGAGTTCTTCTTTCTTCAGCAGGACGTGGATCTTCTGCACGCTCAGGATTCCAATTTCTTGCGGTCGACGTTGCGCACGGTGACTTGCGCCGTGGCGCAAAGCGTTTCCTTGCCATCGCGGATCGCATACACGTTGGCGACTCCTACGCTGACGGAGTAACCGGCGCTGATGGTGTGGCCGCGTGCCACCAGTCTCTCGCCGGTGGCGGGTGCGAGGAACTTGACGTTCTGATCCAGCGTCAGGCCGATGCGGTCGGCGGGCAACAGGGTTCCCAGCGCGGAAGTCGCCGCGAAATAGGCGACGGCGGAAACTGCGGCGCCCTGAAAGTGGCCGGGCCGGTAGCTCAGTTCGTCGCGGTAGGGCAGCACCGCTTCGAGATGGCCAGGGCCGATGTCGGTGAACTCGACGCCGAACAAGCGCGCTATCGGCATGCCCAGCGTGTTGCGGCGGACAGTCTCGGCAAAATCGGGATCGGCCGGTATCAAGGGGTCTCTGGCGGACATGGGATGCGCCCTCAGCCTTCGGGTTGTTCGCGCGGCACGGCAGGCTTCATCAGTGCGAAGACACCGGTCGCCGTCATGATGCAGCGGTCGCCGACCCGCAACGTGCAACTGGCATAGGCCAGGCGGCCGCCCATGCGGTCGATGTCGACCCGGGCCTCGACCCAGTCGCCGGGGGAGGCCGAGGAGACGAAGTTGGTGGTGAGGCTTACCGTGACGATCGGCTGTGGCGGTTCGCGCGAACTGGAGACGACAATCCCCAGCGCCGTGTCGACCATGGTGACGAGGAAGCCGCCGTGGGCGATATGGCGGATGTTGGTGTGTCGGTCCTCGACGCGGATGGCAAGCACGATCTGCTGCTTTTCGTCGAGGCGGTAGTACCAGGGGCCGAGGCTCGTCAGGTAGCCGCCGCCGCGCTTGAGCGGCTTGAAGCCTTCGGGGATGTCGGTAGTCATGTCTTGTTTCCGTGGATCTTGGTCTGGTCGGGGCTGCGCTTTTCGAGGAAGGCGCTGAAAATTTCCTTTGCCGCGGGCTCGGCTACCAGGTCGGAGAAGTAAATCACTTCCTCGTCCATGGCCTCCAGCGCACCGCGGTCGGGCGGACGCTTCATCAGCGCCTTGGTGACGACCAGCGACTGTGCCGGCAAGGCGGTGAGCTTGCGGGCTGCCGCCATGGCGGTATCCATCAACTGATCGGCGGCGACCACTCGATTGACGAAGCCGGCGGAGCTGGCGGTGGCGGCA
The DNA here is from genome assembly GCA_025353195.1 of Rhodocyclaceae bacterium. Taxonomy (GTDB): domain Bacteria; phylum Pseudomonadota; class Gammaproteobacteria; order Burkholderiales; family Rhodocyclaceae; genus Sulfuritalea. The sequence continues at coordinate 10,161 of JANXRC010000202.1, forward strand.
TCGAAGGGCTCGCCCAGCAGCAGCAGTTCGGCAGCGCGCTGGTGGCCGGCGACGCGCGGCAGCAGCAGGCTGGAGCCGGCCTCGGGGCACAGCGCGAGCTTGGCGAAGGGCAGCTGGAACAGCGCATTGTCGGCCGCATAAACCAGGTCGCAGTGCAGCAGCATTGTGGTGCCGATGCCCACGGCATTGCCGGCGACAGCGGCCACCAGCGGCTTTTCGAAAGCGGACAGCAGGTGCAGGAAGGGAATCGCCGCGCTGGGATCGCTGGCCTTGCGGTGCAGGAAGTCGCCGAGATCGTTGCCGGCGGTGAACAGGTCGCTCTGGCCGCGAATCAGCACCACCCTGATGTGGCGCTGCTCGCGCGCATGGCACAGCGCATCGCTCATGGCGCGATACATGTCGCCGGTGATGGCGTTCTTCTTGTCGCGGCGGCTGATCTCGATGCTCAAGATGCCGTCGCTGTCGGTGACGAGGATGTTGGGGTGGCTCATGTATTCAGAAGCTCTCCGGCTTCATGTTCAAGGTGGTGTCGTCCAGGCTGCGCAGCAGTTCGTGCCATTGCCGGGTCTTGGGTAGCTCCCAGCGGTAGAACCAGCGGCAGGCTGCCAGTTTGCCACGATAGAAGTCGGCGTCGACAACGATGCCTTGCTGCAATCCGCGCTGCGCCGCCAGCGCCTGGCGCAGCCAGATCCAGGCCAGCACAGTGTGGCCGAAGGCTTCGAGGAAGAGCACGGCGTTGGCCAGCGCCAGGGTCGGGTTGGTCGCCAGCACCGGGGCGAGTGCCTCCAGCGTGGTCGCCACCTCGCCCAGCGCGGCGCCGAGTTCGGCTGCGTAGCCGGCGAGCGTCGCATCGGCTTGCGCGGTGGCAATGGTCTGGTGCGCTTCGGCGACGAACAGCTTCATCGCTGCGCCGTTGTTCATCACTGCCTTGCGCCCGAGGAGGTCCAGCGCCTGGATGCCGTGCGTGCCTTCGTGGATCGGATTCAGGCGGTTGTCGCGGTAGAACTGCTCGACCGGGTATTCTCGGGTGTAGCCGTAGCCGCCGTGGATCTGGATGGCGAGGCTGTTGGCTTCCAGGCACCACTGCGACGGCCAGGACTTGGCGATGGGCGTCAGCAGGTCGAGCAGCAGCCCGGCCTCCTGTGCCGTTGCCTGCCCGCGAAGCGGAGTTCCAGGCACGCAAGGCGCGTCAGCACCGACTCTTGTTTCATCGACCAGCCGCGCGCAATACAGGCATAGCGCGTAGCCGCCTTCGACGTAGGCTTTCTGCGCCAGCAGCATGCGGCGCACGTCGGCATGCTCGATGATCGGCAGCTGCGGCTCGGCGGGGTTCTTGTTGGTCGGCGCGCGGCCCTGCGGACGTTCCTTCGCATAGTCGAGCGATGCGAGATAGCCGCGGTAGCCGAGCATCACGGCGCCCATGCCGACGCCGATGCGGGCCTCGTTCATCATGTGGAACATGTAGGACAGGCCCTTGTGCGGCTCGCCCACCAGTTCGCCGATGCAAGCCCCTCGTTCGCCGAAAGCCAGCATAGTCGAGGTGGTGCCGCGGTAGCCCATCTTGTGGATCAGGCCGGTCAGCGTCACGTCGTTGCGTGGGCCCAGGGTACCGTCGTCCTTGACGCGGAACTTGGGCACGATGAACAACGATATGCCCTTGACGCCCGGCGGCCCGCCGGGAATCTTGGCCAGCACCAGGTGGATGATGTTTTCCGACAGTTCGTGGTCGCCGGCGGAAATGAATATCTTGTTGCCGCTGAGGGAAAAGCTACCATCGGCATTCGGCGTGGCACTGGTCGTGATGTCGGACAGGCTCGAACCGGCCTGCGGCTCGGTCAGCGCCATGGTGCCGAAAAAGCGGCCCGTGAGCAGCGCGTCCAGATACTTCTTGTGCTGCGCTTCGGTGCCGAAGCGGTGAATGACGTTGGCGTTGCCGATGGTGAGGAAGGGATAGGCGGCGGTGCCGACGTTGGCGCTCTTGAACAGCGAGAAGGCGGCCTGGGTCATGACCACCGGCAACTGCATGCCGCCGCGCTCGAAGTCGTGCGCCGCGGCGATGAAACCGGCCTCGCAGAAGGCTTTCAGCGCCTCCTTGACCTCGGGAATCATGGTCACGCGCTGGCCGTCGAAAGTCGGCTCGTGCTCATCGGCCTTGTGGTTGTGCGGCGCGAACTTCTCGGTCGCCATCGCCTCGGCCGTATCGAGCACGGCGAGGAAGGTTTCCCTGCTGTGATCGGCGTAGCGCGGGCGGGAGGTCAGGTTCTCGGTGTCGAGGACTTCAAAAAGCTGAAATTCGAGGTCGCGGCGATTGATGATTCCTGCCATCTCAGGCTACCAACAAGGCGTCGCTGAACTTGCCCAGATGATAATCCGCGTCGCCGAAGGTCAGGCCGATCATGGTCAGGCGCTTGAAGTAATGGGCGACATTCAGTTCATCGACGACGCCCATGCCACCGTGTAGCTGGACCGCCTGCTGGCCGACCAGGCGCGCCGACTGCGTGACGTAGGCCTTGGCGGCGGCTACCGAACGGCTGCGCTCGGCGGCGTCACGCGAGTCGACGCGGACCGCGGCGAGCGTGGCCATGGATCGCGCCTGTTCGGTGGCGATCACCATGTCGGCCATGCGGTGCTGCAGCGCCTGGAACTTGCCGATCGGCACGCCGAACTGCTTGCGCGTCTTGAGGTATTCCAGCGTGACTTCATTCAGCGCCGACATGATGCCCACGGCCTCGGCGCAGAGCGCCGCGTTGGCGTAGTCGAGTGCGCGCTCGATGACCGGCAGCGCGGCACCGGCTGTTCCGAGCAGCGCGTCGGCGCCGACTTTCACGCCCGCCAGCTTGACGTCGGCGGCGCGGGCACCGTCCTGTGTCGGATAGGCGCGTAGCGTGACGCCGGAGGCCTTGGCGTCGACCAGGAATAGCGACAGGCCCTTGCCAGCGCGGGCCGAAACGATCAGCTTGTCGGCCGACGGGCCGCCCAGCACCACCGCCTTGGCGCCGTCGAGCCGCCAGCCGGAACCCGCTGCGGTCGCGGTGGTGGCGACATGATCGAGTTCGTAGCGGGCGCCGGGTTCGAAGTGCGCCAGGGCCAGCATCAGCTCGCCGCCGGCGATGGCGGGCAGCAGCGCTTTCTTCTGTGCCGCGCTGCCGGCATCGCGGATCAGCCCGCCGCAGAGCACGACGGTCGAGACATAGGGTTCGAGGGCGAGTCCGCGGCCGAGCATTTCCATCACCAGCATGGTGTCGACGGCGTTGCCGCCATGTTCACTAATCCCGCCGAAATCCTCTGGAAAGGGCAGGGCGAGGATGCCGAAATCGGCAAAGGTCTTCCACGCCGAGCGATCAAAGCCGTCGGCGGATTTCGCCAGGGCACGGCGGTGTTCGAAGCCGTAATCCTTGGCGATGAAGCGGCGCAGGGTGTCCTGCAGCGCGAGTTGTTCTTCGGTGTAGTTGAAGTCCATGATTCAGAGTCCGAGAATCATCTGCGAGATGATGTTTTTCTGGATTTCGTTGGAACCGCCGTAGATGGTGGTCTTGCGGAAGTTGAAGTAGTGCCCGGCGAGCGATGCGGCGTAGTCCGCGTAGTCCGGCATTCCGGCATCGCCCTGCCAGCCGGCGTCCAGCGCGTTCTCGAGATAGGGCAGGGCGTAATGCCCCAGCGCCTGCATCTGCAATTCGGTCAGCATCTGCTGGATTTCGGAGCCCTTGATCTTGAGGATCGAGGCCTCCGGCCCCGGCGCGCGTTTCTTCTCGCCTTCGGCGGAAATGACGCGCAGGTTGGTAATCTCCAGCGCCATCAGCTCGAGCTCGACTTGCGCGATGCGGTCGCGGAAGCGTTGATCCTCGATCAGCGGCCGGCCGTTGGCGGTCTCCTTGCGGGCGATGTCCTTCAGCTTCTTCAATTCGCGCTTGGAGCGGCCGACGCCGGCAATGCCGGTGCGTTCGTGGCCGAGCAGGAACTTGGCATAGGTCCAGCCCTTGTTCTCTTCGCCGATCAGGTTTTCGACCGGAACCCTGACGTCCTCGAACCAGACTTCGTTGATCTCGTGTTCGCCATCGAGCATGATGATCGGGCGCACCGTGATGCCCGGCGTCTTCATGTCGATCAGCAGGAAGGAAATCCCCGTCTGGGGGCGGCCTTCGGTGCTGGTGCGAACCAGACAGAAAATCCAGTCGGCGTACTGGCCGAGGGTGTTCCAGGTCTTCTGGCCATTGACTACGTAATGGTCGCCTTCCCTGACCGCACGCATGGTCAACGAGGCCAGGTCGGAACCCGCCCCGGGCTCTGAATAGCCCTGGCACCACCAGTCGCTGCCGTCGATGATGCGCGGCAGGAAGCGCTGCTGCTGCGCCGGATTGCCGAAGGCCATGATTACCGGCGCCACCATCTTGAGCCCGAAGGGCAGCTGCAGCGGCGCCCCCGCGTCAGCGCATTCCTCGTCGAAAATGTGCTGCTGTACGGCATTCCAGCCGGTTCCGCCGAAGGCTTCGGGCCAGGCCACGGCACCCCAGCCCCGCTCATTCAGCAATTGTTGCCAACGGACGAAATCGCCCTTCTCGAGGCGTTTGCCGCCGAGCACCTTGCGACTGATTGCGACGGGCAGTTTGGCGCGCAGAAAGCCGCGCACCTCTTCCCTGAATAGCTGCTCCTCAGCGGTGAAATTGAGATCCATTGATATCGGGTCCTTTGGTGGGTACGGCATTGCAGCGCGAGAACTGCATAGCGGAACATGGTTCCGCAAGTATAGTACGCGAGTTCGAGACTGATGACAAGGACAGCAGGGACAGAAAAGCCGACGCGGGCGGCTGCGGAAGAAGCAAGCATTGCGCGGCAGGTCCGGCTGCGCCATTTTGCACAGTGGAACGCATTGCTTCGCGATCGATTCCATGGCCGGCGTACCGCCAGCGCCGACTCCCGACCGAGCAAAGGCTTGATTCTTTTGCAGCCTTCTCTCATAATTCGCCCCTGCCGAGCCGGGGGTCCGTTCCGGGCGGCGTGCAGTTTCGGTGGTGGCCGTAGCTCAGTTGGTAGAGTCCTGGATTGTGATTCCAGTTGTCGTGGGTTCGAGCCCCATCGGTCACCCCACCCGAATTCCAGAGGAAGTTTCAGTGCAGGCCAGCGCCTTTGTTCAGGCGTTAAGCCGGGGCGTCGGCACGCCGCGGGTATGGGCCTGCAGGGCAAGGCAATCGGACCCGCGCGGCGAGCGGGTTCCTTACCACGGCATCTGCCAATCCGTTCGAGTTCAGCGTTCGTTGAACCCGAACCGCTCGACGAATTCCTCGGGGTCGAGCGCAGGGCCCTTGAAATCGGCTTGCATGTAGTCGCAGCCAAGTTCCTTGAGTCGGATCGCCGCCGCATCGTCAGCGACGCCGAAGGCCACGACTTCAAGGCGCAGGTGATGGGCGAGTTCGATGATCGACTGGAGGATCCGGTCGGATTTCGGCAGGCCGGCCAGGTCGCGCGCAGCCGAGACATCAACCTTGATTTCCTGAAATGGCATGGTCGCGAGCCAGAACAGCGATGACAGGGCCATGTCCGCATCGTCAATCGACAGCTTGACACCCAGATCCCTGAGTCGTCCGAGCATCTCCCGCGCCGTCACCTCGGCTCGTAGCACCGAGGTCTCTCCGATTTCCAGAATGAGCGTGCCTGGCCGCCGGCTCCAGGTGCCCAGCGCACGCTGGACCACGTCGACCAGCTCCGTATTCAGCAGTGCCCGCGCCGGCAGCTTGACGGCAATTCGCAAATCCAGCCCGGCGCTGTAGCGGAATTCGGAGACGTTTCGCAGCGCACGATTCAATACTGACGAGACCAGCTCAGTGATCTTGTCCGCCGCTTCCGCCGCGGCGAATGCGTCCACCGCGGGAATCATGCCGAGCGCGGGATCGCGCCAGCGCAGCAGGCTTTCGGCGCCCATGACCTGGCCCAGGCGCAGATCGTACTGCGGCTGAAACGCGAGTTCGAGCCCATCCTCGGAAACAGCCGTGCGCAGCCGGTTCTCATACAGCAGCTTCGATGCCGCCGATTTGTCCGGGTCTTCGGCGTAATCGGCAATGCGGCCGGTCAGGTCGCGGGCCACGACGCAGGCGCTGGTGGCCCGCTGCAGCAGCATTTCCGCCTGATCTCCGTCGGTCGGGCACATCGCGATTCCGATTGCGGGACTGGCAAAAATTTCGTCCTCGCCAATCCAAAATGGCGCATTCAGCGTGCGCAGCGATTTCTTCGCCGCCAGCAGCGCCACGGCAGGACCTTCGACGGTCGAAAGGACGCAAGCGAAACCGTCACGGCTCATCTTGGTGACAAGATCGCCCGGGCGCAGCACATCGGTGCGCAGCAATTCGGTCACACGGCCAGCTACGGCATCGCCGACGTGGTAACCCCACACCGCATCAATGCGGCTGATCAGGCCGCATTCGATGAACAGCACCGCCAGAATCCCGCCGTCGGCACATCTCTCCTCAAGCTGGCCGCGCAGCGCATCCAGAAACGGGACTGTTTCGGTGGCGGACGGGCCGCCCGACGTCGCCGCCGGCGCGGCGGAGTCCGCCCCGCTCACAGGAACATCTCGCGCGGATCGATCTTGACCGAGCCGTACTCCAGGGAGCGCTGGATCCGATACGGCTCGTCGGGCCTGACCTTGGGCTCCTTCATCAGGTCGATCATCTTGTACGGTACCAGGCGGTTGCCGTTGGCGTCCTTGATCACCATGATGCGCGGCTGCATGCGACGCACCATGTTCTGGGCGATCACGATCGCGACTTCGCCGCTGTTCAGTTCGACCACGCTGCCTACGGGGTAGACGCCGATGCACTGAATGAACTGTTCGACTAGTGCCGGGTGAAATTCCGTCCCGCGCCCTTTGTAAATTATGCTCAGCGCGTTTGCCGGGGACAGGTTTTGTCCGAACGGCTTCGGTGCCGTGAGCGTGTCGAATGCGTCGACGATCCCCGCGATCAAGCCGGGAAACGCAATGGCATCCCCGCGCAGTCCTCGCGGATAGCCGCTGCCGTCGAAACGTTCGTGGTGCAGCGACGCCAGCCCGGGAAGCTCCGGGGGGAGGCCGGGTGTGCTGCTCAGAATGCGGACCGAGTGGTTTACGTGCGTCCGGTAGAGCTCGACTTCCGCGGCATTGATGGGCCCGCGTGCGGCGAGCTCGGCGGGCAACTTGAGCCTGCCCACATCCTGGAGCAGTCCCAGCATGCCGAGGATTTTCAAGCGATCCGGCGGCAATTGGAGAAAACGCCCGAAGATGGTCATCATGACCGAAACCTCTACCGCCCGACTCAGGGTCGCACCACTCTTTTCCTGGAGTTTGATCAGCAGAGCCATCGCATCCGGATTGCGCACGACGCTCTCGGTAATCTGCGTTGCCGCCTCATGCGACCGGGAGCTATCGATCGCGTTCCCGATCTCCGCGGCGCGCGAAAGCTCCTTTACCACCATCGTCGTCGTCGTAAAGGCATTCTGGGCAACGGGCAATTCGACTTCGACGCTCGCCACCTCCTTGTAGACCGTGGTGCCGCGTACTTTTGCCAGATCCTCCGCGGTGACCTTGCGAATGTCCCTCAACTCCTCTTTCTCCGGGTCGATGAAGACGTGTTTGCAGTACTTCTTCAGGACATCGAGCTGCTTTTCGCTTTTCAGGACAAAACCCTGAAATACGAAAGGCGTCTCCGTCCACGGTCTGTCGAGCTTGGATATGAATGTCCCGAAGGTCAGTTGTTCGACAGGAATTTCCCGGAGTTTCATACGGATGTTTTGGTGTTTGACTGAATGCGCGAATTTTCGCGTCTACGCGATAAAACAGCAAGCAGGGTTTGATCGCAAGCGGTCGACCACCTGCTTTCTTCGCCCCGGACTATGAAGCTTACTACGAATCTTGGGGCTCTCAGCCGTTAACGGAAGTCGAGTCCATCATCGCCTTGAAGTCAGCATGGTTAGCGTCATTTTGAAGCGCCCCCCGCTGCCTTGGGCCTGGCGCAAATGAACCGCCGCTACCGAGCAGATGTTCGCCCGGCCGGATCTTGCCGGTAGAAGAGCTTGAGCTGCTCGTAGACTTCCGCATACTCGCCCCTGAGCATTTGCGGCGCTTCGAAGAAGGCTTCGCTGG
>JANXRC010000098.1 GCA_025353195.1 Rhodocyclaceae bacterium
GCCGGCCGCATCGTCGCCCACGACAAGCATCTGCTGTCGATGAAGGACAACGACCAGAGCGCCAACCTGCAGCAGCTGATCGAAGCCGGCATCCGTTCGTTCAAGATCGAGGGACGGCTGAAGGATCTCTCCTACGTCAAGAACATCACGGCGCACTACCGCACGCTGCTCGACGAATTCCTCGAGCGGTCGCCCGGGTATCGGCGGGCCTCGTCGGGGCGCTGCACCTACACCTTCACGCCGCGCCCGGAAAAGACCTTCAACCGCGGCGCCACGGATTACTTCGTCAATGAGCGCCAGGCCGACATCGGCGCCTTCGATACGCCGAAGTTCTCCGGCGAACTGATCGGCGAAGTCAGCCGCCTCGGGCCCGACTGGTTCGAAGTCGAAGCATCCGCACCGCTGCACAACGGCGACGGCCTCAGCTATTTCGACAGCCACCGCGAACTGGCAGGCCTGCGCATCAATCGCGTCGAAGGGCAGCGCCTGTTCCCCAGCGAGATGCCGGACGATCTCGCCGTCGGCACCGAGTTCTACCGCAACCGCGACCAAGAGTTCGAGCGAGCGCTGGAGAAGAAATCCGCCGAGAGGCGCATTCGCGTCGCGCTGCAGTTCACCGAAGCGCCGGATGGCTTCGCCCTGCGACTGACTGACGAAGACGGCATCACCGCGAGCGCGATGCTGGCCCACGCCAAGGAGCCGGCGCAGAATGCCGAGCGGGCCATGGTGGCGCTGGGCGAGGCGCTCGGCAAGCTCGGCGGCACGGATTTCACCGCCGTCGAGATCGCGCAAAAGCTGTCCCGGCCCTGGTTCCTCCCGGCCAGCGCGGTCAATGCCCTGCGCCGCGACGCGGTGGCCGCATTGGTGGCAGCGCGTGCCGCCGCCTGGCAGCGACCGCCGCGCGACGCGGCCGTCGAACCGCCGGTTGCCTATCCCGAGAACGAACTGAGTTACCTCGGCAATGTGCTCAACAGCCAGGCCCGCGCCTTCTACGCGAAGCACGGCGTCACACTGATCGCCGATGCCTACGAGACCAACACCGAGCCCGGCGAGGTCTCGCTGATGATCACGAAGCATTGCCTGCGCTACAGCTTCAACCTTTGCCCGAAGGAAGTGAAGGGCATCCGCCCCGATCCGATGACGCTGGTTAATGGCAAGGAGAAGCTCACCCTGCGCTTCGATTGCAAGCAATGCGAAATGCACGTCGTCGGGAAGCTCAAGAAGGGCCGGCAGATCAGCATCGTTCCGGTCGAGCATTGAGAAAGTTATGCAAAGCGGTATCCCCTTGCGGGACGGCGCTGGTGCTACGGCGATTCTCGATCGCCGTCCAGGATTGGCGATGAGCCGCATCATCCTCGCCCCGATGGAGGGCCTTGCCGACGACGTGCTGCGCGCAGTGCTGACCTCGGCCGGCGGCTACGACTGGTGCGTCACCGAGTTCGTCCGCGTTACCACCACCGTGCTGCCGCACTCCTGCTTCACGCGCATCAGTCCGGAACTCAACAACGGCTCGCGTACAGCCAGCGGTACGCCGGTGCGCATCCAGCTGCTCGGCTCCGACCCCGAAGTCATGGCCGCAAACGCGGCCCATCTGGCGCTGCTCAAGCCGGCCGGCATCGATCTGAATTTCGGCTGCCCGACGCCGCTGGTGAATCGCAATCGCGGCGGCGCCGCGCTGCTGGACGAGCCCGAACTGCTGCAGCGCATCGCCGGCGCCGTGCGCCGGGCGGTGCCGGGCGAGATTCCGGTGACGGCCAAGATGCGCCTCGGCATCGAGGACACGGACCGCGCCCTGGACTGCGCGCTGGCGCTGGAGGCTGGCGGCATGCAGGAACTAGTGGTGCACGCCCGCACCAAACAGGATGGCTACCGGCCGCAGGTGCGCTGGGAGTGGATCGCGCGCATCCGCGAGGTGGTGAAACTGCCGATCATCGCCAACGGCGAGGTGTGGAACCTGGCCGACTACCGCAACATTTGCGCGGCCACCGGTTGCACGGATGTCATGCTCGGCCGCGGCGCGGTCGCCGACCCGCTGCTGGCACGGCGCATCCGCGAGGGCCATGCAGAGCACGCCGCCGCGGCCGACTGGAAAGTGCTCAAGGGCATGCTGGCCGAGTTCTGGGCGCGGGTGCAGGCGAAGCTGCCGCCCCACCAGTCGCCGGGCCGCCTCAAGCAATGGCTGGGCCTCATGCGGCGCAGCTGTCCCGAGGCGGCCCTGCTCTACCGCGAGATACGCGAGTTGCGCCGGGCGCCCGAGATCAGCCTGGCGCTGGAGCGCTGCGGCCTGCCCCGCGCGGTGGCAGGCCAGGAACTGGACTGACGACGGCGCTGGCGACACCGGGATGAATGACAGCATCGGACGATGACTGGCGCGGGAATCGACGCTATGATGCGCGGGGTCAGCCCATAAAAAACATAAGCCATATCGAAGTTTGTCCCTTCTCCTGGAGAAAGAAGGGAACTGCCGCTTCGCCCCCGACGTGCAAAGGTGTTCTGGAGATTCGCCTGGTGCAGGATCTCCACTTATGCGGCGCATGGTCGCTACGGTCCGTGCGCCCTGATTTTTCTTAATGCCATAAATGGATGGAAATCAGGCGATGTTGAATCGAATGAAAATTGTCACCCGGCTGACCATCGGATTTTCGCTGATGCTGCTCGGCGCGCTGGTGCTGGGCTTCCTGGGGGCTCGCAGCATTACTCAACTGTCGGCGATCAGTTCCGACATCTTCCACCGCCCGTTCGCCGTAACAAGCTCGATCCTTGGCGTGAGATCCGATGTTCTCGCCAGCCAGAAGATCGCAGGCGACCTGGTAGGCAAGACCAGTACCGCCGAGGCCGGTCCCTTGCAGCAAAGGCTGTCCACCGCGACGGCCCGCATCGACAAGGACATGGCCACGGTTCGCGAGCGTTTCTGGGGCAGCCCGACAGAGCTCGCCCAGGTCGACAAGGCGTTGGCCGACTGGCGTGCCGCCCGCGACGAAACCCTTGCCCTGGCGCGCAACGGGCGCCGCGCCGACGCCGCCGTCCTGAATGATGGCCGCGACGCGCTGCTGGTCAATGCCGTTCTCAAGGAGGCCAGCGACATCGCCGAGTTTGCCACCCGCAAGGCCGCCGAGTTCGAACAGGCGGCGGAAAGGGAGCGCAACGCGGCGATGGGGACTATCGCCTTGATGCTCGTCATAATCATCATCGGCGGTGCCGCGGTGGCTTTCCTGGTCACCCGCAGCGTCAGGCAGTCGCTGAAACTCGCCGTCGGGACGGTTCATCGCCTGATCAAGGGCAGCGCCGACCGGGTGCTCGCGGCGGAGGCCGTAGGGAAGGGGGATCTGAGCCGGGAGATCGTCGTCGCGAAACCCCTGCAAATCGATCTCGACAACTTTCCCAAGGACCAGTTGGGCAGCCTGATGCGGACAGCGTCCCAGCTGAGCGAGGTTCAATGCGCGCTCGACGAAGCCTTTCTGCACATGACCCGGTCCTTGCGCCAGGCGCGCGAAAACGAGGCGGCACGCGACTGGCTGAAGAGCGGGCGCAACGAACTTAATTTCCTGATCCGGGAAGAGCAGACCACGGACGAGATCGCGGACAAGGTGCTGGCCTTCATGGTGAGTTACCTCAAGGCCGGCGTTGGCGCCCTCTACCTGTTCGACGAATCCGCCATCAGGCTCTCCCTCACCGCCACCTACGCCCTGACCAAGGATATGAAGACCGGTCAGCAGTTCCGTCTGGGCGAAGGACTGATCGGGCAGGCCGCGCGGGAACAGAAGATCATCTGCCTGGCCGACGTACCGCCCGGCTATCTGCCGATCGGCTCCGCCCTGGGAGAGTCAGCGCCGAAAGTCGTCGCCGCAATTCCCCTGCTGCATGGCAACCGCCTGGTCGGCGTGATCGAGATCGGAAGCTTCCGCGAATTCAGCGACATCGAATTGAGGTTTCTCGAAATTGCCAGGGAAACCATCGCCATCGCCATCGACGCCAACCGGGCGCACCGGCGGACGGCAGAACTTCTCGAGCAGACCGAGCAGCAGTCCGAGGAACTGCGGGTGCAGCAGGAGGAATTGCAGCAGAGCAACGAGGAACTCGAAGAACGGGCACAGATGCTGGAACAGCAGCGCGAGAATATCCGCCTCAAGAACCAGGAGATCGAGGGCGCGAGCCGGATCCTCCAGGAGAAGGTGGCGGAACTGGAGCGGGTCAGCACCTACAAGTCGGAATTCCTCGCCAACATGTCGCACGAACTGCGAACCCCGTTGAACAGCCTGATGATCCTGTCCAGCCTGCTGAAACAGAACAAGGACAGCAACCTGACCGACAAGCAGGTCGAATTCGCCGCCACCATCAATTCCGCCGGCATGGACCTGCTCAACCTCATCAACGACATCCTCGACCTCTCCAAGGTCGAGGCCGGTCAGATGCAGTTCAATTTCGCCGCGTTGCCGGTGCCGGATCTTTGCGATTCGCTGCGTGCCACGTTCCAACCGCTGGCGGAAGAGAAAGGGCTGGCTTTCCGGGTGGAGGCCGATCCCGGTGTCCCGACGCTGTTCCATGGCGACGAGCAGCGGGTGCACCAGATACTCAAGAACCTGCTTTCAAATGCCCTGAAATTCACCGAGAAAGGGGAGGTCAGCCTGCGCATCGCGTCGCCCCCGGCGCAGGAAAACCCGCTGCCGGTGCCGGCGCTCGCCTTTGTCGTCAGCGATACCGGGATCGGCGTATCCACAGAGAACCAGCAACTGGTTTTCGAGGCTTTCCAGCAGGCGGACGGTTCCATCAGTCGCAAGTACGGGGGCACCGGATTGGGGCTTTCCATCTCGCTCCAGCTTGCCCGCAAGATGCATGGCGAGATCCGCATGCGCAGCGAGGAAGGCAAGGGCAGCGTGTTCACCCTCTACATGCCGCTCACGGCAGCGGCAGGCCGGGAGCCGATGCTGGCACCCGGGGCTGCGTCCGCCGTCCCGTCGCGCCCGCAGCTACAGGCATCGCGGCCGGCGGTCGCGACACCGCTCCCACGCGGAATGGAGAGCGAGGAGGCACTTTCCTTCCACGCACCCTTGCCGGACGATCGCGCCCAACTCGCGGCGGGCGACAAATGCATCCTGATCATCGAGGACGATCTCAGCTTCGCCGGTATCCTGCAGGGAATCGTCAAGGAGCGCGGGTTTGACGCCCTGGTGGCTTCGGACGGGGAAAGCGGTATCGCCATGGCGCGACGCTTTCTGCCCAGCGCCGTGGTTCTCGACGTGATGCTGCCCCACATCGACGGCTGGGGTGTGATGCGCAGTCTCAAGGACAACCCCGCCACCCGGCACATCCCCGTCCATTTCGTTACCTGCCTGGAAGACCGGCACAAGGCCATGGCCATGGGCGCCATCGGCTTCGTCACCAAGCCCGTCAGCATGGAACAGTTGAGCGAGGTGTTTCAGTCCATTGAGGGCTCGCTCGCCAAGTCGATGCGGAAACTGCTGATCGTCGAAGACAACGAGGACGAGGCGAAAAGCATGGTCGCCCTGCTCGAGGAAAGCGTTGTCGATATCACGGTGGCCTCGTCGGGCAAGGAGGCCATTGCACTGCTCTCCTCGCAATCCTTCGATTGCATGGTGCTCGACCTGGGTCTTTCCGACATGTCCGGTTTCGAACTCCTCGAATACATCCAGAACATGGAAGGGGCGCGGCGGATTCCGGTCATCATCCACTCCGGCCGCGAGCTGACCCACGAGGACGAGCGCAAGCTGCGGCGCTTCGCCGAGAGCATCATCATCAAGGGCGCCAAGAGTCCGGAACGGCTGCTCAACGAGGTCACCCTGTTCCTCCATCTGGTGGAGAGCAACCTCCATCCGAACAAACAGCGCATGATCCGCACCGCCATCGACAAGGAGGCGATGCTGGAAGGCAGGAAAGTTCTGCTGGTCGACGACGACATGCGCAACATCTTTTCCCTCTCCAGCGTCCTGGCGGAGAAGAACATGGTGGTGATCGAGGCCGAAAACGGCAAGGAAGCGCTTGCCCGGCTCGAGCAGCATCAGGATATCGGCATAATACTGATGGACATCATGATGCCGGAAATGGACGGCTACACGGCCATGCGCGAAATTCGCAAGAATCCCCGCCTGGTGAATATTCCCATCATCGCCATGACTGCCAAGGCCTTGCGCGGCGATCAGGAAAAGTGCATGGTGGCGGGGGCGAGCGACTATATTGCAAAACCGATCGAGGTCGAAAAGCTGCTGTCGCTGATCCGCGTCTGGATCTTCCAGCACGTATGAAATCCGGCGGTGTCGACGACGTGGAAATCCGGCTCCTGCTGGAAGGAGTGCAGGAAATCTACGGCTACGACTTCCGCGACTACGCCGACGCCTCGATCAAGCGTCGGCTGACGCACTGGCTGGCCGAGTCCGAATTCGACACCTTCTCGCAGGCCCAGTCGCTGCTGCTGCGCGACCGCAGCGCGTTCGAGTCGCTGTTGCGGGGCATTACCGTCAATGTCACCGAAATGTTCCGCGATCCGGCGTTCTTCAGGGCAGTACGGGAGCAGGTGGTGCCCTTTCTCAAGACCTATCCCTTCGTCAAGATCTGGCACGCCGGCTGCGCCACGGGCGAGGAAGCCTATTCCATGGCGATACTGCTGAATGAGGAAGGCATGGCCGGGCGCTACCGGATGTACGCCACCGACATCAACGAGGCGGTACTGCAGAAAGCCGCCGAGGGAGTGATGCCGATCACCGAGATGCAGCGGTTTACCCGCAACTACCAGAAGAGCGGCGGCAGAGTCTCCTTTGCCGACTACTATACCGCCCGCTACGATCGCGCCATCCTGTCGCCCGCACTGAAGAAGGACATCGTCTTCGCGCCGCACAACCTGGCGGTCGATGGCGAATTCGGGGAAATGAACATGGTCCTGTGCCGCAACGTCATGATCTACTTCAAGCCCGCCCTCAAGGAGCGATGCCTGCACCTTTTCGACAGCAGCCTGTTGGGGGGAGGAGTCCTCTGCCTCGGACTCAAGGAAAGCCTCGAGAGAAGGAAGATGGGCGAACGCTACGAAGAGCTGGCGCCCCCGCTGCGCATCTACCGCAAGCGTTATGGCTGACACCGAAAACGCAATGTCGCCGCGCCGTGGGCTGGCTCCGGAGGCTGGCACCAGGAGCTTTCAGGCCGTGGTGATCGGCGTCTCCACTGGCGGGCTGCAGGCGCTGCAAAAGCTGCTCGGCCAATTGCCGGCGGATTTCCCGCTCCCGATTCTGATCGTCCAGCACATGCGCCCGGATGTGGAAAGCGGCCTGGCGAAACTGCTCGACGCAAACTGTTTCCTGCGCGTGAAGGAAGCCGACGAACAGGACGAAATCCTTCCCGGTACGGTTTACCTGGCACCTCCCAACTACCACCTGCTGGTCGAGCGCGAGGGCCTCCTGTCGCTTTCCGCGGATCCCTACGTGAGCTTTGCCCGTCCTTCGGTCGACGTCCTGTTCGAGTCGGCCGCCGAAGTCTTCGGGCCGGACCTGATCGGCGTCGTCCTCACCGGAGCCAATTTCGACGGCAGCCTGGGATTGAAGACCATCAAGCAAAAAGGCGGTGTCGCCATCGTCCAGGATCCGGCGGACGCCGAAGCCCGGCAAATGCCGCAGGCCGCGATCGCGGCGACGGGGGTAGACTATGTGGTCGCCCTGGATGGCATGGCGGCCCTGTTGCAAATGCTGGCGCCGAAACGCGCCTCGATGTCGCACAACATAAGAGGGCGAAATGCTTGAGAAGGTGGCGCTGCTGCTGGTCGACGACCGCCCGGAAAACCTGGTGGCGCTTGAGGCAGTCCTCGATGATCAGGAACTCGAACTGGTAAAGGCCTCGTCGGGCAACGACGCGCTGCGCCACACCCTGAGGCAGGATTTTGCGCTGGTGCTGCTCGATGTGCAGATGCCCGGCATGGACGGGTTCGAGACGGCCGAACTGATGCGGTCGAATCCAAAGACGCGGCACCTCCCGATCATCTTCGTCACCGCCGGGATGAAGGATATCCAGCTGCAGTTCAAGGGCTATGAACTCGGCGCCGTCGATTACCTGATCAAACCCTTCGAACCCCACATCCTCCAGAGCAAGGTAAGAGTCTTCTGCGAACTGTACCGCCAGCGCCGCCAGCTCGAGTCCAACCAGTTGCTGCTGGAATCGAAAATCAGGGAGAGGGTGTCCGAACTCAGGGAAAGCGAGGAACGCTTCCGCATGCTGGCGACCCATGCCCCGGTCGGCATCTACCAGATCGATACCCGGGGCAATTGCCTTTTCGTGAACCGCCGCTGGTGCGAAATCGCCGGGCTCTCTGCCGATGAAACCGCAGGGCAGGGATGGATGCGGACGATACACCCGGACGACCGCGATGCAGTCGCAGCCATCTGGCAGGAATCTCTCGCAGCCGACAAAGCATGGTCGATGGACTACCGTTTCCTCAGGCCCGACGGCAAGATCGTCTGGGTGAATGGCAATGCCGTCGCCTTGCGCGACGAAAAAGGGGTAATAACCGGATATCTTGGCAACAATCTCGAGATCACCGTGCGCAAACGCGGCGAGGAACGGCAGCGCGAACGCAGTGCGGTTACCGGCCGGCTCGCCGAGGATGCAGCACTGACCGAAATACTCAATCTCATCGCCGAGGGTGCGGAGCGGCAGACCCAAGGCATGGCCTGCTCCATCCTGCTATTGGAGGAGCCAGGCCAACAGCTGGTTTATGGCGCCGCCCCGAACCTGTCGGACCACGTCAGCGGCGCAAGAATATCCATAGTCGACCGTGCCGGCGCCAGCTGCGCAGGGACGGCGAATGGCGGCAAGCATTTTGTCGTGGATGATATCCGCGACCATCCCATCTGCGACGATTGTCGACCACGGGCGCTCGCCAATGAGCAGGTGTCGTGCTGGTCGGAACCGATCCTTGCCATCAACGGCGAGGCGCTTGGCGTGTTCGCCTTTTTCTGGATACAGCCGACCGTGCCGGATGCCGGCGATATCGAGCTGATGCACGAAGCGGCCCAACTGGCCGGGCTCGCCATCGAGCGCAAGCGCACCGAGAACGAACTTCAAATCGCCGCCTCGGTGCACCAGGCGATCAGCGAGGCGATCACCGTGACCGATGCCGACAACCGGATTATCGCCATCAATCCCGCGTTCACGCAGGTGACCGGCTATGCCTCGCACGAAGCCATCGGACAAAGCCCCAACCTGCTGAAGAGCGGACGGCATGACCTGCCCTTCTATGAAGAAATGTGGCACACGCTGGAAACCACCGGCCGCTGGCAGGGGGAGATATGGAACCGGCGCAAGAACGGCGAGGAATACCCGGAGCAGCTTTCGATCAACACCATCTGCGACTCGAATGGCAAGGTGCTGCGGCGCATCGCCATGTTTTCCGACATCACGGAAAGGAAGCGCTCGGAGGAAACCATCTGGCGGCAGGCCAACTATGATTCACTCACCGAATTGCCCAACCGCCGCCTCTTCCGCGACCGCCTGCAGCACGAAATCCTGAAGGCTCAACGCGGCGGCCTGTACGTGGCGCTGCTGTTCGTCGATCTGGACCGCTTCAAGGAGGTGAACGACACCCTCGGCCACCATACGGGCGACATCCTGCTGATCGAAGCGGCGCGCCGCGTCTGCGATTGCGTACGTGCCACCGATACGGTAGCGCGTCTCGGCGGCGACGAATTCACCGTAATCATGTCCGAACTGGCCGATACCGACCGCGTCGGCGAGGTCGCCCAGGCCATGCTCGTGGCCTTGGCCGCGCCCTTCGTGATTGGCGCCGAAACGGTATACATTTCCGCCAGCATCGGCATCACGATCTTCCCGAGCGACGCCGGCACTGTCGAATCCCTGCTGAAGAATGCGGACCAGGCCATGTACGCGGCCAAGGAGCAGGGCCGCGACCGCTTCAGCTATTTCACCGCGTCGATGCAGGCGATCGCCCAGACACGGCTGCTGCTCAGCAATGATTTGCGCAATGCCATCGCCGCCGGCCAGCTCGAGGTGCATTTGCAGCCGATCGTGGAACTGGCCACGGGCCGCATCATCAAGGCCGAAGCGCTACTGCGCTGGCGTCATCCCACGCATGGGATGGTCGGACCGGCGCAGTTCATTCCCATCGCCGAGGAAATCGGCCTCATCAACGAGATCGGCGACTGGGTGTTCAAGGAATCGGCACGCACGGCGAAGCGCTGGTACGACGCAGGGTTGCTTGCGGCAACCGATGACGGGCTGATCCAGATCAGCGTCAACAAGTCGCCGCGCCAGTTCTTTTCGGGCAATACGCACGAAACCTGGATTGCCTACCTGAAGGAGATCGGTCTGCCGGCCAAGTGCATCGCCATCGAAATCACCGAGGGCCTTTTGCTCGACAATCGGCCCGAAGTGGCGGCAAAGCTGCTGCAGTTCCGCGAGGCCGGCTTCCGGGTTTCGCTGGACGATTTCGGCACCGGCTACTC
>JANXRC010000118.1 GCA_025353195.1 Rhodocyclaceae bacterium
GCCGTGCACATCCACGGTGATGGATGGCGGGTTCTTTTCGATGAGTATTCCGGTGATGCGACCGATCATGGCTGGGCTCCGGCGTTGGCGCGGGTGGTTTGGGCATCGGCCAGTTCCCCGATGCGCGCGACGATATGCGTCGTGACGGCATTCTGGTCGAAATTTGCGTATTTGGCGGCAAAGGCGGCGGCATTGGCGCGAAAGCGCGGTTCGCGCATTACCCGCCCCAGCATCGCCGCCAGGTCGTGCGGAGCCTGCTCCGGATTCTGGATCAGCCCGGCGCCCATTTCCTCCACCCGCTTGGCGAAAAGGAACTGCTCGAGGTGGCCCGGGATCATCAACACCGGCTTGCCCGCCATCAGGAACGCGACAGTGGCCGCCGGGCTGGCGTAGGTGAGGCCGGCATCGGCCTGGTGCGCCACTTTGTTGAGGTCCACCGGTACCGGCGAGAAGGCAATGTGCGGAGCTGCGTAACGCTGCATCAATTCGGCCGGCAGTCCCGGCGCATAGATCAGCACGCTGCCGGAAAGCCCGTGCAAGGCCTCGAGTGCGGCTTCGACATGAGGCGTCTCCGGCCGCAGGTAGGAGAAGACACGCGGGCCGCCGACCGCCGGCCAGGTGCTGTCTTCGGCGACGGCGGCGGGCAGCATGCCCCAGTAGCGGGCCGGTCCCCGCGCCGCGTAGTGGTCCAGTTCGGGAAAGCTGAGCAGGCTGTCCTCCGCCACCCGGAAGAGCCGGGCAAGGGTGTCCAGTCGCGACTTGCCATAGCTCTCCAGCACCGCGTTGATGCTCGCCAGTGCCAATTGGTCGTTGGCCAGCAGGCGCTCGGCGGGCACCGGCGCCCAGGGTCGCATGTTGGGGGTCGGGTGCACCGGCGGCGGGGTAAAGAAGCCGCTGCCGAAAAGCATCACCGGGATGTCCAGCGTGCGCGCGGCGAGGATCGCGGTCGGCGCGTGATCGGCGAGCACCACCTTCGCCGCGGTGAGCCGCATGATTTCGCGCCAGGCGACGACCAGACCGAGCAGGTCGTTGCCATTGCCGTAGCCGAAGCGCAGCAGTATGTCGGCATAATTCACCGGCGGTCCATCGCGCCGCTGTTCCGGCATGGTGGGGGCCTGCAGCCAGTCGAAGCCGGCCTTGGGCAGGAGCCGGGCGGCCTGGTGCGGATGGGTCACCGCCCAGTGCACCGTGGTGCCGTGATCGCGCAGTTCCCTGGCGATAGGCAGGAATGTGCCGATATGTCCGAGATTCGCGCCGAATTCCCAAGCGTAGAGAATCGAAGCCATTACACCAGCCGTCCGTTGCGCATGCGTTTGCCCAGCGTCGACAGAGCGCCCATGCCCTGTCCGCCATGGGCGTGGGCGATCGCGCAGGCCAGCGCGTCGGCAGCATCGCTGCCCGGCGTGCCGGGCAGCTTGAGCAGGCGCACGACCATGGCCTGCACCTGTTCCTTCGCCGCCTTGCCGTGGCCGACCACCGCCTGCTTGACTTGCAGCGCGGTGTATTCCGCCACCGGCAGGTTCGCCGTCACCAGGGCGGCGATTGCCGCGCCGCGCGCCTGCCCGAGCAACAGCGTGGATTGCGGATTGACGTTGACGAAAACGATTTCGACCGCCGCCTGCTGCGGCTGGTAGGTGGCGATGATCTCCACCAGTCCGTCGAGGATGGTCTTGAGCCGCTGCGGCAGGCTGCCCGCCGCATCAGACTTGATGCAGCCGCTGGCGACATAGCTCAGCGCGTTGCCGGTCCTGTCGATGACGCCAAAGCCGGTCGAGCGCAGGCCGGGGTCAATGCCGAGAATGCGGATGGGTATCGAGGCCGAGGCTTTCATGCCACCTCAGCCGGGCCGCCCCAAGAAGGTGGTGAGCCAAAACACGGAAGCGGCGATAGCCGCTGAACTGTAGTCGCCCTCTGCCATGGGCAGGGGGACGGGGGGATGGTGGTCATTTCCGCGCAAGATACACGCCCCAAACGGCGAGCGCCATCCCGACCAGGGCCATGCCCGCCAGCCTTTCGTCGAACAGCAGCCAGGCGATCAGCGCGGTGCAGGGCGGCACTAGGTAGAACAGGCTGGCCAGATTCACCGCACTGCCGCGCCGGATCAGCATGTTGAGCAGCGACACCGCTCCCACCGACAGCACCAGCACCAGCCAGGCCAGGGCGAAGACGAACTCGGGCACCCATTCCACGCGGAAGCTATCGGTCAGGTGGACCACGATCGCGGTGGCGATCGCGGTCGGCAGGAACTGGGCAATGGCGCCGGTGCGCCAGTCGAAGCCATGACAAAAGCGTTTCTGGTACAAGGTGCCGACCGTGATGCCGGCCAGTGCAGCAAGGGCCGGCCACAAGGCATCGAGACCGAAGCCGCTGCCGAGCTTGCCCGATACCACCAGCGCCACGCCGACGAAGCCGAGCACCAGGCCCAGCCATTGTTTTGCCCGCACCGCTTCGTTCAGGAACCAGCCGGCACCGACGGCGGTCAGCAGCGGCTGGATGCCCACCACCAGGCTGGTGACGCCGGCAGGCAGGCCCTTCGATATCGCCATGAACACGCCGCCGAGGTACACGGCGTGCACCAGCAGGCCGGAAACGCCGATATGAAACCACTGCCGCGGGTCGCGCGGCCAGGGCGCGCGCATCGCCAGCGCCACCACGGTCATCAGCGACAGCACCAGCAGGTAGCGGACCAGCAGGAAAGCCAGCGGCGCGGCGTGCGGCAAGCCGAGCTTGGCGCCGATGAAACCGGTGCTCCAGAGCAGGACGAAGAGCAGCGGCGCGAAGCGGGCGGGTGAAGGCGCTGCCACGCTACTCGTCGATCACGGCCGTCGTATAAACCTCCTGCACATCGTCCAGGGCTTCGAGCGCGTCGAGCAGCTTCTGCATCTTCAGCGCGTCATCGCCGGCGAACTCGGTCTCGTTCTGCGGCTTCATCGTCACTTCACCGAATTCCGGCTTGAAGCCGGTCTTCTCCAGCGCATCCTTGACCGCGGCAAAGTCGTTGGGCGGCGTCACGACTTCGATCGAGCCGTCCTCGTTGGTCAGCACGTCGTCGGCGCCGGCCTCGATGGCCGCATCCATCAGCGCGGCTTCACTGGTGCCGGGGGCGAACACCATCTGGCCGCAGTGGGTGAACAGGAAGCCGACGCTGCCGTCGGTGCCCATGTTGCCGCCGTGCTTGGCGAAGGCGTGGCGCACTTCGGCGACGGTGCGTACCTTGTTGTCGGTCAGGCAATCCACCATCACCGCCGCACCGTTGATGCCGTAGCCCTCGTAGCGCACTTCCTCGTAGTTCACGCCCTCCAGCTGCCCGGTGCCGCGCTTGACCGCGTTATCGATATTGTCCTTCGGCAGGCTCTGCGCCTTGGCCTTTTCGATCGCCAGCCGCAGCCGCGGATTGGCGCTGATGTCGCCGCCGCCCATCTTCGCCGCGACGGTTATTTCCTTGATCAGCTTGGTGAATACCTTGCCCCGCTTGGCGTCCTGGCGCCCCTTGCGATGCTGGATATTGGCCCATTTGGAATGGCCGGCCATAGTTGTTTCCCTGGTTGTGCGGCTTGCCGCGACGGTGTCGCGGGGTTGTCACGAGGTGATGTCACATACAATCGCAAATTTTAGCATCCCGGGAATCCGCGCCATGACCCAGCCCCTGCCCATCGCCAAGAGCGGCGAGATCGAACTCGCCCTGCTGCCGCAACTCGCCAACCGCCACGGCCTGATCACCGGCGCCACCGGCACCGGCAAGACGGTGACCCTGCAACGCATGGCGGAGCAACTGTCGAATGCCGGCGTCCCGGTATTCCTCGCCGATGCCAAGGGCGACCTGTCCGGCCTCGGCGCCGTCGGCGTCGCCTCGGAAAAATTGCAGCAGCGCCTGGACCGGCTCGGCATCAAGGACTGGCAGCCGCAGGCCAGCCCGATCGTGTTCTG
>JANXRC010000161.1 GCA_025353195.1 Rhodocyclaceae bacterium
TTTGGTGACGGGGAGGGCGGCGAGGTGCATCTGATGAACGTCGATCACAATGATCTCTACGCCAGCCTGGGTGACACCCAATTCGAGTTCGACGACGGCAGCGTGCTGAACGCCAGCGAACTGCTGGCGCGGGGCTTCGACATCGAAGGCACCGACGGTGATGACATCCTCACCGGCACCAACGCCCCGGACCGCATCAAAGGCAGGAAGGGCAATGACACCCTGATCGGCGGGGCGGGTGTCGATACCTATCTCTACCAGCGCGGCGACGGCGCCGATCTCATCACCGACAGCGCAGAGTGGCGCTGGGATGTGGATCAGGGCGCATGGCTGCGCGAGGGCAATGTCCTGAGCCTGGGGGCGGGCATCGCGCCGGGCGACATCGCGGCGAGACTGGATAAGGACAGCGGACGCATCGTACTCGACCTGGGCAACAACGACCGCATCGACATCGGCCCGCAACATGATCTCGCGATTCAGTCGCTGAAGTTCGCGGACGGCGCGACGCTGGCCATCGAGGACTTCTTTACCCAGCGCCCGATTGAAGTGAGCGGAACGGCGGACGCCGAGTCGTTGTACGGCACGATGTACGCGGATCGCATCGAAGGTCGCGGCGGCGCCGATGTCCTGGCGGGCAGTACAGGCAGCGATATTTACACCTATAACATCGGCGACGGCGCGGACGCCATCGCGGATACCTTCGATGATGCGAACGTGCTGCAGTTCGACGCCGGCATCGCTCCGGACAGCATCACGCCCTTGCTGGCCGACGGCATGCTGACGCTGGACCTGGGCGGTGGCGATAGCATTTCGCTCGGCTCCATGACCGATCCCGCCGTCACGTCATTGCGCTTCGAAGACGGTACGACACAAACGCTGGCTGACTTTCTTGAACAGTGCGGAGTAGTTCAATCCATCGCCACGGCGGGCGACGATGTCATGGCGATGTTCGACAGCGATCAAGCCTTGCAGGGGCAGGGCGGTGACGACCGGCTGTATGGCAGCGCTCGCGATGATGTCCTCGAAGGCGGCGCCGGTAGTGACGTTATGGCCGGTGGCGCCGGCAGCGATACCTATGTTTATCGGCTCAACGACGGGGCGGACCGGATCGATGACTTTGGGGCGAACACCTTGAGCTTTGGCGCGGGCATCGGGGTGGACAGGATTACGCCGGTGTACGACGGCAATGCGCTGACGCTTGATCTGTTAAACGGCGACAGCATCGAGATCGGCGCGCTCCACAGTCTTGCCGTCCAGACACTTCAATTCGCGGACGGTACGCCGCTTTCGGTTGAGGAACTGATCACCCAGCGCGGCGGCCTGGTGCAAATGGGCACGGACGGCGACGATGTCCTCGTGGCCGGTACGTTGATAGCGCGCATCGAAGGCTTGGCAGGCAACGACGAATTGCGCAGTGGTGACGGCAACCAAATACTGGATGGCGGGCAGGGCGACGACACGCTCACCGGTGGGGCCGGCGACGATACCTATATTTTCAACCGCGGCGACGGAGTGGATTCGATCGATGATCGGCCGTGGGCCTGGGGCGGTGAGTGGGGAGAAACCCAGGTCGCCGAGACCAATACCTTGGAATTGGGGAACGGCATTACGCCGACAACGACCAGCGGAATTGTGAACTTCAACGAAAATGTGACGCTGGATTTTGGCGATGGCGACAGCGTCAACGTCGGCGGGCAGAACTCGCCGGCGATTCAGGTGGTCAGGTTCTCTGATGGGAGCGTGTTCTCGGTCGCCGATATCCTGAAGGGCCGCCCAGCCGCCCAGCCCGTTGCCGACCAAATCGCGAGTGAAGACGCGCTGTTCAGTTTCGTGCTACCGGCGAATGCATTCGCCGATCCTAATGGCGATCCATTGGTCTACAGCGCAAGAATGTCGGATGGAACGGACTTGCCCGCATGGCTGAGCTTCGATGCCGCGTCCAACACGTTCAGCGGTACGCCGGGAAACGCGGATGTGGGCACTCTCGATGTCGCGGTGACTGCCTCGGACCCGAATGGCAACCAAGGCACCGGCAGGATTACCCTGCAGGTGGCGAACGTCAACGACGCCCCGGTCGTGGCGGCTACGATCGCCGACCAGGTGATCGCGCCGGACATTAACTACCAGTTTGCAGTGCCCGGCGGCAGCTTCAACGATATCGATGCCGGCGACACGCTGACACTGGCCGGTACATTGGCCGATGGCTCTGCGCTGCCGGTCTGGCTGAGCTTCGATGCAACAACACGCAGCTTCAACGGCACCCCAGCGAATGGTGACGCGGGAATGCTTGATCTCATGGTCATGGCAACTGATCTGGCGGGCGCCAGCGCTAGCCAGAACTTCATGCTGACCGTTGACGCTGACCTGGGTGTAACACTGACGGGAACTTCCGGAGACGACGAACTTAGTGGAACCAGTCTCAACGACACGCTGGATGGCGGCACCGGAGATGACTTCTTGGACGGCGGGCTTGGCAAGGATGTCTACATCATTGGCCCGGGCGGTGGCCACGATTTTGTCTATGAGCGGGAGAGTGGGCCTGTGTCGCTCCGGGTCGATGAAACCGACGTCATTCGTTTTACTGCCGGGATTTTCCCAGGGGACGTGACAATTGTCTCCGGGCAGGGCGACGGCCTGCTGATGCTATCCATTCAGGACGGGGTCGGTTCTGTCGATCTGATGTTCTGGCCTGAAACCTTGCCTCGTGTCGAGTTTTCCGATGGCACGGTATGGGCGGCGGATGTGCTGCAGGCGACCCTGGCGGGCAGCGTCAGCGGCAATGAGTATTCCCAGACGCTGATCGGTTCCATTGATGATGAAGTACTGGAAGCGACAACGATGGCCTATACCGAGATTCATGGCATGGCTGGCAACGACAAACTGATTGCGGGAGAGGGCGGCGGTTGGCTGATTGGTGGTGCTGGCGACGATGCACTCATCGGAGGTACGGGTTGGAACAGCTACTTCATCGACCGGCACAGCGGGCACGATGTAGTGATTGTTGGGGTGGGAAACGACGCATGGAACGAACTCCAAATCGGTCCGAGCGTGTCCCAGGAGCAACTGCGTTTCATCCGCCATGCCGGAGTGGACGGCCATGATCTGGTCGTTTCCATCGAGGGTACGGATACTAGTGCAACGATCAAGGGCTGGTACGATCCAACGACGCCAACGCGTCTCGACAGCATCTACTTCTCGGATGCGGATAGCGAGTTATCGGGTACCGATCTTGATGCCCTCATCGGGACGAACAATTCCCCAACCGGCACAGTGACCCTGACAGGCACTGCGGTCCAGAATCAGGCTCTCAGCGCCGTCAGCATGCTGGCCGACCTGGATGGCATGAGCGCCATAGGCTACCAGTGGCAATCCTCGATCGATGGCAACACCTGGAACGATATCAGCGGCGCAACGTCCGACGGCTTCATGCTGACGGAGGCCCAGGTTGGGCAGCAATTGCGCGCGGTGGTTTCGTACATCGATGGAATGGGAACAGCCGAGAGCGTGGCCAGTATTGCCACGGTCGTGATTGCGAACATTAATGACGCCCCGACCATCGTTGATGCCTTGGGTGATCAAGGGGCGACAGAAGACGTAGCGTTTTGCTTCGCAATCCCGGCGAACACTTTTTTCGATGCCGATTCAGGAGACAGTCTGACGCTATCGGCGACTCTGGCCAATGGCGAGCTGCTACCTGCATGGCTGGCCTTCGATGCGGTGACTGGCACCTTCTTCGGCACGCCGCTGAATGAAGACGTCGGCGTTCTGTCGATTTCCATTGTCGCGACCGATGCAGCAGGCGCCTTCGCCAGCCAAGTGTTTGCGCTGACGGTCGCCAACACCAACGACGCGCCAATAGTCGGTGCCGGCATCACGGCGGTGCAGGCAACGGAAGATGCGGCCTTCCAGTTTGTCGTGCCGGCCGATACGTTCAACGATGTGGATGTCGGTGATACGTTGAGCTACGGGGCCGCGCTGGCGAACGGCAACCCGCTGCCGGCATGGCTGGCCTTCGATGCAGCGACGCGGACGTTCTCCGGGACGCCAGCCAACGGGGATGTCGGCACGGTGGCTGTGAGCGTGACGGCCACGGATACTGTCGGTGCGGTGGCAAGCCAGACCTTCGGCCTCAGCATGATCAATACCAACGACGCGCCGCTGCTGGTCGCGCCGCTGTCCGGCGTGCAGGCAAATGCCGGCGCGCTGTTCTCGTGGAGCCTGCCGACGGGCACGTTCGCCGATCCCGACGCGGGCGATGTCCTTGGCTACAGTGCGCGCCTCGCCGATGGTTCGCCCTTGCCGGACTGGCTCGCCTTCGACGGGGCGACCGGCACGCTTTCGGGTACACCGGGGCCGGCCAACGCCGGGGCTCTCAACGTCACCTTTACCGCCACCGACGGCAGCGGCGCCACCGCCGCCGGCTTGATGACGCTGACGGTGGCCGCTGCCACGCTGACCGGACAGATCTTCGTCGGCACGCCGCATGCGGATACGCTGACCGGGACCGGCTATGACGACGTATTCGATGGCCACGGCGGCGCCGATACACTAATCGGCGGTGGCGGCGACGACATTTATCTGGTGACAGATCAGAAGGACCGCATCGTCGAACAAGCCAACGGCGGCTTCGATTCCGTCTGGGCGGATAGCGGCTTCGCACTGCCCGACCAGGTCGAGGCGCTGGCCTTCGTCGGCGCCGGCGACTACGGCGGAAATGGCAACGGCCTGGGCAATCTGCTGGTCGGCAACAGCGGCGACAACCGTCTCGATGGCAAGGCGGGGAACGACATCCTGCTGGGCCGGGCGGGCGACGACACGCTGCTGGGCGGTGCGGGCATGGATGCGCTGGATGGCGGTGCAGGCAGAGACGTGCTGGAGGATGGCGATGACGTTGGCGTCATCGCCGGCGGTCGCGGCGACGACACGATTCGGCTGGGCGGTGGCGCCGATGTGATCGCCTTCAACCGCGGCGACGGCGCGGATCGCATTCAGGGCGGGGATGGACAGAACGACAGCCTGTCGCTCGGCGGCGGCATTTGCGTTGCCGACATCCGCCTGCAAAAAAGTGGCAAGGACTTGATCGTCAATACCGGCAAGGGTGATTCCGTGCAGTTTGTCGATTGGTACAAGAGCAGCGGCAGCCGGACCATTGCCACGCTCCAGGTTGCCACTGATGCCAGTGGCATGACTTTCGAGCGCTACAACTTTACCGCCTTGGTACAGAAGTTCGACTCCGTGCTCGCCGCCAACAAGCGCATCGAAGCCTGGACTCCGGGGAGCGATGCATCCCGCTTCAAACTTGACGCGGCGACCAGCGATGTGGCCGGCGGCAGCCTGGCGGCGGCCTATGCGAGTACCGGAACGCTAGACGGTATCCGGCCGGAAACGGTGTCGGCCGCGCTGGCGACGCCACGCAGCGAAGCGACCGCGACCAGCGGCCTGCCAGGTGTATCGGTGCCGCCCCAGTCGTCGCATGGCGGCGATGGGCATGGGGACTCGCACGATGGCGATCACGGTAGTCACGGTGATCACGGCAACGGTCGCGACGGCCAATCCGGCGCGCACGAGGACGCCGGCCGCTTTCTCAGTCAGCGCGACGTCGAGGCGGCGTGGCAGTCCTGGCAGCACGCCGGGACGCCGTCACCATCTGTGTCGCCGATCGACTACGCGATTGGCTGGGCACGCCTGCGCGACCAACTGGCAGGGCGTCTGGACGAAGGCGATGACGGCGGCGCCTGGTGCGATCGGACCGGTGGCGCGCGGCAGGATGGATTCTCGTTGCTGTCGGGGGGGCAGGGCGCCCTCGGCGCGGGCAATCCCATCGGCCTGCCCGGCGCCGGTTTGAAACCCTTTGAAGGCTTGAAGGAAGGCTTCGACCGGTTGCACGCTTCATGATGTCCGAGTGGGGCAAGCGTCTGTTCGCGGCGGCGGAGCAAGGTCCGTCCGACTTCGCCGCGCCGCTGCTGCGCATCCAGCAGAGTCCGCCGCATCCGCTGGGGCGGCGGGTGCTGCTCACGCTTGCCTGCCTGCTGGCCGGTCTGCTGCTGTGGGGCATCCTCGGCCGGCTGGATATCGTCGCGGTGGCGGAAGGCAAGCTGGTGCCGCAGAGCTACGTTAAGATCGTGCAGCCGCCGGAGTCCGGCATCGTGCTGGAAATTCTGGTGCGTGAAGGCGAACCGGTGCGTGCCGGCCAGGTGCTGATGCGGATGGATGCCTTGCCGGCCGAGGCCGACAGCAAGTCGGTCGAGGCGGAGTTGGCCAGAAAGCGTTTGACCCTGAAGCGCATCGACGCCGAATTGAACGGCACGCCCTTGCTGTTTGCGGCAAGTGACTCGCCGGCGCTGGCCGGGGAAATCGCCGCCCAGTACCGGGCCAATCGCGCGGCGGTGGAGTCCGCCCTGGCCGAAGAGCGCACCCGGCTGACCAAGGCCAAAGCGGAAAGGGCCGCGGCGGAACGGGTCAGGCAGAAGCTGCAAAGCACGCTGCCGCATTACCAGGAGCAGGAACAGGCCTTCGAGAAGTTGTCGAAGCAGGGTTTTGCCGGCCCCCTGATGGCCAGCGACAAGCGCCGCGAGCGGGTGGAAAAGGAAGAGGACTTGCGCGCCCAGGAGCATCTGATCGAATCGGCACAGGCCGGCATTGCCCAGTCCGAGCGCAAGCTGGTGCAGATCGAATCCGATTCGCGCAAACAGCTCTATACCGAGCGCAACGAAATCCACGGCAGCGTCGAGAAGTTGGCGCAGGAGTCGGCCAAGCTGACGCACCGCCGCGGCCTGCTGGAGTTGAAGGCTTCCCAGGACGGCATCGTCAAGGACCTGGCGACGCACACCACCGGTACTGTGGTGCAGCCCGGCACGGTGATGCTGACCCTGGTGCCGAAGGGCGAACTGCTCAAGGCCGAGGTCTGGGTATCCAATGAGGATATCGGCTTTGTCCGGAACGGCCAACCGGTCAAGGTGAAACTGTTGCGAGTTTTCAATCTGTCCGGTTCTGTAGCACGACATCTGTCCGGTCGTCATAGTGCCCCGAAGGGGGTGCGAGATGAGACGGACGGAAGTGCTACAGGAGATCCGGAAGATGAGATTCGAGGAAGCGTACGAAG